>CAYQJJ010000191.1:0-114 GCA_964417745.1 uncultured Wenzhouxiangella sp.
CGGCGGTCTCGAAAACCGTTAACGGGTAACCCCCGTTCGAGGGTTCGAACCGAGCGCCAGCGAGCTCGATGCGAAGCAACCCGTAGCGAAGCGGAGGGCAAGCGCCAAAGGCGC
>CAYQJJ010000191.1:214-5878 GCA_964417745.1 uncultured Wenzhouxiangella sp.
CCAGGAGGGAATCGAACCCGACCAGAGGGTTCGAACCGAGCCGCAGGCGAGCTCGATGCGAAGCAACCCGTAGCGAAGCGGAGGGCAAGCGCCAAAGGCGCGCAGTCAATCCCTCCCTCTCCGCCATTTATAAAAGCCCCGAAAACTCGGGGTTTTTTTATGCCCGTAAGGCGGATCCAGGAGGGAATCGAACCCGACCAGAGGGTTCGAACCGAGCCGCAGGCGAGCTCGCTGGCGCACAGCGCCAGCCCGAAGGGCCAGCCCGCAGAATGCGGGCGCAGCAATCCCTCCCTCTCCGCAATGCAATGAAACCTGAATACACACCTGACTCAGCCACGATTCCCGGCAGCAGCAACAAGCCTCCGGAGTGGACGGGGGTGATCCCAACCGACAACGCCACAATTTACCCGATTGCGTTACAGTTCATACTCGAGAGTTGAGCCGAACAAGGAGTGTGCAAGATGTCTGATGTCGACAAGGCCATCGTGCCCATCGTCAAGCGGGCGATGAACAGCGATGCGTTTCGTGATGAAGTGATCACCGGCAAGGAATGCCAGGTGGTTCTGATGACCATCCAGCCCGGCGAGGAAATCGGCGCCGAGGTTCACGAGGGGCATGATCAGATCCTGGTGTTCGTGGAGGGCAACGGGCAGGCTGTGCTCGAAGGCCAGGCCCGCGAGGTCGGCGTCAACGACCTGGTGTTTGTCCATGCCGGCGTCGAGCACAATTTCATCAATACCGGGTCGCGGCCGCTGCGCCTGTACACGGTCTATGCGCCACCCGAGCACCCGGCCGGGACCCGTCATGACACCAAGGCAGAGGCTGATAACGCCGAATAGGAATGGCTCGGGCGCCCGGTGGGCGCCCGAGGAATGATGATGGAGGCTTGACCATGGAACTGAGCAGCCGAGCATTCGATGAGGGCGGCGAGATTCCCTGGCGCTTCGCGGCGCCCGGACTCAATGAAATCCCGCCGCTGGAAATCGCCGAGGTGCCCGAAAATGCCGCCAGCCTCGCGCTGATTCTCGAAAATCTCGACTCTCCGGTCGGCGCGCTGACTCACTGGCTGGTGTGGAATATCCCACCGGATACGCGCTATATCGATTCGGTGTCGCAGCCGATGGGCTGGGTCCGGGGCAGGGATGCGTTCGGTAAACTCGGGTATACCGGCCCGGCTCCACCGGAAGGGCGACAGCGCTTCCGGTTTATCCTGATCGCGCTCGATTGCGAGCTGTCCTTGCCCGCGGGGGCGAATCGGGAACGCCTCGATACGGCCATCCAGGGCCACGAGCTGGAGCGGGCGGTTCTGGAAGGCTATTCGCAGCGGCCGGATGAGGCCTGACATCGTTCGGGCCTGACTTCTTTTTTCGGGAGGATTTTATGGGCCAGCGCTCGCGCGCTTTTTTTGCCACCGTCAACCCGGTGGTTTTTTCCATTTCCGGCGTCATGGTGTTGAGCTTTGTGCTGTTCGGCACGCTGCTGCCGGGCACCGCCTCGACCGCGTTTGCCGCGGTCCAGGCGTTCATCACCGAGTACTTCGGCTGGGTCTACCTGCTCTCGGTGACGGGGTTTCTGGTGTTTCTGATCTGGCTGGCGCTGAGCCGCTACGGTGCCATCCGGCTCGGCCAGCCCGACGAGCGCCCCAAGTTCGGCTTCCTGGCCTGGTTTTCCATGCTGTTTTCGGCCGGCATGGGCATCGGGCTGGTGTTCTGGAGCGTCGCCGAGCCGGTTCTGCACTTCCAGAACCCGCCGGTCGGCGAGGGCGGCACGGAAGAGGCGGCCGTGCAGGCCATGATCTACACGTTTTTCCACTGGGGACTGCACGCCTGGGCGGTGTATGTAGTGCTGGGTTTGTCGGTCGCCTATTTCAGCTTTCGGCACCGCCTGCCGCTGACCATCCGATCGATCTTCTACCCGCTGCTCGGCGACCGGATCTACGGTCCGATCGGGCACGCTATCGATATCCTGGCGGTATTCGGGACCTTGTTCGGCCTGGCGACCTCGCTCGGCTTCGGCGCCATGCAGCTCAATACCGGGCTCAATGTGCTCGTCGGACTGCCGGTCTCGCCCTGGTTCCAGGTCGGCATCATCGGATCGATCACGGCGGTGGCCGTGCTGTCGGTGATTTCGGGGCTCGATCGTGGGCTGAAATGGCTGAGCGTATTCAATCTCAGCCTGGCAATGAGCGTATTGCTGTTCGTCATCATTGCCGGGCCGACGCTGTTCATCCTGCGCTTTCTGCTCGACAGCACTGGCGGCTATTTTCAGCAACTTGTTGCAATGAGCCTGAGGGCCGATGCCTTCGGCGGGTCGCAGTGGCAGAAGGACTGGACCATGTTCTACTGGGCCTGGTGGATTGCCTGGTCGCCCTTCGTTGGCATTTTCATCGCCCGGATCTCGCGGGGGCGGACCATCCGCCAGTTCATCGGTGGGGTGCTCGCGCTGCCGACGCTGTTCGTGTTCGTCTGGATGGCCGCTTTCGGTGGTACGGCGCTCAATCTGGAGCTGGTCGGGGAGGGGGCCGGCATCGCCGCGGCGGTGGCCGAAGACACCACGGTGGCCTTGTATGCGCTGCTCGGTGAATTGCCCCTGGCGACCCTGTCCTCGGGGCTGGCAACGCTGCTGATCGCGACCTATTTCATCACTTCCTCGGATTCGGGGACCCATGTGATCGATGCCCTGATTTCGCGCGGCAGCAAGCATTCACCGCGCCGACAGCGCGTGATCTGGGGAATTACCGAGGGTGCCGTGGCGGCCACGCTGCTGGTGGTCGGCGGAGAAATGGCGCTCGACAGCCTTCAGACCGGATCGATCACGGCCGGCTTGCCGGTGGCGGTAATTCTGATTTTTGCCTGTATCAATCTGACCCGGGCGCTTGGGCGGGAGTACCGGGTCGATGGGGTGGAGCCGCCTTGGAAGTAGGGGGGCAACAAAAAACCCCGCGCGGGGCGGGGTTCTTTATTAAATGGCGGAGAGGGAGGGATTGACTGCGCGCCTTTGGCGCTTGCCCTTCGGGTGCGCTGCGCGCATCGTCCTCGCTGGCACTCGGGTCGAACCGGGGTTCTCATCCGGGCGCCCTTTCCACCAGTTAATAAAAAACCCCGCGCGGGGCGGGGTATTTTATTGAATGGCGGAGAGGGAGGGATTCGAACCCTCGATGAGGCTACAAACCCCATACTCCCTTAGCAGGGGAGCGCCTTCAGCCACTCGGCCACCTCTCCGAAACTTGTTGTCGCCTCCGATTGCAGGAGGAAAAGCGAATGCTACCAGATCGGGCGGTCCTGTCGGACCGCGGAGGGATGGCTGATGCTGCGCATCAGCGAGCTCGCCTGGGGCTCGGTTCGAACCCTCGATGAGGCTACAAACCCCATACTCCCTTGAGCTGAGGGAGCGCCTTCAGCCACTCGGCCACCTCTCCGAAACTTGTTGTCGCCTCCGATTGCAGGAGGAAAAGCGAATGCTACCAGATCGGGCGGTCCTGTCGGACCGCGGAGGGATGGCTGATGCTGCGCATCAGCGAGCTCGCCTGGGGCTCGGTTCGAACCCTCGATGAGGCTACAAACCCCATACTCCCTTGAGCTGAGGGAGCGCCTTCAGCCACTCGGCCACCTCTCCGGAAACTCTATTGTCGCATCCATTCGCTGGTGCTGGCGCAGTTCCTGAAGGAACTGACGATCCTTGCGGATCGTGAGAGGGAGGGATTGACTGCGCGCCTTTGGCGCTTGCCCTCCGCTTCGCTCCGGGTTGTACCGTTCGCGAGGCGAACGCTACATCGTCCTCGCTACGCTCGGGTCAGCCACTCGGCCATCTCTCTGAACCAGGTCTGTACTTTCGCCACCGCTCATTTCGGGCGGGGTTGGCGGCTGCGAATTGCTGCCTGCCGAAAGTCAGTGCGAAATTGTACTCCGATTGGGGCTATGGGTAAACCGCCGGGCCTGATAGAATTGTCGATTATCTTAGTCAACGCATGAGCTTCGGCAGCGCGGCTCGTGAAGGATCACGGTTTGGAAGATTCCCGGAAAGTACGTCCTCGACGCTCGGTGCGCGGGGTGGATTTTTTTCGCGGCTTTATCCGCAATCCCGGTGAGGTCGGTTCGATCATCCCGAGTTCGCGGTTCATGGAGCGGCGGATCATCAACATGGCCGAGCTCGAAGGGGTCAAGTGCGTGGTCGAACTCGGGCCGGGCACCGGGGGCACGACCCGGGCGATTCTCGAGGCGATGCCGGCCGACGCGCGGCTGCTGACCATCGAGGTGGATGCGGAATTCACCGCCATTCTCGAACAGTTGGGCGATCCGCGCCTGGTTGCACACACCGGCAGCGCCGAAGACCTCGAGGCGATTCTGAAGCAATACGGCCTGCCGTCACCCGATGTGGTGATTTCGGGCATTCCCTTTTCGACCATGCCGCGCGAGACGGCCAGCGGGATCATCGAGGCCGTGCGCGATGCGCTGCCCGAAAACGGGCGTTTTCTGGCCTATCAGTTCCGTGGTCTGGTCGGCCGGCTTGGCAGGCCGATTCTGGGTGAGTTCGAATTCGAGTTCGAGCCGCTCAATGTGCCCCCGATGCGCTTTTACCTGTGGCGCAGGCGTCTGGACGCGGTGACGGCGGCCTGAATTACCAGGTTTGCTTCGGCCGTTTCCGAAGCCACTCCGGCTGATCCCGAAAAGACCTGCGCTCAGGGCTTCCTGCCCTGCGGGAGAACCGCCCCTGCGTTACCACCTGTGCTTGCGTGCCCATGCAGGCTTGTTCCGGGGTTTCCGAGTCAGGTGGCGGGGCTTGGCAAGGTCAGGATCGCGCTGGCGATCGAGAAGTAGATCAGGATCCCCACAACGTCGGCGACGGAGGTGATCAGCGGCGTGCTGGCGGTGGCCGGGTCCATGTCCAGCCGCTCCAGGATGAACGGCAGCAGCATGCCGAGCATGGCGCCCATGATGACGACCGCCAGCATCGCCAGGCCGACGACCATGGCCAACTCGGTGCCCAGGGTGGGGCCGCCCCGCCACATGCCGATCAGCGAAACGGCAAGCCCCATGGTCACGCCGAGCGCGAGCGCAACGGTAAATTCCTTGCCCCAGAGCCACAGCCAGTCCTTGGCCTCGACGTCGCCCGTGGCCAGGGCGCGCACCATCAGGGTTGCCGACTGGCTGCCGGCATTACCGCTGCTGGCGATGATCAGCGGCAGGAAGAACACCAGTGCGACCACCGCCTCGATGGCCGCTTCGAACAGCCCGATGGCGATGCCGGAAACCAGGTTGACCAGAACCAGGATCATCAGCCAGCCGATGCGTTTGCGGTAGAGAAACCCGGCGCTGGCTTCCCGGATCGAGACATTGACCGACCCGGTCGCACCCAGTTTGTGGAAATCCTCGGTGAATTCCTCCTGGGCGACGTCCATGATGTCGTCGACGGTGACGATGCCGAGCAGCATGCCGTTCTTGTCGGTTACTGCCAGGGTGTTGATGTCGTAATGCTGGATGACCTGGACGGCCTCCTCCCGGTCGGCCGAGGCCTGTACCGAGTAGAACTCCTCGTCCATGAGCTTCTGTACCCGGGCATCCTGGCGCGCGAGAATGAAATCCTTGAGTTTGATGGCATCGAGCAGGCGTCCGCGCTCGTCGGTCACGAACACGAAGTTGATGGTTTCGCCGCGGTGGGCTTCGT
>CAYQJJ010000192.1:0-5875 GCA_964417745.1 uncultured Wenzhouxiangella sp.
GCCCACCGAGGCGGTCGAGGGCGAGCTGGTCGAACCGGCAGACGAGTCTTCTGCAGATGACACCGGAGTGGATGATCACTCCGAGCCCGATTCCGAAGCCCGGAACCAGCCCTCGGGCGAGCGCAGCCGGGGCCCGGCCAATTAGCCGGAACACTCCCTTAAATAAATTTTTCAGATAGTTATAAACTAAACCTTACCCAAATTCAGGATCAAAAAGATGGCAGAAGAAAACCAGGAATCCACGGCCGGCGCCCAGGCCGGCAACAAGCAGTCGCCGGATGCCCAGATGGCCGTCCAGCACATTTTTCTGAAGGACTGTTCCTTCGAGGCCAAGTCGCCGCAGGAACTCGACCAGTCCGAAGGTCAACCCGACGTCAATCTCAACCTTTCCCAGCGCACCAACCAGCTCGATGATTCCCGGGTGGAGGTCATCCTGACCGTAACCGTGACCGCCAAGCAGGGTGAGAAGACCGCCTTTTTGTGCGAAGTCCAGTACGGCGGCATCTTCCAGTTTTCCGGGTTCGGCGAAGAACAGCTGCCCTACGTGGTCAACGTGCTGTGCCCGAACGTGCTCTATCCGTACAACCGCGCTCAGATTGCGAACATGGTGACTGCCGGTGGTTTCTATCTGCCGCCGATGCAGACGATCAACTTCGAGGCCATTTTCCGCCAGCGCCTGGCCGATGCTCAGGCCAAGGGCGAAGCCGGTAACGGCGCCGACGGTCAGCAATGACCCAGTCGGTCGCGGTTCTCGGTGCCGGGTCGTGGGGCACGGCCCTGGCCATGCAGCTCGGACGCGTCGGCCACGAGGTGCGCCTGTGGGCGCGCGATGCCGACCAGGCCGAGCGCATGCAGCGCGACCGGATCAATCAGCGCTACCTGCCTGACCATCCGCTGCCAGACAATATCCGCGTCGACGCCGATGCGCACGCCTGCCTGGATGGTGTCGATCGGGTGCTGGTGGCCACGCCCAGCCACGCGTTCTCGGACACGCTCGAGCAGATTGCACCGCGCATCACCCCGCATATCGGCCTGGCCTGGGCGTCGAAGGGTTTCGAGCCCGGCAGCGGTCGGCTGCTGCACCTGGTTGCCGAGGAAATTGTCGGTGATGCGATTCCGCTGGCGCTGATTTCAGGGCCATCGTTCGCGCGGGAGGTGGCTGCCGGGCTTCCGACAGCGGTCTCCGTGGCCGCCAGCGATCCCGAGTTCGGCGAGGCCTGGGCCGGTTTGCTGCATGGCAAGAGTTTCCGTGCTTACTACACGTCCGACCTGGTCGGCGCCGAACTCGGCGGAGCCATCAAGAACGTGCTGGCCGTGGCCTGCGGCATTGCCGACGGGCTGGAACTGGGCTCGAACACCCGGGCGGCCCTGATCACCCGAGGACTGGCCGAAATGATGCGCCTGGGCAAGGCCCTGAAAGCCGATCCGCGCACCCTGATCGGGCTGGCCGGCATCGGCGACCTGGTGCTGACCTGCACCGGCGATCTGTCGCGCAACCGCCGCCTCGGCCTGGCGCTGGGGCAGGGCAAAGGCGCCGACGAGGCCGTCGCCGAGATTGGCCAGGTGGTCGAAGGCATCAAGACTGCCGAGGAAACAATGCGCCTGGCCAACAGCCTGCAGGTCGAAATGCCGATCGCCGAGCAGGTTCACGGCATCCTGTTCAAGGGCTGGGACGCGCGCAAGGGCGTGCAGATCCTCATGGAGCGCGAGCTCAAGCGCGAGACCGAGTAGCCTGCCCGGAAAAGGCGTTCTGACGCCAGGCCTCCCAGAGCACGATGCCCACGGCATTGGACAGATTGATGCTGCGTGATCCCGGCAACTGCGGAATGACCAGCCGGGTCTGCGGAGCGAACGACTCCAGAACCGCCGCGGGCAGGCCACGGGTTTCGGGCCCGAACACCATCACATCCCCCGGGCTGTACGCCCAGTCACTGTAGCAGCGCTCGCCACGCGTGGTCAGCGTCACCCAGCGTCGCCGCGGTCCGAGCGCCTCGGCGCAGGCGTCGAGGCTGGCGTGGCGACAGACGTTTGCCTGGTCCCGATAGTCCAGCCCGGCCCGCCGGAGACGCTTGTCGTCGAGCCGGAATCCCAGCGGCTCGACCAGGTGCAGGCGGGCCGGTGCGTTGGCGCACAGGCGCATGATGTTGCCGGTATTGGGAGGAATCTCGGGCTCGAACAGAACGATCTCGAACATCGCCGGCTCCGGCATAAAAGGGCGAGGCAGGCGGCCGGGGCTTGCACCGGCCGGACAGAGAGGGTATCGTACCCGAACACAACATGTTGTGTGGCGGATAGAGAATCACTACTAAAGATTGTGCACAAGGCGGTTGAGAACCTGTGCATAACTTGTTAGATAATTCAATAATCAAGAGGTTGCGCCATGAGCGTTTCGGCAGAAGCTTTGACGGCTGCGCTCCCGGAAATTGCCTTCCAGGAAGCGTCCCTGGATATCTGGGACAAGAAGTATCGTCTGAAGTCCAAAACGGGGGACATCATCGATCGCGAAATCGACGACACGTACAAGCGGGTTGCGCGCGCGCTGGCCGACGTCGAGACCAAGCCCGAGGCTCGAGAGCTCTGGTATCGCGAATTTCTCTGGGCGCTCAGGCGCGGTGCCATTCCGGCCGGCCGTATCACCTCCAACGCCGGTGCGCTGGATCACAAGCCGGCCACTTCGACGATCAACTGCACGGTTTCCGGAACCGTCGGCGACTCGATGAATGCCATTCTCGGCAAAGTCCACGAGGCCGGCCTGACCCTCAAGGCCGGCTGCGGCATCGGCTACGAGTTCTCCACGCTGCGGCCCAAGGGCGCTTATGTGTCCGGTGCCGGGGCCCATACTTCCGGGCCGATGTCGTTCATGGACATCTACGACAAGATGTGTTTTACCGTCTCCTCGGCCGGCGGCCGGCGCGGTGCACAGATGGCGACCTTCGACATCTCCCACCCCGACGTGATGGATTTCATCAAGGCCAAGCGCGAGAACGGGGTGCTGCGCCAGTTCAACTGTTCGCTGCTCATCACCGACGACTTCGTTCATGCCGTGCGCGACGACGATCAATGGCCGCTGCTGTTTCCGGTTCTCGAGACCGAGTCCGGCGAGCTCGATCTGGCCGACCCGGAGCAGGTGATCTGGCGCGACTGGCCGATTCACGACGGCTACGTTGTCGATGACGAGGGCCGGGTGGCCTGCCGCGTTTACGACCGCGTGCCGGCCCGCCGGCTCTGGAACCTGATCATGACCTCCACCTACGACTACGCCGAACCCGGCTTTGTCCTGGTCGACCGGGTCAACGAGCAGAACAACAACTGGTGGTGCGAGAACATTCGCGCGACCAACCCTTGCGGGGAACAGCCGCTGCCGCCCTACGGCGCCTGCCTGCTGGGCTCGATCAACCTGACGCGTTTCGTGGTCGAGCCGTTCAGTGACAATGCGCACTTTGACTGGGACGAGTATCGACGCACCGTGCGCATCTTCACGCGCATGCTCGACAACGTAGTCGAAATCAACGGTCTGCCGCTGGAGCAGCAGCGCCGCGAGATCGAATACAAGCGCCGCCACGGCATGGGGTTCCTGGGTCTCGGCTCGGCACTGACCATGCTGCGCAAGCGCTACGGGGCGCCCGATTCGCTGGAGTTCACCGAAAAGGTCGCGCGTGAAATGGCCGTCGCCGGCTGGGAAAGTGGCCTGGAACTGGCGCGTGAAAAAGGCCCGGCGCCTGTCATGGAAGACGACTTCGAGGTTACCGCGCACATGCTGCGGCTGCGTCCGGAGATGGTCCGGGACGGCTACAAGGTCGGCGATCGCGTCCCCGGCCGCATCCTGCACGCACGCTACAGCCGGTACATGCAAAAAGTAGCCGAGGTCGCGCCCGAACTGGTCGATCAACTGGCCGAGGTTGGCGCGCGCTTTACCCATCACAGTTCGATCGCGCCGACCGGCACCATCTCGCTGTCGCTGGCCAACAACGCCTCCAATGGCATTGAGCCGAGCTTCGCCCATCACTACAATCGCAACGTGATTCGCGAGGGGCGCAAGAGCAAGGAAAAAGTCAGCGTCTACTCCTACGAGCTGCTGGCCTATCGGACCCTGGTCAACCCGGCCGCGATGCCGTATGCCGAAACGCCCGAGGCGGAGCTGCCGGACTATTTCGTGACCGCCGAGGCGATCTCGCCGAAAGAGCACGTCGCCATCCAGGCCGCAGCCCAGAAGTGGATCGACTCATCGATTTCCAAGACCGCCAACGTGCCGACTGAATATCCTTACGAGGATTTCAAGGATATCTACCTGTTCGCCTGGGAGCAGGGGCTGAAGGGATGCACCACTTTCCGGTTCAATCCCCAGGCCTTCCAGGGCGTGCTGGTCACCGAAAAGGATCTTGAATCGACCACCTATGTCTTCGAACTCGAAGACGGCTCGACGATCGAGCTCAAGGGTAACGAGCCGGTCGAATACGATGGCGAAAGCCATACCGCCGCGAATCTGTTTGATGCGCTCAAGGAAGGCTACTACGGGAAATTCTGATCATGACAGTGCGAATCGACAAAAAAATCGTTGGCTATCAGGTGCGCGACAAGGACACCGACAGCAAGCCCGACGCGCAGTCCTCGGAGCAGGCCCGGCCGGAAAAGGCCGAGATCATCCGGATGCACGAAAAGCTCGAGCGCCCGGAGGGCATGGAGTGCCTGGAGGGGGCCACCTACAAGATCCGGACCCCGCTCGATGATCATGCGCTGTACGTGACCATCAACGACATCGTGCTCAACATGGGCACCGAACACGAGCAGCGCCGGCCGTTCGAGATCTTCATCAACTCCAAGAACATGGACCACTTCCAGTGGATCGTTGCGCTGACTCGGGTCATGTCGGCGGTATTCCGCAAGGGCGGCGATGTCACCTTCCTGTCCGAGGAACTGCAGGCCGTGTTCGATCCCAAGGGCGGCTATTTCAAGCCCGGCGGCCGATTCGTGCCCTCCATCGTGGCCGACATCGGCGCCGTGGTCGAGCACCACCTCAAGCGCATCGGCATGCTCGAGCCCGACGAGCTCAGCGAGCAGCAGCAGCTTGCGCTGCGCGAAAAACGCGCCGAAATCGAAGCGCGCGAGCAGGACGGGACGGAAAAAAAAACCGTAGCTGAGGCCGAATCCGGTGCCGAGGCTTCGTTCCCGGCCTCGGCCACGCTATGCCACAAGTGCCATACCAAGGCGATGGTCATCCTCGATGGCTGCCAGACCTGCCTGGCCTGTGGTTACTCGAAATGCGGCTGATTCCGGCAACGGCTCGAAGGCAGCAATGAAACACCCCTCAGGCCGTTTTCCGGCCTGAGCCCAGCGTATTCATGACCCGGCCGTAGCGAGACGGCGCCAGACCCCGTAGATGTGGGCTTTCGCGACCGAGCAAGCCGGAAGCGTAGCCGTAGTTACGGTGAGGACTTGCGACCGAGTGAAAGGCCGCAGATGCGGGGTTTGGACTCGTCGCAGTAGGCTGGGTCATGAATACGCTGGGCTGAAGCGAATCACTGCGTCAAAATGCGCTATATTGAAGCTTGGGGTTCTGGTGCTTTGGTATGGCATTCAAGAGAATTCTGCTCGCTCTCGATGGTTCGAGTGAAGCTGAAGCTGCGGTCAAGCATGCTGCCGAACTGGCAAGGGTTTTCGGCGCGCGGCTGTTTCTGGCGCAGGTATTGTCCGGGTCTGACGAGCAGGCCGGTCGCGAGTGCTTTGACTGGCAGATGCGAAAGATCCAGGCGCGGCGCTACCTGGAAGGCATCGCCGCACTGCCGGAGCTAACCGGCATCGAAGTGGCCGTCGAGCTGAGCGAAGGACGGCCGGCCGAGGGCATCCTCAACGCCTGCGACGAACTGGACATCGACCT
>CAYQJJ010000193.1:0-1714 GCA_964417745.1 uncultured Wenzhouxiangella sp.
ACATTGGCCAGGTCGCGCACCTGGGAAACGGTAAAGGGCCAGGTCAGCTTCTCGCCGGTATCGCGGTTGAGCAGCACCGGGATCTGGTCGTGGTAGCGCTTGAGCAGTTCGACATCGGACTCGATATCGACGATCTCGTAGGCCTTGCTCAGGCCACCCTCGGCGAGCAGGGCCTCGGCCTTGCCGCACAGCTCGCAGTCGGCTCTCGAATACAGGATCAGGTTCATCGCCAGGTGTTCGCAATCCAGGAATCGGCAAGTATTCCATTGTCGCGCGCCAGCGTCCAGTGGGAACGGTTTCCGTATTACACTCGGTGGCATGGCTGTGAGCGTATTCGACCTGTTCAAGATTGGCATCGGGCCCTCGAGCTCGCACACCGTGGGGCCGATGCGCGCGGCCGGAATCTTCGTGTCGCGGCTGGTGCGCGACAGCCAGCTCGAGCGCGTGGCGCGCGTTCGCATCGAATTGTTCGGCTCGCTCGGCCACACCGGTCGCGGCCACGGCACCGACCGCGCCGTTGTCCTGGGCCTGGAAGGCGAAGCGCCGGACAGCATCGACCCTGACCATATCGCCCCGCGCATGGATGCAGTACAGCAAGACGGTGCCCTGCGCCTGGCCGGCAGCCACAGCGTACCGATCGATCTGCGTCGCGACCTGGTCTTCCACAAACGCCAGCGTCTGCCCCATCACTCCAATGGCATGCGATTTACCGCCTACGATCGTGCCGGCGAGGTGCTGCGAACCGGGGATTATTACTCGGTCGGTGGCGGTTTCGTGGTCAATCCCGACGAAGCCGCCGCCGATCGCATCATGCCCGACGACACCGAGCTGCCGTTCGCGTTTTCCAGCGCCGACGAGTTGCTCACGCTATGCCTGGAAAACGACCTGAGCATCGGCGAGCTGATGCTGGCCAACGAGCGGGCCTGGCGCGAGGACGAGGCGGTACGCAGCGGGCTGCTGACCATCTGGCAGGCGATGCGCGACTGCGTGCGCCGGGGCTTCGAGCAGTCCGGCAGCCTGCCCGGCGGGCTGCGGGTCGCGCGCCGTGCCCCGGCGCTTTACGCCCGGCTGCGCGAGCGCGCTCGCCACGACGAGCTCGATTCGCTCGACTGGATCAACCTCTACGCCCTGGCCGTCAACGAGGAAAACGCCGCCGGCGGACGGGTGGTCACCGCACCGACCAACGGCGCGGCCGGCATCATCCCGGCGGTGCTGCACTACTATCATCACTTCATCGACGGCGCCTCGGAAGACGGTATCGTCGAGTTCCTGCTTACCGCCGGTGCGATCGGCCTGCTGTACAAGGAAAATGCCTCCATCTCCGGCGCCGAAGTCGGCTGCCAGGGCGAGGTGGGCGTGGCCTGTTCGATGGCCGCCGGTGCCCTGACGGCGGTTGTCGGTGGCAGCGTCGAACAGGTCGAGAATGCTGCTGAAATCGGCATGGAGCACAACCTCGGCCTGACCTGCGACCCGGTCGGCGGGCTGGTGCAGATCCCCTGCATTGAACGCAACGCCATGGGCGCGGTCAAGGCAGTCAACGCCATGCGTATGGCGATGGTCGGCGACGGCAAGCACCACGTGTCGCTCGATCGCGTCATCAAGACCATGCGTGATACCGGTCGTGACATGAAGTCGAAGTACAAGGAAACCTCGCGCGGCGGATTGGCGGTGAACGTGATCGAGTGTTAGGTGAAAGGTGAAAGGTGAAAGGTGA
>CAYQJJ010000193.1:1814-5870 GCA_964417745.1 uncultured Wenzhouxiangella sp.
AGGTGAAAGGTGAAAGGTGAAAGGTGATATGGCGGTTGGTGTTGGCGTGAAATCCGGGCTGCTGTTGCTTGCGGTGGCGCTTCTGGCGCTGGCCGCATTGCCGGTGTTCGGCCAGACGATGTACATCTACGAAGACGAACACGGCATCACCCATTTCACCGACCGCGAGCCACAAACCGATCGGGAGGTGACGGTACAAAAGGCCATCGCCGAGCCCGAGTCGGCGCTGTCGATTCGCCAGGTTGGCCCGGAGGCGGCGCCGCAGTGGCTGTTTCGCAACCGAATGCACGGGCCGCTGGCCGTGCGCGTGGCCCTGGCCGAGTCCGACAACGTGGTCACCCACCCCGAACTCCCGGAAAATTTCGTGCTGGCGGCCGACAGCGAACGCGAATTGCTCACCGTCGGCGCGATCGATGACCGCCAGGCCTGGAGCTACCGGTTGGAGACGGTCTCCGTGCCGGGTGAACCGGGAATTCAGCACGCACCCGAGCGGCCCTACCGGGCGCCGTTCGCGCCCGGCGTGGCTTTCGAAATCGGCCAGGCATTCGGTGGCGAGCACACCCACCAGTCGGCCAGCTCGTATCACGCCGTGGATATCGCCATGCCGATCGGCACCCCGGTGCACGCTGCCCGAGGCGGCGTGGTCATGGACCAGGCGCGCTGGTTCCACGGCGCGGGCACCCGTTTCGAGCGTTACGGCAACCGCGCCAACTACGTGCGCATCCTGCACGACGATGGCACCATGGCCGTCTACGCCCACCTCGACTACGCCGGGGTGCGGGTGAGTCCGGGCCAGCGCGTGCGCCGCGGCCAGTTGATCGCCAAGTCCGGCAACACCGGCTTCTCCACCGGTCCCCACCTGCATTTCGTCATCCAGAAAAACCGCGACATGGAACTGGTCTCGGTGCCGTTCGAGTTCGAGGGTGCCAACGGGCAGGGCGTCAGGCCCCGCAGGGGGCTGGAAATCGCTGCCAGGTAACCACCCGTGCAGGTGATATCGGATTGATCGGCACGTGATATCATAGCTGCATGCCCAGAACAATAATCAGCCTGAACGACGACGACAAGCGCTGGCTCGATCGGCAGGCTCGGCAGCGCCGGGTTTCCATGACCAGCCTGGTGGCCGAGGCGGTCAACGAATACCGCGTGCGCCAGGAAGCGGCTGAACGGCCCGATTTCGATCAGGCCTTGAAAGACAGCGCCGGGCTATGGCGTCGCGGTGACGGACTGGACTGGCAGCAGCGCATGCGCAGCGAGTGGGACGAACGGTCTTGAAGAAACTGATCGACTCGGTCATCGTGATCGACCACCTCAATGGCATCTCTTCTGCCACCGACTTTCTAACCGAGCAGGCAGCGCGGTGTGCTGTTTCCGTCATCACCCGGGCCGAGGTGCTTGCAGGCTGCGATGAACAGGCCAGCGAGATGGCTACCCGCCTGCTCAACCACTTTCCGACGCTGCCGGTCACGGTCGATATCGCGGATCTCGCCGCCCGGCTTCGCCGCCGCGAACGCTGGAAACTTCCCGATGCCATCCAGGCGGCCATCGCCATTCAGCACGAGCTGACATTGGTTACGCGCAATACCCGGGATTTTCAGCCGGGAGGGCAACCGGCAGTGCTGATTCCTTACCAGGTCTGAGGTTTCAGGTTAGGTTCGGACCTCCGGCCTCTGACCTCCGCAACTTCGGCCTCAATCACATTCGGCCAGCATCGGTCGGGCCAGCCGTTCGATGGCGTAGCCGCCGCTGCCGAAATCCTCGAATGTACTGTCCCAGGACACGTGGCCGGTGCCGTCGGCATGGAATTCCAGCGCGAGGCTGCCCCATTCGACGCGCTCGACCGCCTCGCTGTCGAAATCCGGGCCGAGCACGCTGCCGACCGGCTGCATGAGCGGATCGATTTCGATCCGGGCCACCACGGCGTCCGGGGGTGGCGGGGGAGGCACACCAATGGAGGCGCCGGAGTCGTCGATGGGGCTTTCGTCGAAATGGCCGTCACCGATCATCCAGGCCTGGCGGCCGGAGTCATCGGGCGCGTAAGTGAACCAGTAGACCAGTGCTCGAGCGTCGGGCTGTACTTCGACGATGAAGCCTTCTCCCTCGGCTTCGGGGTTGTACCAGGCGCCGGAAAAACCCTGGAAAGGGCTCTGGTTGTCGCAAGTCGTGCCGGCCAGCTCGGTCAGGCGCTGGTAATCGAAGCGTTCCTGGACGGCCGGTGGTGGCGGGCTGACGATGATGTATCGTCCCGATGCGCCCCAGCTTGCGAGGATGTTGAGGGTATCCTTGCCCAGGCGCACCATTTCCAGTTCGCGATGGCCGTAGGTGGTCAGATCACCGTTGCCCAGACCGTGACCGAAACGCCCTCCGAAAGGGACCAGCGAAGGCGGGTGGATGGCGGCTGCCGCCTCGGGCGCGACGATCTGGAGGGACCACATCTGCTCCTCGAAATTCGCATCGACCGGGTACGGGTAGCCGAACCAGTAGTGCAGCAGCTGGCCGTTGTCGAGCATCATGAGGTTATAGCCCTTGCCGTCGCGGTCGGGGTTGTACCAGCTGCCGCTGATGGTCGGATCGATATCGACCAGCTCGCGATCATTGCAGTCGGCCAGACTGCCGCCGAAATGAACCTCGGCCAGGAATTCCTCGAGCTCGGCGTCAATAGCCTGATCGAATCGGTTCCAGCACAGATTCAGACCGAAGGCGGTGCCGGAGGTGTTGTGCTCGAAGTCGATTTCGGTCAGTGAGGCGGGTAATGGCCCCTGGAACTGGTTGCGGGACAGATCCAGTCGCACCCTCTCCTCGGTACTGAGTGCTGCCAGCCATGGTTCAAGGTCACTGCCGAGATGATTGCCGGAGAGATTGAGGTCGCGTAGCGCCAGGTCGCTGAACCAGGCCGGCGGTCCCCCTTCCAGCCCGGTCGTCGACAAGCCCAGGCGCAGCATCGCGGCGACATCGCCTGGCAGGTCGGCAGGCAGTGCGCCCAGCGGATTGTGGCTCAGTTCCAGCGACCGCAGGCCGGGCAAGATGAGCAACGGTTCCAGACCGGTGCCGACCAGCTCGTTTCGGCCCAGGCGCAGCTCCTGCAGCCCGGGGTGGCCGGGCAAGTTGGCAGGGGGCGGTGTTTCCAGCCCGTTGCCGCTCAGGTCCAGCAGCCGCAGCTCGGGCAGGGTTGTTCCGTCGACCGGCCAGGAGTCCTTGAGGCGGTTGCCGGACAAAAACAGCCGCCTGAGATCGATCAGGGTGGCCGGATCGATGCCGCCCAGGGCGGTGAGGGCGTTGTCGTCCAGGACAAGATGCTCCAGCTCGGGCCAGGGATGAAAACCGAAATCGAGTTCGCCGGCAAGCTCCGTACGATCCAGGTCCAGCCGGGAAATCACGCCGGTATCGCGCCAGCTTGCCGGGGGTAGCGAAGAGATCGGGTTACCGGTCAGGCGTATTCCTTTCCTGACCGCCGTGGAGGCCACGGGGGCTTCGGTATAGCCGTTTAGCTGGTTGCCTTCCAGGTTGATGCTGTGGGCCGGGCTGATCAGCAGCTCGCCGGGCACCGGACCGTCGAAACCATTGTTACCGAGATCCATGTCACTGAGTTCGGTCAGTTCGGCCAGTGATGGCGGAATCCGACCCGTGATGCCGTTGTGATCGAGCTGGATCACCCTCAGGCGGTCGAGCCCGGCGAGCGTGTCGGGCAGTTCACCGCTCAGACCGTTGTCCGACAGGTTCAGGCTGAATACATGCGCATCATCAGCGGCTTCGCCCAGGCAGTTCATGCCATGCCAGTCACACTCGCTGCCGGGTTCCCCCAGCCAGCCATCGTTGCGATGCCAGTCATCGCCATCGGTGGCGTGATAAAGGTCGATCAACGCCTCGCGCTCGGTCGGCGAGACCTGGCTGAACGCCACGGTGCTGACAAGAAACAAGGTCAGGCACAGGAACGGGAAAAAGAACAGATTTCGGCAAGTTGCCATATTGGCCACTCTTGTGTACTGTCCGGTACTAATTGGTGATATCAGAGCCCCACAAATGGTTCACAACAAGGCGCGAGCCGCAGGGCAGAGT
>CAYQJJ010000194.1:0-4584 GCA_964417745.1 uncultured Wenzhouxiangella sp.
TTCACCACCCCCTCTACTGCGACGCCGCCAGGCCCCGCATCTGCGCCGTTTCGCTCGGTCGCGCATCCTCACCGTACAGGCGAGTACGCCTCCGGTGCGCTCGATCGCGAAACGCCACAGCTACAGGACCTGGCGACGCCTCGCTACGAGCGGGTGGTGAATATGGCGGGTTGAATGGGTACACTGGAAGCCTTGAGCGGAGTTCAAACCCATGCCTCAGCAGTCCCGGCGAGTCTCCATCATCAGCCCCGCCTACAACGCGGCAAAGACCGTGCAAGCCACGATCGATTCGGTGCTGGCCCAGACTCACGAAGACTGGGAAATGCTGATTGCCGACGACTGTTCCCGCGACCGCACCATTGAAATCGTGGAAGCCTGTTGTCAGCGGGATTCCCGGATCAAGCTGTTTTGCAATCCTGAAAACCTGGGCCCGGCAGGGACGCGGAACCGGTTGCTGGAACAGGCCGGTGGACGCTTCATCGCCTTTCTCGATACGGATGATCGCTGGCTACCACAAAAGCTCGAAAAGCAACTGGCCGCGCTGGAAGAAACCGGTGCTGCCATATGCTGCACCGGCTATACCCGTAAATTTTCCGACAAGCGAATCGAACTGGTCCCGCCGCCGCGCATCGGCTACGAAGATCTGCTCAAGTCCAATCATGTCCCGATGCTCACCGCGCTGGTCGATCGGGACAAGACCGGCGATTTCTCGTTCGAGATCAAGGGACACGAAGACTACCAGTTGTGGCTGAACCTGACCCGGTCCGGCAATGAGGTAGTGACCGTCCAGGAGATACTGGCCGAATACAACGCCGGGATTGGTACCGGCTCGTTGTCGGGTAACAAATGGAAGGCTGCCCGCTGGCACTGGGATATCATGTCGAAAGAACCGATCCCGTTTCCCCGCAAGCTGCTCAATTTTGGCCACTACATGATTCGTGGCCTGAGGAAGAACGTCTAAAAAAGCCGCCTTTTTCCCTGGTCTCCGGCCGAGCTGATCACGTACCAGACTCGGCCATCGCCTGGCCCGCCGATCAGTGGTCAGCGCAGATAGCGTCCCGGGGCGATGGGGTATCCGCCCGGACGACATTCAGAGGCCAGGCTTTTCCTCGGTCTACTGCGGCCTGGGGGATAATGAGGGTCGACCCCGCATAAGGTGCCGAGCAATGAATTCACCCGTTCGCCCCGACGATTCTGGCTGGTTGAACCCGCTGTTTCTCGGCTCGTATGCCGAAAACGACGAGCTGTTCGAGAAAGTGCTGGTCGAATTCCTGCGTGATCACGTCTACTGGCGGCGCAACATTCACCCCGAAGACCGGCCGCTGATTCCGGTGCTGGCCCAGCATGGCCCGGAATACCGCGAGTTCGTCGCGCGCATGAAATCCGAACTGCACGGGCTCAGCGCGCGGCTGAAGAACTCGGTGCCGTTTTTCAACCCGCGCTACATCGGGCACATGGCCTCCGACCTGCTGCTGCCGGGCCTGATCGCGCAGTTGGTCACCACGCTCTACAACCCCAACCACGTAACCGACGAGGCCGCGCCGGTCACCCTCGACCTCGAGCTCCAGGTCGGCCGCCAGCTCGCGGCGATGTTCGGTTACAACACTGACCGTACGGTCGAGCCCTGCGCCTGGGGTCATGTGACTTCCGGCGGCACGCTGGCCAACGACGAGGCGCTCTGGTACTTCCGGGCGGTACGCTACTGGCCGCTGGCCGCGGCCCGGGCGCTGCGCGCGGCCGGTTTCGACGCCGCCGGACTGGAGAGCTTCCCGGGTGACCTCGCGGCCGCCGACGACTGGACCCTGTTCAACCTGGGCATCGACCGGACCATCGCCCTGCGCCGCGAGCTCTATTCGCGCTTCAACGACACGCTCGACCGGCGCAGCGCCCGCCGCCTGGCCGCCGCCGTCGAGGCCGAGCGCGTCGAGCCGCTGGGCATGGCCGAGTTCCACGCCCGGCATCCCGAACTTCGCCCGCCCTGCGTGCTGGTCCCGCACACGGCCCACTATTCCTGGGAAAAAGCCCTCAAGCTGCTCGGACTGGGCGGCGCAAACCTCGTCAGCGTGGCTGTGACCGAACGCATGCGCCTGGACCCCCGGGCGCTCGATGCCGCGCTGGCCGACTGTCATGAGCAGCAGCGTCCGGTTCTGGCGGTCATCGGTGTACTCGGGACCACCGAGTACGGCAGCATCGATCCGATCGACGAGATCGTCGCGACGCGCCAGCGCTGGCGCCGAGAGGGGCTGGATTTCGCCTTCCATGTCGATGCTGCCTGGGGCGGCTACCTGGCCAGCATTTTCCGCGCCGACGATGGCAGCCTGGTCGACTACGACCAGGTGCGCGAGCGCTTCGCCCATTTTCCTTCCACCGAGGTCTACCAGGCTTTCGGCGCGCTGCGCCAGGCCGATTCGATCACCGTCGACCCGCACAAGCTCGGCTACGTGCCGTTCGGTTGCGGCGCCTACGTGGCGCGCAATCGCGGCATGACCGACTTCATCAGCCAGAAGGCCGCCTACGTGTTCGACGCCGGCGACAGTATCGACGACAGCGAGTACGAGCGCCGCTTCCGCAACCTGGGCCAGTACATTCTGGAAGGCTCCAAGCCCGGAGCGGCAGCCGCCGGCGTCTGGCTGACACACCGCGTGCTGCCGCTGACCCATGACCACTTCGGCCGTCTGTGCGCCGAGACGATCGGCAATACCGAGTACTTCTTCGACCACATCGACGAGCTGCGTGACACGCTCGCCGGCGTAGCCCGGGTAGTGCTGCCCTTCGAGCCCGACACCAACCTGATCTGCCTGGCCATCAACCCCGAGGGCAACACCAGCCTGGGCGCGATGAACGCGTTCGGCCGCCGCATCTACGACCACCTGAGCGTGGGCGAGGAGGTCAATATCCGCGATCGCGAGTTCTTCGGCTCGCGTACCCTCGTCCAGCGCTCGGCGCTGTCCGACGAGGTCGCCGCCCGGCTGGTCGGCGAGCTGGGGCTGGACCCGGCCAATTTCGTCGAAGACCCCGACGACAGTGGTGATCAGGCCGACAGCATCTTCCTGCTGCGCCATACCCTGATGAACCCCTGGCTGTCGGGGCGCGAGCAGGGCATGAACTACCTCGACCGCTACTGCCGCCATCTCGCCGGGCTGGTGCGCTCGGCACTGGCCTGAAGAGGTGTCGGTGCTCGACCGGCTCGAAACCCTGCTTGGCCCGCGCGGGCTGCTGCGCGCGGACACCGACCTGGCCCGCTACGTTACCGAACCGCGCGGGCGCTTCCAGGGCCGTCCGCTGGCCGTGGCGCGCCCGGCGAATACCGCGCAGGTTGCCGAGCTGGTCGGCCTGTGCGCCGGCCAGGGAGTGGCGCTGGTGCCGCAGGGCGGTCACACCGGGCTGGTCGGCGGTGGTTCGGCGCTCGGGCCGGGTCGGGAAGTCATCGTCAGCCTGGAGCGCATGCGCGCCGTGCGCGCACTCGATACCGCCGATGCCAGCCTGATCGTCGAGGCCGGCGCCACGCTGGCCGCGGTGCGCGAGGCCGCAGCCGAGGCCGGTTTGATGTACCCGGTCAGCCTGGCCTCGGAAGGCACCGCCACCATCGGCGGCACCATCGCCAGCAACGCCGGTGGCAACCTGACCATCCGCCATGGCAATACCCGGCGCCAGGTGCTCGGCCTGGAGGTCGTGCTGGCCGACGGGCGGATCCTCGACGGCCTGCGCACGCTGCGCAAGGACAACAGCGGCTTTGACTTGAAGCACTGGTTCATCGGCAGCGAGGGCACGCTGGGCATCATCACCGCCGCGGCCCTGGCGCTGCAGCCGCCCGCGCGCCAGTCGACCACCGCGTTACTGGCCGTTGCCGATCTGGAAGCCGGCCTGTCGCTGCTGGCCGAGTTGCGCTCGGCGCTCGGCGAGACCCTGTCGGCCTGCGAGTTCCTGCCGCGCCAGGCCCTGGACTTCGTACTCGCCGACCTGCCCGATGCCCGCGATCCTTTCGATCGTCCGCACCCGTGGTACGTGCTCGTCCAGGCCGACAGCACGCTGGCCGGCGACTGGCTCGAGCCGGCCGTGCTCGAAGTCTGCGAGTCCGGGCTCGGCGCCGGCCGGGTCGGCGACGCGGTGGTTGCCGATTCCGCCACCCGCGCCGCAGAGCTGTGGCGGCTGCGCGAGCACATCTCGCCGGCCCAGAAGCGCGGTGGCGTGAGTTTGAAGCACGACATCTCGGTGCCGGTCGCGCGCATCCCGGCATTCATGGCGAGCGTACTCCCGGCCCTCGAGCGCGCCGTGCCGGGCGTCCGTCCTTGCGTGTTCGGCCACCTCGGCGACGGCAACCTGCATTTCAACCTCAGCCAGCCGCCGGACATGACCGCACAAGCCTTCCGCGAGCGCGAGTCCGAGTGCAACCGCATCGTGTTCGACACGGTGGTTGCCGAACGCGGCTCGATCGCCGCCGAACACGGCGTCGGCGTCCTGCGCCGCGAGCGCCTGGCCGAAGACGAGCCTCTCAAAGTGGCGTTGATGGGCCGGGTAAAGCGGGCGCTGGACCCGGGTGGTGTGATGAATCCGGGGAAGGTGGTTTTGGCGGGAAAGGGTGAA
>CAYQJJ010000194.1:4684-5802 GCA_964417745.1 uncultured Wenzhouxiangella sp.
CCCTGAACCCCGAACCCCCTGGTTGTCCGCATTTTCACCCGGCGCGGGTGGTGTTGGCCGAGAATGATGGGCCTTGATCAATCGGGAATTGCGAAATGCATGTTGTAGTCGTCGGTGCCGGGGTGGTCGGGGCTAGTAGCGCGCTGGCGCTGGTCGAGCGCGGGCTGGCCGTCACGCTCGTCGATCGGCATCCGGCTGCCGGGCTGGAGACGAGTTATGCCAACGGCGCGGCGATTACCCCCGGCCATGCCGAGCCGTGGAACTCGCCGGGCATCGCGCGGCGCCTGCTGGGTGCCGGCGGTGGCGAGCCGTTCCGTATTCACCCGCGTGCGTTGCCCGGCCTGGTGCCCTGGGGAATTCGCTTTCTGGCCCAGTCGCGGCGCGGGCGCTATTTCGTCAATGCACGCCACAATACCCGCCTGGCGGTCTATTCGCGCCGTTGCCTGGTTCGCCTGCGCGAACGCCACGGGCTTGAGTACGACCAGTTCACCGACGGCTCGCTGGAGCTCTATTTCGACCGCGCCGGGCTCGATGACGCGCTGACCCTGCGGCGCGATATCGGCGACCCGGATGTCGAGATTCGCGAGCTCGGCGTCGACGAGGTGGTGGCCATGGAGCCGACCCTCGAGCCCATCGCCGGCCGGCTGGCCGGCGCGATGTTCCAGCCCTCTCACGAATCGGGCGATGCCAGCGAGTTCGCGCGCGAAGTGGCGCGCCGGGCCGAATCCCTCGGCGCGCGGCTTTGCTTCGAGACATGCGTGGAGCGCATCGCCTCGGATGCGGGCAAGCCGCTGCGGTTGCAGGCATCGAACACGGTCATCGAAGCCGACGCGGTGGTGGTCTCGGCCGGATGCGCCAGCCCGGCGCTGTTGCGGCCGCTGGGGCTGAAGCTGCCGATCTATCCGGTCAAGGGTTATTCGGCCACGCTCGCGCTCGACGAGCCCGAGCGCGCGCCGGCCGTACCCTTGCTCGACCTCGAGCACCGTGTGGTCACCGCGCGTCTCGGCAACCGCCTGCGCCTGGCCGGTCTGGCCGATTTCGAGGGCCATGACCGCACCATCCACGCCGATCGCCTGGGCGTTCTCATCGACGGCGCCTGCGCCCTGCTGCCGGAGCTG
>CAYQJJ010000195.1:0-5749 GCA_964417745.1 uncultured Wenzhouxiangella sp.
TCCCGAATAAACTTATTGTTCGCTCTCACGCCGCGACTCCGGCGTGGCTTCGGTGGCAGTCGAGTCGATCGGGGGTTTTTCGGGCCGGGAGGCCTGAGTGGCGTCACCGCCGGGCCGGGCCTGGCGCGGGTTGGTCGTTCGGGGGCGCGACGAGCGGCTGCCGTTGACCAGCCGCTGGATCAGGCGCGCGATCATCAGGATGGAAATCAGTCGCCGCATGGCTTGCTCCTTGCAAAGTGTCAGTCAATCGTGGGGCCGAGCAGCGAGGCCTGCTCGGCCGGCTGGTCGGACTCGAACAGCCGCACGCGCTTGCCGCCGTAAAATACCAGCTTGAACTCCGCGCGGCTGACCGGTACGTAGCGCGCATTGCCGCCGATTTCGACCTGCGCGCCCTCGGTAACGGCAAAGCCCTGGGCGTCGACACGCACCACCATGGTTGCCTTCGAGCCGGTATGGCAGATGGTCTTGAGCTCCTTGAGCTCATCGCCCCAGGCCAGCAGGTACTGGCTGCCCTCGAACAACTCGCCGCGAAAATCGGTGCGCAGACCAAACGCCAGCACCGGGATCCTGAGCCGATCGACTACCTCGGTGAGATCGAAGACCTGCTGGCGGGTCAGGAACTGGGCCTCGTCGGTCAGCACACAATGAATCTGCCCATCCTCGAGCTCGCCGCGCACGCGCTCGAACAGGTTTTCGTCCGGGCTGATCGCCCGCGCTGGTGCCTTGAGCCCGGCGCGCGAGGCGATCACTCCGATGCCGTCGCGCTGGTCGATGGCCGGGCTGAGCAGCAGCGCCCGCATGCCGCGCTCGCGGTAATTGTGCGCCGACTGCAGCAGGACCGTCGTCTTGCCGGCGTTCATGGTTGAATAGTAAAAGTAGAGCTTGGCCACGAGCGCGCCCGGTCACGCCGGATTATTCATGACCCGGGGGCTTGGCGAGACCGGGCCGGGAATCGTCGTACGGGACTGGAGCATGAGTCATCCGGGGGCTCACGGCTCAGGAGGGCAGGTCGAGCGACACGTCCAGGCGCACCGCCTTGATATCCGGATGGTCGTCGAGCCATTCGCCGACAATCTCATCAACTTGATCGCAGGTCTCACAGGCCGCGCGCCGGTAGAGCACGAGATAGACATCGGCCGACGGCAGGTCCTCGAGCCCGAATTCCGCGCCTTCCGGGGTGATTACCCGCTCGAGCAGGCGGTCGAGGCGAACCGTGGAGCGGGCCTTGCGCGAGCGCTGCACCACCAGGTTGAGTTCGCGCTCGAAGCCGCTCCGGTGACCACTCATGTGAAAGGCAGCGGCGTAATCCGACAGGTAGGCAAAAAGCTGCGGCACCTGTACCACCACCCCTTCGCGCTGGGCCTGGGCGCGCACATTGCCGACCATGCGCTGATGGTCGGTCTGCACGTCCTGGCGTTGGTGGAGCTGGATGCGCTCGGGTTCGGCAAGCACCGGGGCGGACAGCAGCAGGGTCAGGCTCAGAAGCATCAGGGAAGATCTCATGGGAGGCGAGTATATCGCGACTCCCATCGACGAATCGACGCGCCCGATACAGCCAAGTGGGCTAGAATGCCGCGGCCATGACCGGACTCAACGACCAGCAGCGCACCGCCGTTACCCACATCGACTCCCCGCTGCTGGTTCTGGCCGGCGCCGGCTCCGGCAAGACGCGCGTGATCACCGAAAAGATCGCCTGGCTGATCGACCGCGGCCACTTTCCGGCCGATGAAATCGCCGCCATCACCTTTACCAACAAGGCCGCCCGCGAAATGCGCGCGCGCGTCGCGAAGCGCGTCAAGGGCAAGCGCGCCAAGGGCCTGACGATCTGCACCTTCCACTCGCTCGGCTGGCGCATTCTCAGCGAAGAACCCGAAGCCATCGAGCGCCGCAAGGGCTTAAGCATCATCGACCAGCACGGCTCGGCCGACCTGGTCCGCGAGCTGCTGCCGAGCGGTGCCCGCGCCGACCTGGTGCGCGCCATCCAGGCCGGCATCGGCCGCTACAAGGACGCCGGCCTGGCACCGGACCAGGCGCTCGGCCAGGCGAGCGACGAAAACGCCGCCCGCGCCGCCGAAATCTATGCCCATTACTGCGAGCGCCTGGCCGCCCTCAACGCGGTCGATTTCGACGATCTCATCGCCATGCCGTCGAAGATGCTCGCCGATCCGGTCATTCGCACCCGTTGGCGCCGGCGCCTGAAATATCTGCTGGTCGACGAATACCAGGACACCAGCGCCGCCCAGTACCGGCTGTTGCGCGAACTTCTCGGCGATGTCGGCGCGCTGACCGCGGTCGGCGACGACGACCAGTCGATCTACGGCTGGCGCGGCGCCCGGCCGGAAAACCTGTCGACCCTCAAAGACGACTATCCGGGCCTGGAAGTCGTCAAGCTCGAGCAGAACTACCGCTCGACCGGCAAGATCCTCGAGGCCGCCAACGCCGTCATCGCCTGCAACCCGCACGAACTGGAAAAACAGCTCTGGAGCGATCTTGGCCCGGGCGACGATATCCAGGTGGTCGAATACGACACCGACGCCGACGAAGCCGAGGGCATTACCCGCGACATCCTGACCGCCTACCACGGCGGCCGCGCGCGCTGGGCAGACTGCGCGGTACTGTATCGCTCCAACCAGCAGGCCCGGCCGATCGAGCTCCAGCTGCGCGAAAACGCCATCCCCTACGTCGTCTCCGGCGGGCCGAGCTGGTTCGACGCGCGCGAAATCCGCGACGGCCTGGCCTACCTGCGGCTGCTGGTCAACCCGGACGACAATCCCGCCTTCATGCGCGTGGCCAACACCCCGCGCCGCGGCCTGGGCTCGGGTGCGATGGCGCGCCTGGGCACCTACGCCGACGCCACCGGCAAGAGCCTGTTCGAAGCCGGGCTCGACGAGATGTTCCAGGCCGAGCTGCCCCAGGCCACCGGGCGCGCGCTGCGCGGGCTGACCAACCTGCTCATCGACTTCTCCGACCGCGCCGAGCGCGACGGCATAGGCGAGACCTACCCCGAGCTGCTCGAACACATCGGCTACCTCGACTTCATCGCCGAGACCGACGATGATCCCAAGCGCACCGAACGCCGCCGCCGTAACCTCGACGACCTCACCGGCTGGGTCACACGCCTGAGCGAACAGGTCGCCTCGCCAGCCGAACTGGTCGCCCGCGTCGCCCTGGCCGCCGGGCCCGACGACGACCGCCACGACGGCGCCGATATGGTGCGCCTGATGACCCTGCACGCGGCCAAGGGCCTGGAATTTCCGCGCGTCTGGCTGGCCGGCTGCGAAGAAGGCCTGCTGCCCCACCAGCGCTCGATCGACGAAGACACCGTCGAAGAAGAACGCCGCATCATGTACGTCGGCCTGACCCGCGCCGAGCGCCACCTCGCCATCAGCTACTGCCGCTCCCGCCGCCGCCACGGCGAAGACCACGAGTGCACGCCCAGCCGCTTCCTGGACGAACTGCCCGAAGGCGTCATCGACTGGCCCGCCCGCTTCGGCGGCAAGGAAACCAGCAACGAAGACGCCCGCGCCAACATCGCCGCCCTCAAGGCCCTTCTCGACGGCTGACCGCACCGGGTTGACCCCGGGCCGCCCGCGTAGCCCCTCAACCCTTAACCTTTTTTCTTTTTCCTTTTTCCTTCCTCCCCCACCCGGTATCATCCCCAGGATGACCCCGCGCCTCCTCATCCCGAAACTGGCCCTGAGCCTTATCGCCCTGGTTCTGATTACCGCCTGCCAGGCCGGCCAGCCGTGGGTGGAAGTCAAGGGCGAGCGCTTTTACGTCGAAATCGCCGACGATGATGCCAGCCGCCAGATGGGCCTGATGTTTCGCGACGAGCTTGCCGACAACCGCGGCATGCTGTTCATCTTCCCGCGCGAGGCCCCGCGGGCGTTCTGGATGCGCAACACCCGCATCCCGCTCGACATCATCTACCTCGACGCCGAGCTGCAAGTCGTCCACATCGTCGCCAACGCCCGCCCGTGCCATACCAGCCGCTGCCCGAGCTACCCCAGCCGCTTCCCGGCCCAGTACGTGCTCGAAATCAACGCCGGCCTTTCCGAACAGCTCGGCCTCCAGCGCGGCGATGCCCTCACCACGGGCAACATCGACGCCCTGAGCCAGACCGCCGCGCAATAGCCATTTCGATGACTGTCCGATGCCCTTTACCCTGATCCAGATCTCCGACTGCCACCTCGCCGCCGACCCCGCTACCGACTACCGCGGCATCAACGCCGATGCCACGCTCCAGAGCCTGCTGCCGGCCGTGCGCGCGCTCGCGCCCGATGCCGTGGTGCTGAGCGGGGATGTCTCCGAGGATGCCTCAGCCGAGAGCTATGCCCGGGCGGTGAATTATTTCGAAGACCTGGCGCCGCAGGTGGCCTGGCTGCCCGGCAACCACGACCGGCGCGAGACCATGGCGCAGGCCTTCGAGCCGGCAGGCTTCCGCGCCGGGCCGGTCGAACACTGGGGTGGCTGGCAGATCGTGCTGCTCGACTCCTCGGTTCCCGACCGCCCGGAAGGAACGCTCGACCCGCAAAGGCTGGCACCGCTGGACGATCTCGACTCCGAGCGACCGGCGCTGGTGTTCATCCACCACCAGCCGGTCCCGGTCGGGGCACCCTGGATCGACAAATACGCCTTGCGCGAGCCTGAAAGGCTGTGGGAAAAACTCGATGCCCGGGTGGTGCGGGCGGTTGCCTTCGGCCACGTCCACCAGGTCCGCTCGGGAGAAAAAAACGCCATCGCCTGGCTTTCGGCCCCGGCAACTTCAGCCAACAGTCAGCTCGAGACCGAGCGTTTCACCCTCGACCCGACCGGGCCCAAGGCGCGCTGGTTCCGGCTCGAGCCCGACGGGGGCTGGACCACCGGGATACTCGGCGCCGGCTGAGTGTTACCGAATTAGCCGCATGGCCCACGCCGAGGGCTTTGACGGGTTTTTAGATTTCGACCATCTCGAAATCTTCCTTCCCGGCCCCGCAATCCGGGCAAACCCAGGACTCGGGCACATCTTCCCACTTGGTCCCCGGCGGGATGCCGTCATCGGGCGCACCCTCATCCTCATGGTAGATCCAGCCACACACGACACACATGTAACTCTTGAATTCCTGTTCTTCGCTCACCGGGGTTTTCCTTGGGCTGTCTGGAGCCGCTGATTCAAACCCGCGATTCTAAATGAACTCGGCCGAGAAAAATTGACATCCCGGCTTTATCGCCTGACTTCCCGGACGCCATCCCCGATGACTCGCCTTACCCGGTGCTTGCAATCGAAACCATCCCTGCCGAGAATGCGCCGCAGGCGGGTGGATGTCAGCGACTCGCTGCCGCTGACATCACCGCGTGCCAGCGCGCCTACACTGACCGTTTTACCAGGAGCATCCGATGACCCTCAGCCAGGACCTGTTCACCCGCGCCCGCGTGCGCATCCCCGGCGGCGTCAATTCGCCGGCCCGCGCGTTTTCGGCCGTGGGCGGCGAGCCGCTGTTCTTCGACCGCGCCGAAGGCGCCTACATGTTCGACGTCGACGGCAAGCGCTACATCGACTACATCGGCTCCTGGGGCCCGATGATCTGCGGCCACGCCCACCCGGCCATCATCGAAGCGGTACAACAGGCGGCCGCTCAGGGCCTGAGTTTCGGCACGCCGTGCCCGGGCGAGGTCACCATGGCCGAAAAGATCTGCGAACTCATCCCCTCGCTCGACCAGGTGCGCATGGTCAACTCCGGCACCGAGGCCGCGATGAGCGCCATGCGCG
>CAYQJJ010000196.1:0-5748 GCA_964417745.1 uncultured Wenzhouxiangella sp.
GACCTGCCCGGCTTCGGCGACACCCGCCTGCAGGGCGGCCAGAGCTTCCGGATCGACGACCTCGCCGATCGGGTGCTCGAGTGGCTCGACGAGATGAACATCCACCACTTCTATCTCGGCGGCAACTCGATGGGTGGCTATATCGCCACCGCCATGGCCCGACGCGCCCCCGATCGGGTGCGCGCGCTGTGGCTACTCGCGCCCGGCGGCCTGCGTGAGGCCCGCAACTCGGTGGTGTTCGAGGAAATCGCCGGCGAGCGCCACAACCCGCTCATCATCCGCAACCTGGCCGATTTCCGCCGCCTGCTCGATTTCTGTTTCGTGCGACCACCCTGGATCCCGACCCCGCTGCAGCGCTTTCTGACTCGCCGCGCCGCCGCCGACGCCGCACGGGCGCAGCGGATTTTCGATGATATTCGCTTCGATTCGACCCCGCTCGAGGACATCGCACGCGGTCTGCCGACCCCGGCGCTGGTGACCTGGGGCCAGGCCGACCAGGTCCTGCACCCCTCCGGCGCCGCGGCCCTGGAACAACTCATGCCCAATTGTCAGACGATGGTCCTGCCCGGCATCGGCCACCTGCCCATGCTCGAATCACCGCGCACCGTCGCCGAGGCCTGGCTGGGCTATGCCGAATCGTGCGCCCGCAACGAGACCGCGGCCTGAGGCCGGGCGAGCAGCCGCCCGAGCGTAGTAAACTGAGCGGTAGCGATCACAGTTGTCGCGACATCATCCAAGGGGCTGACAAACGGGCATCGGCAGAGGGAATCCAATGGCCAATCTCGAGCTTTCACCCGAACAACTGACCTGGAAGCCAGACAGCAAATCGGTTGCCGTCGACTCAACCAGCGATGCCAAGGCATCGCGCTCACTCATTGGCCAGCAGGCTGCCCGCGACGCCCTGCGCTTCGCGCTCGCTTCCAGGGCGCCCGATGCCAATATCTTCGTGCGCGGCCCGGAGGGCAGCGGGCGCACCACTCTGGTCCGGACGCTGCTCGCCGAGAGCGATGCCCGCGACTCGTCGGCATCCGACTTTTGCTACGTCCACAACTTCGCCCACCCCGACCGGCCACGGCTGATCCGGCTGCCGGCCGGCCAGGGCCGGAATTTTCAGCAGGCGATGACTCAGATCAGCCTGTTTGTCCGCGACCGCCTGCCCGAAATTCTCAAGAACGACCCGATCCGCTCGCGCCGTGACGCGCGCAAGGAATCGGCCGAGCGGGAAATCCGCCTGAAGGTCGCGCCGCTGGAAAAGCGTCTCGAGGAGGATGGACTGGCGCTGGTGCGAACCCAGTCGGGGCCGAGCTCGCGGGTCGCCATCTACCCGCGCATCATGGGCAAGGCGGTCTCGCCGGAGGAGTTTCGCAACCTCGTCACCCAGAACCAGGCGCGCGAGGAAGACCGCCAGCGCGCCACCGAAAAAATCGAATCCTGGCAAAGCGAAGTCAACAAGGTCGCCCACGCAGTCAACCAGATCTGGCAACAGGCTCTGCAGCACATCGACCAGATCAACGCCACCGAAACCGCGCGCATCCTCGGCGAGATGACCGCCGACGTCGGTCGCAAGTTCAAGGCACCGGGTCTGGATATCTTCCTGCGCGAGATCATCGACGATATCGTCGAAAAGCGCATCGGCCGCGACACCAGCCACCTGGCCGAACCGACCCTGCTCTACGGCGTCAACGTACTGACCTCGCGCGCGGGCGGTGGCAAGGCGCCGGTGGTATTCGCCAACCAGCCCTCGGCGGCCAGCCTGTTCGGCACCATCGACCCGGCCTGGATGAGCAGCGGGCGGGCCGTAACCTCGTTTCGCGGCATCCGTACCGGCGACCTGCTCGAAGCCGACGGCGGCTTTCTGGTGCTCGACGCAGCCGATCTGATCGACAGCCCTGGCTCCTGGCGGTTGCTGATGCGTGCGCTCAGAACTGGCCGCGCCGAAGTCGTGCCGCCGGAGCTGGGCTGGCCGTACTCGGCGCAGTCGCTCAAGCCCGAGCCCATCGAAGTGCGCGCGCGCATCATCCTGATCGGCGACCAGGCAACCTGGGATCAGCTGATGCGCGAAGACCGGGACTTCCGCCACCGGTTCAATGTGCTGATCGACCTCGAAGACTCCCTGCCGCGCGATCGAGAAGGCATCAACGACTACGTTCATTTCCTCGCTCGGCTGGCCGACCGCGAGCAACTACCGGCATTCGAGCGCGGCGCAATCCTGGCCATCATCGAGCAGGGCGCCCGCCAGGCCCGCCGGGCCGAACGGCTCAGCGCACGCTTTGGCCCGATTGCCGATCTCGCCCGCGAAGCCGCAGCGGTTGCTGCCGAGGACGGCAGCCGGTCGGTCGAGGCCGAGCATGTGACAACCGCCATCAAGCATCGCCGGGAAAGATCGCGCCAGCCGCTGCTGCGGCTGCTGCGCGACATTGACCACGGTGCCAGCAACCTGACCGTTCGCGGGCGCATCGACGGGCGCATCAACACCGTAAGTACCCGGGTTTCGGGCTCTATCGGCCAGGGCATGCCCTTGAGCCTGCTCGGCGCCGTGGCGCCCGGCGGCGACCGGCACTGGTCGCTGGAGGGCATGAGCCTGTCGAGCGCCTTCCCGGCAATGATCGGCCGCCTGCTCAACCTTGACAGCCCGACCGGCGTGAACGCCTGGCTGGAGGCGAACCAGCCGCTGACTGACCCCGACCGCGGCCTGGAACTGGCGCAGGCCTGCTGCCTGCTCGGCTTGCTGGCGAACACGCCGCTGCGCCAGGATGTTGCCGTCATCGGCGCGGTCGACCCGCGCGCCGCCGTGCGATCGGTCGAGGCGGTCAACGAGCGTATCGAGGCCTTCTACGCATTGTGCAAGCACGCCGGCGTAAGCGGCCAGCAGACCGTGGTGATCCCGCGCGCGAACCTGGGCGAGCTGATGCTCGAAAGCGAGGTCGTCAAGGCCTGCACCAACGACCGCTTCCAGGTCCTGGCAGTCGATACCGTCGCCCAGGCACTCGAGGTCGCCACCGGGGCCCGCGCCGGGGTGTGGCGCGAAGGCGCTTTCAGCGACGAATCACTGCTCGGCCGGGCCCGTCAGCGGCTGCTGTCGTTCTCCGACTGAAGGACAGCCGCGAGCCGGGCCCCGGCCCCGGTGATACCGAAACCGGTCAGCGAGCGGTCGAGCCGGGCCAGCATGCGCGCCGGGCGAATCCGCCCCGGGTGAAGCCGGGCCCGATCGAAGTCGACCAGGTACCAGCGCCCGAGCGCGTCGCACAGGACGTTGCCGGCATTGAGATCGACGTGTTCCACGCCGTAGGCAAAAAACGCATCCAGGGTCCATGCCAGGCGCTGCCAGTCGGTCTCGCTCAACGTCTCGGCCACCTCGGAAAGCGGCTGCGCACCGGGGATCAAACAGGTCAGCAATCCGGCGCGGTAGGCCGGACCACGGCGCTCACAGCTGGCCATCAGCGGGCGCGGTACCGGCAGGCCGCGCTCGTGGAGCGCATGAAGCACCCGCCATTCGCGCCATGCCCGGCTGCGCTCGAAACCGGTAAACAAGTAGCGGTCCTGCACCAGCCGGGCAACCAGGCCGCCGCGATGGTAGCGCCGCAACACCGCGGCACCGGCAGGCGTATCAACAACCCGTGCCGTACCGCGCCCGCCCAGCTCGGCCTGGATGGCCCCGCGCAGCCGCCAGAATTCCGGCTGCAGCCACTCGGCGCTGACCGCGCTGACCCATTCGTCATCGTATAGAATGCCGAGTCGGTGGGTTGTGTATTCGCTTGCTGCCATGGTGACGCCGCCGCTCCTTACAAGGCTGAATCGTACCCGACCGGACATGCCCCAGCCCTCCGCCCCACCGCGATCGATCTGTCTGCTGCGGCTTTCTGCCCTCGGCGATGCCTGCCACTGCGTGGCGATGATCCGGGCGCTGCAAAAGACCTGGCCGGAGACCTCGATCACCTGGATCATCGGGCCGGGAGAATACCGCCTGGTTGGCGACCTGCCGGGAATCGAGTTCATTGTATTCGACAAGCGCCGGCCGTTGTCGGCGCTCAGAAAGCTGCGCCGGAAGCTGGCCGGGCGCCGCTTCGACGCATTACTGCTTGCCCAGGTCTCGGCGCGGGCCAGCCTGGTCTCGCTCAATATCCGCGCCGACAGGCGGGTGGGGTTCGACCGCGCCCGTTCGCGCGAGGGACACGGCCTGTTCATCAACGAGCGTATCGCGGCTGTACCATTCCAGCACCAGGCCGAGGCGATGATCGAATTCGCCCGCCATCTCGGCGCCCTCGAACCCGATGCCGCCGACCGCCGCCCGCCGATCCCCGAAGACGCACGCGCCTTCGCCGTCGACCACCAGCCGCAACCGGGCCGGGCCGTGCTGATCAGCCCCGCCTCCAGCCACGCCGCCCGCAACTGGTCCGCGGACGGCTACGCCCGGGTCGCCGACTGGATCATCGAGCGGCACGCCCGGCCGGTCATCCTCATTGGCGGGCCATCGGCAGCCGAGCGCGAGCTAGGCCAGGCCATTGCCGACCGGATGCGCTTTGCGCCCACCGACCTGATTGGCCAGGACACCCTGAAACAGGCACTGGCGATGATCGATCGCGCCGCCTGCCTGGTCACCCCGGATGCCGGGCCGGCGCACTTCGCCGCGGCCCTGGGCACGCCGGTCGTCGGGCTTTACGCGGCCACCTGGTCGCGTCGCTCGGGGCCGCTGGGCAGCCTGGAGCATTGCGTCGACCGCTTCGCAGAGGCGAGCCGGAAACACCTCGGATGCGAGCCCGAAGCAGTGCGCTGGGGCCGCCGGCTGGAGTTTCCGGGGGTGATGGACCTGATCGAACCCGAGGCGGTCATCGGCCGGCTGAACCACCTGCTGGCAGCCCCGCCGGCCGAGACCTGACCGAGCTCAGGAATCGCAGCTGGAATCGTCGTCGATCCCCGTCGAGCCCTCATCGCCGGGCGTCGGCTCACGATTGACCGTCAGTACGGCCGTGGCCGTGGCACCGAACGGATCTTCGATGGTGTAGACGAATCGGTTACGGCCGCTGCAGGTTTCGGGAACGGTGACGGTGACCGTGCCATCGGCATTGATCACGGCCTCGGCCGCCGTAAACGAGATCCGCTCGATGGAGACCAGCTCGATCGGGTCACCGTCCGGATCGAAGTCATTGGCCAGCACATCGACGGTGATCGGCACGTTGGCCGGTGTCGACGCGGTATCAGGCCGCGCCACGGGGGCCTGGTTGGCAAAGGCGACATCGACGTTGACCGCCGCGGTCGATTCGCGGCCGCGCGCGTCGACAATGGTGTAGAAGAACTGATCGTCTCCGAAGAACAGCTGCTCGGGCTGGTATTCCAGCCGGTTGCCGATGCGCGTCACCGTACCGTTGGCCGGCTGCGTGAAATCCGCGATCTCGATGTCCAGCCCGTCGGGGTTGGTCACCGCGCCGAGCACATCGACCTCGACGGCGACGGTACGCTGGGTGGCGACATTGATGTCACTGGCCTCGGGTGCCTCGCCGAGCGGCTGAACGACAACCGTCACCTGGGCGCTGGATTGACCGCCGAAACCGTCATCGACGGTGTATTCGAAGGTCTCGGTGCCGACAAAGCCGGCCGCGGGGGTATAGACCAGCTGGCCCTGGCCGATCTCGACGACACCGTTTCCGGGCTGGGTGACCCCGACGATGGTCAGCTCGTCGCCATCAGGATCGCTATCGTTGGCCAGTACGTCGAGCAGGTTGTCGGCCGAGTCCTGATCAACGGTAAACG
>CAYQJJ010000197.1:0-5709 GCA_964417745.1 uncultured Wenzhouxiangella sp.
TTGAATCATGGACCTCCGAGACGGTCGTTATACCGCTTGCCGACTCGAGCGACCCAACACCACCCGGTGCTTCTCCCATCCTCCCGGGTTGGGGTTTTGATCATTTGACGGGCGCGAGCCGGTCAACTTCTGCCGCTGATGCCCTCGGCGAAGGCAAGGGTGGCGCTTTCCAGTGCCTGGAGGTCGTAGCCGCCCTCGAGTGAGGCGACCAGGCGACCATCGGCGTGGTTGCGGGCCAGTTGCTTGAGTTGCTCACCAATCCAGAAATAGTCCTCGTCCTTGAGGCGAAGCTGAGCCAGTGGGTCGCGGACGTGGCCGTCGAAGCCGGCCGAGGCCAGGACGAGCTGGGGGCGGAATCGCTCGATTTCGGGTAGCAGGTGCTCGAGCCAGAGCTCGCGGAATTCGTTGCTGCCGGATTCCGGGGGCAGGGTGGTATTGATGACGTTGGCCGGGTGCGGGGCGTCTGGCTGGCCGGTTCCCGGGTAGAGCGGGGACTGGTGGCTGGAGGTGAACAGGATACGATGGTCGCCGGCGACAACGGCTTCGGAGCCGTTGCCGTGGTGAACGTCGAAGTCGCAGATGACCACGCGCTCGAGTCGATGGTGCTCGAGCGCGTGCAGTGCCGCGATGGCGATGTTGGAATACAGGCAAAAGCCCATTGCGCGAGCCCGCTCGGCATGGTGGCCGGGGGGGCGGACCACCGCGAAGGCCGAGGTCTCGGGCTGGTCGATGACCGCGTCCACGCCCTGGCAGGCCGCGCCGGCAGCCAGCGCGGCGGCGTTCAGGCTGCCCGGGCCCATGTGGGTATCGGCATCGAGGGCGATTCGATTGCCGGCGCGGTCGAGCTCGGCCAGATTGTCCAGGTAGTTCTGCCCGTGCGCGCGCTCGAGCTGGTTGCGCGTGACCGCTACCGCGTCGCGGCTCTGGTGGGCCATCTGCTCGAGGCCACGCAGGGCGGCTTCGAGACGTTCCGGGCGTTCCGGGTGGCCGGCCGGCGGCTTGTGCGTGAAGCAGTCGTCATGACTGAAGACGATCAGGCTCATCGGTCGCGCTCGTGGTCCCAGAGCACCTCGCCGGCGCCCGAGGCGCGGGCCACGTAACGGGCCAGCACGAACAGCAGATCGGAGAGCCGGTTGAGATAGCGGATGACCGGTTCGTTGACCGGCTCGTGGCGCGCCAGTGCGATCACCCGCCGCTCGGTACGCCGGCACAACGTGCGCGCCTGGTGGGCCTGGGCGGCGGCGACGCTGCCGCCGGGCAGGATGAAGTCCTTCAGGGCGGGCAATTCGGCGTTGATCCGGTCGAGCTCGCGCTCGAGCCGCTCGATGTGGCGATCCTTGATCAATTCGGTGTCGGGCATGCACAGCTCGCCGCCGAGATCGAACAGATCGTGCTGCACGTCGAGCAGCACGCTGGAGAGCTCGGCGTGGTCGAGGTGTGCGATCAGCAGCCCGATGGTGCTGTTGAGCTCGTCGACCGTGCCGTAGGCCTCGACGCGCAGCGAGTCCTTCTGGGTGCGCGAGCCGTCGCCCAGGCCGGTGGTGCCGTCGTCGCCGGTGCGCGTGTAGATTTTCGAGAGTCGGTTACCCATGGTCCTCGCTTCGTTGTTGTCGGGGTCGGTGAAGGGCCGGCTTGCGGCCCATACCGATGATACCGCGACTGCGCTTTGTCAGGTCGGAACTGTCAGACCCTGGTCAAGATGAGGGTGGCGAGTTTTGCGAATTCACCAGTCCCGGCCCGACGGCAGCTCACCATCGAGTTGTCCATGCCGGGGTCCTGCTCGCCGGGGCTCGCGCGGACGGACTTCCCGGCGTATTCAGCGCCCCTGGCGTTCGAGCATGTCGGGCTGGAGAATCTCGATCCAGTAGCCGTCCGGGTCCTTGATGAAGGCCAGCCCCTTCATTTTGCCGTCGTCGGGCCGTTTGACGAAGTTCACGCCGAGTGCCTCGAAGCGTTCGGCGGCCCGGTAGACGTCGGGCACCGCGATACCGATGTGACCGAAGCCCTGTGGTTCGGCGTTGCCATCGTGGTATTGCAGGTCCGGGTCGTCCTCGCTGCCCCAGTTGTGGGTCAATTCCAGCATCGCTTCACGGCCGAAGGTATAGGTGGTGCGCTTGCCGTCGTCCGCGGGTACTTCGCCGGCCTGCTCCTCGGACAGGAAGGCCAGGAAGTAGAGCGTGAACTTCATTTCCGGGAAGTCCATCCGGCGCACCAGGCGCATGCCCAGTACTCGGGTGTAGAAATCCAGGCTGCGCTCCGGGTCCTTGATTCGCAGCATGGTCTGGTTGAACAGGTAGTCCTGCGTCTCTGCATCGGGGGTCTCGCACAGGCCCGCAGCCGACTCGAAATGTCTCGACATGAGTTTGCTCGTTTGGTGGCTATCCTTGTGATGTAGAGTGGCAGGGCAGTGGTTTCAAGCCGCAGACGGTCGCATCCTGCCTTGCAGCGAACCGTCTTTGACGGGCCATTAGAGTCTTTTTGCTGTCGAGGAGTGATTCATGAGTATCAAGTCGTTTCCCTACTACCTGGCCAATCAGGCCGTTGAAGCCAACCAGGACCTTGAAGTCACCGACAAGCACACCGGCAAGCTCGCCTACCGGGTGGCGCTGGCCGATGACGACGTGGTCGACCGGGCGGTGGCCGCCGCCGAACGGGCGCGCCGGCCGATGGCCGAACTGCCTTCCTACCGGCGCCGGGACGTGTTGCTCCATTGTGTCGAGCGCTTCCGCGCGCGCCACGACGAACTCGTCGAAGTGCTCATTACCGAAGGCGGCAAGGTCATCAAGGATGCCACCGGCGAGGTCGCTCGCCTGATCGAGACCTTCCAGATCGCGGCCGAGGAAGCCACGCGCATCAGCGGCGAAGTCATGCCGATGGATATCGCGCCGCGCGCTGAAGGCTTTACCGGCATGTACAAGCGCGTGCCGATCGGGCCGGTGTCGATGATCACGCCGTTCAATTTCCCCTATAACCTGGTCGCCCACAAGGTCGCGCCGGCGATTGCCGCGGGCTGCCCGTTCGTGCTCAAGCCGGCCGAGGCCACACCGGTCGGTGCCATCCTGCTCGGCGAGATCCTGGCCGAGTGCGACCTGCCCGAGGGCGCCTTTTCGATTCTGCCGGTCAACCGCAAAGCCGCCGAGCGCTTCAGCGAGGATGAACGCCTCAAACTGCTGAGCTTTACCGGCTCCGACAAGGTCGGCTGGATGCTCAAGGGCAATGCCGGCAAGAAGCCGGTGGTCATGGAGCTTGGCGGCAACGCCGCCTGCCTGGTCGATGCCGATGCCGACATCGACGATGCGACCGACCGCATCGTCTTCGGCGGTTTCTACCAGTCCGGCCAGAGCTGCATTTCGGTCCAGCGCGTGCAGGTCCATGCCAGCATCTACGAGCGCTTCCGCGAGCAGCTGGTCGAAAAGGTCGGCGCGCTGCGCGGCGGCGACCCGCGCGACATGGAGACCTTCATCGGGCCGATGATCAGCGAGCAGGACGCCGAGCGGGTGGTCGAGTGGATCGAAGAGGCCGTCGAAAAAGGTGCGCGCTGCCTGGTCGGGGGGGAGCGCGATGGCGTGATCGTTCGCCCGGCGGTGCTTGAGAACGTCGATCGCGACTGCCGGGTCTATTCGGCCGAGGTGTTCGGGCCGGTGGTGGTGATCGAACCGTTCGATGATTTCGACGCGGCCCTCGAGGTCATCAATCAATCCCGTTATGGCCTGCAGGCCGGGCTGTTCGTGCGCGATATCGGCAAGATCCGCAAGGCCTGGGACCGGCTCGACGTCGGCGGGGTGATCATCAACGACGTGCCCGCCTTCCGCGTCGACCACATGCCCTACGGCGGGGTCAAGGATTCCGGCCTGGGCCGCGAGGGCATCCGCTTTGCCATCGAGGACATGACCGAGATCCGGTTGCTTGCGATTCGTGGGTTCTGACGCGGCCGGGTCGCAGGGATTCCGTCGCTTGCCTTGATTCGCGAATCAGGGATCCCCAAACCTGTGGATAACTTTCAATATTCCTCAGGGGAGTCAACCTGATATGCGAATGGACAAGCTGACCGCACGCTTCCAGCAGGCACTGGCCGAGGCCCAGAGCCTGGCCGTGGGCATGGACCATGCCATGCTCGAACCCGAACACGTCATGGTCGCGCTGCTCGACCAGGAAGGTGGTGGCCTGCGCGGGCTTCTGACGCAGGCCGGCGCCCAGGTCAATACGCTACGCTCGGCGCTCGGCGAGAAACTCGACGGCATGCCCAGGGTTTCCGGCCAGGCCGGCGAGATCAACCTGTCGAATGACCTCGGCCGGCTCTTCAATCTGACCGACAAGACCGCCCGCCAGCGTGGCGATGCTTACATTGCTTCCGAGCTGTTCGTGCTGGCCGCGCTCGATGCCAAGGTGGGCTTGAGCGAGTTGCTGCACCAGGCCGGGGTGACCCGCAAGGCGCTCGAGGAAGCAATCGATTCGGTGCGCGGCGGCGAGAAGGTTGACGACCCCAACGCCGAGGACAGCCGCGAGGCGCTCAAGAAATACACCATCGACCTGACCGAAAAGGCCGAGCAGTCGCGCCTCGACCCGGTGATTGGTCGCGACGAGGAAATCCGGCGCACCGTACAGGTGCTGCAGCGCCGGACCAAGAACAACCCGGTACTCATCGGTGAGCCGGGCGTGGGCAAGACCGCCATCGTCGAGGGCCTGGCCCAGCGCATCGTCAACGGCGAAGTGCCGGAGGGCCTGAAGAACAAGCGCGTGCTGAGCCTGGACCTGGGCGCCCTGATCGCCGGGGCCAAGTACCGCGGCGAGTTCGAGGAGCGGCTCAAGGCCGTGCTCAACGATCTCAAGAAACAGGAAGGCCAGATCATCCTGTTCATCGACGAGATCCACACCATGGTCGGCGCCGGCAAGGCCGAGGGCTCGATGGATGCCGGCAATATGCTCAAGCCCGCGCTGTCGCGCGGCGAGCTGCATTGCGTCGGCGCGACCACGCTCAACGAGTACCGCGAGAACATCGAGAAGGATGCCGCGCTCGAACGCCGGTTCCAGAAGGTGCTGGTCGAGGAGCCGAGCGTGGAAGACACCATCGCCATCCTGCGTGGTCTGCAGGAGCGCTACGAGGTCCACCACGGGGTCGACATCACCGACCCGGCGCTGGTTGCCTCGGCGACCCTGTCGCACCGCTACATCACCGATCGCAACCTGCCCGACAAGGCCATCGATCTGATGGACGAGGCGGCCAGCCGCATCCGCATGGAGATCGACTCCAAGCCCGAGAGCATGGACCGTCTCGAGCGTCGGCTCATCCAGCTCAAGATCCAGCGCGAGGCGCTCAAGAAGGAGACCGACGAGGCCTCGCGCAAGCGCCTGGCCGACCTGGAAGAAGAAATCGGCGAGCTCGAGCGCGAATACGCCGACCTCGAAGAGATCTGGGCCTCCGAGAAGGCCTCGGTGCAGGGTGCCACGCATATCAAGGAATCGCTCGAGCGTGCCCGCGCCGAGCTCGAGAACGCGCGCCGTGCCCAGGACCTGACTCGCATGGCCGAAATCCAGCACGGCACCATCCCCGACCTCGAGCGCCAGCTCAAGGAGGCCGAGGCCGCCGAGGATACCGGCGACTTCAAGTTGCTGCGCAGCAAGGTCACCGAGGAAGAAATTGCCGAGGTGGTCAGCCGCTGGACCGGTATTCCGGTCTCGAAGATGCTCGAGGGCGAGCGCGACAAGCTG
>CAYQJJ010000198.1:0-5677 GCA_964417745.1 uncultured Wenzhouxiangella sp.
GAGAGCATGATCAAGAGCCTGGCCGACCTGCAGTCCGGCGCACTGGTCGTACATCTCGAACACGGCATCGGCCGCTACCTGGGCCTGGAGGTACTCGATGTCGGCGATGCCACCGGCGAGTACCTGACCCTGGAATACGCCGAGGGAGACAAACTCTACGTGCCGGTCACCGACCTGCACCTGGTCAGCCGCTACACCGGCGCCGATCCCGACGCCGTCGGCCTTCATCGGCTGGGCTCGGAGCAGTGGCAGAAAACCCGGCGCAAGGCTGCCGAGAAAGTCCGCGACGTGGCCGCAGAACTGCTCAACCTCCAGGCCCGCCGCGCGGCCCGCAGCGGGCACGCCTACGGCATGGACCGGGGGCTCTACGCGCGCTTTGCTGCCGGCTTCGAATTCGAAGAGACCGAGGACCAGCAGCAGGCCATCGATGCCGTCCTCGCCGACCTGGCCTCCGACAAGCCCATGGACCGGGTGGTGTGCGGCGATGTCGGCTTCGGCAAGACCGAAGTCGCGCTGCGTGCGGCCTTCGCGGTGGCCGATGCCGGCCGCCAGGTTGCCATGCTGGCGCCGACCACACTGCTGGCCGAGCAGCACTACCGGACCTTCGTCGATCGCTTTGCCGACTGGCCGGTGCGCATCGCCCTGCTCTCGCGCACCGGGCGCGCCAAGGCGCAGACGCTCGAGGAAGTCGCCAACGGCAAGGCCGATATCGTCATCGGCACCCACCGCCTGCTGCAAAAAGACATCGAATTCAAGGATCTGGGCCTGGTCATCATTGACGAGGAACAGCGCTTCGGCGTGCGCCAGAAAGAACAGCTCAAGGCGCTGCGCGCCGAGGTCGACCTGCTGACCCTGACCGCAACCCCGATCCCGCGCACGCTCAACATGTCCATGGCCGGCCTGCGCGAGTTGTCCATCATCGCCACACCGCCGGCCCGCCGGCTCGCCGTGCGCACCTTCGTCACCCAGTGGGATGCCGCCACCATCCGCGATGCCGTCAGCCGCGAGTTCCAGCGCGGCGGCCAGGTCTATTTCCTGCACAACGAAGTCCGCAGCATGCCGCGCATGGTTGCCGAACTCGAGGAAATGTTTCCGCGCGCGCGCATCGGCATGGCCCATGGTCAATTGCCACCCGACGAGATGGAACGCACCATGCGTGACTTCTACTCACGCCGCATCAACCTGCTGGTGTGCTCGACGATCATCGAAAACGGTATCGACGTACCCACGGCCAACACCATCATCATCAATCGGGCCGACAAGTTCGGGCTGGCCCAGCTCCACCAGCTGCGCGGCCGGGTCGGTCGGTCGCATCACCTGGCCTACGCCTACCTGATCAGCCCGCCGCGCAAGGCCATCACCAGTGATGCCCGCAAGCGCCTGGAGGCCATCCAGTCGCTCGAGGATCTCGGCGCGGGCTTTACCCTGGCCAGCCACGATCTCGAAATCCGTGGCGCCGGCGAGCTGCTCGGCGAGGACCAGTCCGGCCAGATCGAGGCGATCGGCTTTTCGCTCTATTCCGATCTGCTCAACCGTGCCGTCGAGGCGCTCAAAGGTGGCGAGGAGCCCGATCTCGATGAGCCGTTGTCGTTGACCAGCGATGTCGATCTGCACGTGACCGCCATGATCCCGCCGGATTACCTGCCCGACGTTCACCAGCGCCTGGTGCTCTACAAGCGCATCAGCCAGGCCGGGACCGACGAGCAGCTCAACGACCTGCAGGTCGAAATGATCGACCGCTTCGGCCTGCTGACCGAAGAGGTCAAGAACCTGTTCCTGACCGCCGAATTGCGCCTGGCGGCCCGCAAGCTCGGCATGAAGCGCCTCGAGGTCGGGCCGGCCGGCGGCCGGGTCGAGTTTGTCTCCAAACCCGATATCAACATCGACGAAATGCTGCGCATGATCCAGAAGGAAGCCCATACTTTCGAATTGCCCAGCAACGACAAGCTGCGCATCAAGGGTGAATTCGAGACCGCCGAGCAGCGCCAGGCCATGGCCCGCGAGCTGATCGACCGCCTCAGGCCACCAGCCCGGGCTGCCGCCTGAGGTTCAATCAAGTAAACTGGGTGCACCATGAGATTTCGTCGAACCATCCCCTGGCTGGCATTGCTGGCACCCCTCCTGGCCGGCAGCCTGGCCGCCGAGGAACCGCTCGAGCTCTACCGGGTCGAGGTCATCGTGTTCACTCATGAATCGGGCCAGCCGGACCGGCACCGTGCCGAACGTATCGAACGCATCCGCGACGCCGTCGACCCGCGAGAACGGGCCCGGCAAGCTGCTCTGAAGGGCGAGGATGATGCCTCCGACGACCCCGATGAAGGCGCCGACGACGACACCCGGTCGGCGCTTGCCCTGCTCGAGGCGCTCGACGCCCTCGAGCACGATGCGGTCGACGGCGAGCCGGCTCAAAGCCCGACCCCGATGCCGGAGACCTTCCTGGCGCTCGACGAGCTGACCGCCACCATGGCCGATGCCCGCCGGCGGCTCGAAGCCAGCGATCGCTACCGCGTACGCGCCTCCCTGGCCTGGCTGCAGCCGCTCAGTCGGGGCCAGAGCGCACCCAGGATTCGCCTGCACGACGAGGCCATCATCGACATCGACTGGCTCGCCGGCGGTGCATTCGGCCTGCCGGGCCAGCGCCGTAGTGGTGAAGACAATGCCTTTCGATCACCGGCGGTGGATTACCGGCTTGACGGCACGGTCCGCCTCTCGCAGCGCCAGTTCCGGCACTTCAGCGTCGATCTGTACTGGCGTGAGAGTGAGCGCCCCGCGCTGGGGCCGATGGACCCGGGCTTTCTGGCCCAACGCCGGTTCGAACAGCATCATCTCGTCCAGAGCCGTCGGGTTCGTGCCGAACGCCTGGAATACTTCGATTCCTCCTGGCTGGGCGTTCTGGTGTATTTCGAGCCCTGGCACGATGCCGCCAAAAGCGATGACGGCGACGACGACTCGCCATGAGCGACGCGCTGTGTGACCGGATCCTGAGCAGCGACCGGCTCGATCGCGCCTACCAGCTGCTGGTCAACGAAGAAGACGCCCGGGTCTGCACCGACATCGAGGAAGATGCCTGCCGGGTTGTGCCCGGCAATTTTGTGCTGCAGATCCTGACCCAGTTTCTGACCAAGCTCGGTGACGCCATCGCCAACCCGAAGACCGTGCTGGCCTGGATGCTCAGCGCACTCGGCGCGCCCGGCGTGTTCACCGCCTTCCTGGTACCGATCCGTGAGTCCGGGTCACTGATTCCGCAACTCATCATCGCCAGCTTTGTCCGGCGCCAGGCGGTGCGCAAATGGACCTTCGTGATCGGCTGCCTGCTGCAGGGGCTGGCGGTCTTCGGCATGGCCGCCATCGCGGTGAGCCTGACCGGAACGGCCGCCGGTGCCGCACTGCTCGGGGCACTGGTGGTCTTCAGCCTGGCGCGCGGCCTGTGTTCGGTCGCCTCCAAGGACGTGCTCGGCAAGACCATCCCCAAGACCCGGCGCGGGCGGGTCAGCGGCTGGTCCGAGACCCTGGCCGGGCTGGTAACCATCGGTGTCGGCGGCGTGCTGCTGCTCGGCCTGCGCGAACCCGGCGACATGGCCACCTACCTGCTGCTGCTGGCCATCGCGGGGGGACTGTGGCTGGTCGCGGCCGGCATTTATGCCATGATCCGCGAGTTCCCGGGCGCCACCGAGGGCGGCAGCAACGCCATCAGCGAAGCATTCGGACGCATGAAGCTGCTGGTTACCGATACACCGTTCCGGCGCTTCGTGCTGGCCCGGTCGCTGCTGCTGTGCTCGGCGCTCAGTGCACCGTTTTTCATCATGCTGGCCCACGAAAACACGCAAGGCGCGCTGCTGGTGCTCGGGCTGTTCGTGATCGCCGACGGCCTGGCCAGCCTGGTCTCGGCCCCGTTCTGGGGACGCTTTTCCGATATCTCGAGCCGACGGGTGATGATCACCGCCGGGACCGGGGCGGGGCTGGTCGGCGTCGCGCTGGTCGGGCTGGTCAACGGCCTGCCGGCGATCGCCGACAGTCAATGGCTGTATCCGGTGTTTTTTTTCCTGCTCGCCATCATGCACGCCGGCGTTCGCATGGGCCGCAAGACCTACATCGTCGACCTCGCCGGCGGCAACAAGCGCACCGACTACGTGGCGGTCAGCAACACCGTCATCGGCGTGGTGCTTCTGCTGGCCGGCAGCGTCGGTGCACTGACAACGGTCCTGCCGATCTCCGGGGTCATCCTGATCCTGGCCGGCATGGGCCTGACCGGCGCCGTGCTGAGTGCGCGCCTGCCCGAGGTGACCTGAGACCATGGGGCGGCTGGCCGGTGCAATCGCGGTAGTGGCGCTGCTGGTCGTCGGCGGGCTGTACTTTCATCAAGTCGGAAAGATCGAGAACCAGCTCGAGAATCTGGCCCGTCAGCTCGACCCGCTGGGCTGGCTGAGCTGGGACCGGGTGGTCATCGACCCGCGCGGACAGGTGCGCATCGACCGCCTCGAATTCACCGCTCGCCAGGGCCGCGATACCATCAGCACCGACCGAGTCGAACTGCATGCACAGAACCTGTTTGCGCTGTTATCCATCGGCCGCGAACTCGAAGCCGGCAGGCTGCCCGAATCGCTGGGGTTGCGGGTCCGGGGCTTGTCGATCCCGGTCGACTCGGCGCTGGCCGCGCCGCTCGGTACGGCGTTTCTCCCGGGGCTGCCTTTTCCCGGCGCCGGCTGCGGCGATTACGACCCTTTCGAATTTTCCGACCTCGCCGAGCTCGATTACTGGAGTGTCGCCCTGGACCTGTCGCTGGACTACCGGTTCGCCGACCAGGACCGCGACCTGGAACTGACCCTCAGCAGCCGGATGCCACAGCTCGGCGACTTCTGGAGCCAGGCGCTGATTGCGCTTGAAACGCCGACCCGCAGCCTGATCGAGCTTCAACCGCAAATCGACAGCCTGCGCCTGCGCGCAGCGAGTCTGGAGTATCTCGATCTGGGCTACTACCCACGCCTGACCGAATTTTGCGCCAGCCACCGCGATCTCGACGAAGCCGAATGGCGGCAAGCGCATCTGGATGCCTGGAATGCACGCTGGCAGGCCAGGGGCCTTGAACCGCATCGGCACGTTCAGGGCGGCTATGCCCACTTTCTCGATACGCCCGAATCCGTTCGCATCGAAATCCTGCCCGAAGCGCCCGTGAGCCTCGCTACGCAGGAAATTTCCCGCCTGGCCGATTCCGACCTGGGCGCGACGTTTGCAATCAATGAAGGCACCAAGATGGCCCTTCGCTTCGTGCCAGGCGTTGATCCGCCCGACGAGCAGACCCGGCAGGCCGAGCCCGGCACTCGCAGCACGACCGACACCGAACCCGCCGCCGATCGGCACCTTCCGACCCGGCCCGAGCAGCTCGACGAGATTCACCTCGGGCCGTTACCGAGCTGGCGGGAAATCGAGATCGGCCAGGCCGAGAGCTTTACCGGCTACCAGGCGATAATCCATCATCACGACGGCAGCCGACTGCGCGGTCGAATCGACGCCGTCGACGAGGGCCAGCTGCACCTGCGCATCCGGACCAGTGGCGGCGAATTCGTTCGCCCGATCGCCTTCGAAACCGTCGCGCGCATCGAAGTCCGACGCTGAACGCCGCTGAACGCCGCGGTGCTACACTACAGGTTATGAGTACTGCTTCACGGTTCGTGATTTT
>CAYQJJ010000199.1:0-5655 GCA_964417745.1 uncultured Wenzhouxiangella sp.
CGCCGGCAACATCGCCGGCAGACCCTCATCTCAGCCTGCATTGATCACCTACCGTCGCGAGACGCGTCCAGGCGCAGTGCGTGGGCGTGTCGCAGCAGGCAGAAATACTTCTGCTTGCATTGGAAAGGCAGGCTCAGTCGCTCGCTGACCCGGTATCCGCATCAGCGCTGTTCCCCAGGCGCGCCTCGAGCTCGGCGACCCGTGCCTCCAGTTCCGCCACCCGGGTGGCTAGCTCATCGTTCAGGCTGGCCGATCCAGCCGTCTCCGCCGCCTGCGCGGGCAGATCGGCAGCCCGGACCGGGCCGCACAGCCGGTGCATGTAGCGATCCTCGCGCTGGCCGGGACCGCGCGGCAGGCGCACCACCATCGGCGCATCCCGACCCGCCAGGCGATCGAGGTTGTAGCGCACGTCGTCGAGATCGTCGAAGCGGTGAAGACGCTCGCTGCGCGCCTGTAGCTCGGCCAGGGTTTGCGGCCCGCGCAGCAGCAACAGGCCGATCAGCGCGCGCTGGGCCTGGGTTAGCTTGAGGGCACCGTCGGCGCGGTGGATATAACGCGCCGCACGGGCACCGTAATCGCTCTTGACCAGGCCGCGCTGCTCGAGCCGCCGCAGGGCCTGGCCCACCCGTCCGGGGTCGAGCTTCATGACCGGGCTGCGGCTGGTCTTCTGGTTGCAGGCGGTCACGGTGGCGTTCTGGGTGAGAGGATAGTTCTCGGGCGTGGCCGACTCTTTCTCGATCAAACAGCCCAGTACCCGGGCCTCCTCGGCCTCGAGCGGCGGATCAAGCGGCAGCGCCGCTTCGCCAGCGTCGGTTTCGGGCTCGGCCGGGATATCGTCGGCGTTTTCGATTTCGGTCTCGTTCTGTTTATCGTTCATTGCACTTTTCAACTACCGTAAAAGAGAAAAGCCCCGCTCGAAGGCGGGGCTTTTCAGAACATTCTCGGAAGAAACCGGAATGCTTCAGGCAGCAACCACGTTGGCTGCCTGCGGGCCCTTGGGGCCGTCCTGAATGTCAAACTCGACCTTCTGACCTTCGGCCAGGGTCTTGAAGCCAGCACCCTGGATGGCGCTGAAATGTACGAACACATCCTTGCCACCATCGTCCTGACTGATGAAACCGAATCCCTTCGCCTCGTTGAACCACTTAACGGAACCTGTTGCCATGTTACTTACTACCTTAGTCATTACAAAAGAAAGATGCTCGTAGCTGAATGCCGATCCGGGAGGTTAATCGAGGGAAGAACTTCCACAAAACACTGCCATACTGCTACCAGCTAAGCGTAGTGTACTCCGTTTTTCCAGACATTGCCAGCAGATAGGCGATTCGCTGTCGGGGAGCAACCCTCACGCCGGGCCGTCCCTGAACGACTCGGCACCCCCGCGCACCTCTTCGACCAGGATTCCGGCCAGCTCGTCGACCGCCTCGGCACGAGCGCGCCCGCCGCCGGCACGGCTGTCACCGAGCGAGGACCAATCCGGCTGGTGGCGCGCGCGGCGCAGGGCCGAGGGCAGCTTGCGGGCTTTCCAGCGCGAACCCTCAGGCGGCGCGAATGGCTGAGTGCTGGCATGGCCACGGCGGATCAGTGCGGCGAGCAGCTCGAGCTGTCGCCAGGCCAGCAGCCGCAGGGCCGCCTCGTCGACCCCCAGGCGCACCCGGCCGCGCGCACGCGCCAGCAGATCGCCGCCAAAAGTTCGCACCAGCCCCGCGCTCGCCCCGGCGGCGGCTCCGACCGCCGTGCCCAGGCCCAGCGACAGGCCGCCGGTACCGATGTCAACAAGCGCCCCCGCCCCGGCCCCGGCGCCCGTCGCCTGCGAGGTGCGAATGCCGTAATGGGCCAGGGTCTGCGGATCGAACACGTCCTCGCGCCAGCGCCCGTCGGTCAGCGACAGCATCTCGCCGGCATAGTCCTCGGCTGCGAAGCGGTACAGATCGAGCAGCGTGTCGACGCAGGCCTGCTCGCGGCGGCGCACTGCGTCCTGCAGGGTTTCGAGTCCTTCTTTCACCGATTCGGGCGGGCACTCGCGCCGGCAGGCCGCGGCGTCGACAAGCAGTTCGGCCACCGCCCGGGCGCCGGCGAGCAGCCGGTGCTCTTCCTCGTCGGCCAGCCGTGCCAGCCAGGCATCGATTGCCGGCTCGAAACCATCGAGCTGGCCGCGCAGCTTTTCGAACAGGCGTTTTTCGGTGGCGGGTTCGCGAACCACCGCATCGAAAGCCAGCACGGTGAGCAGGCCCACGCCGGCCAGCGCTCTGCGCCATTGCGCTTCACGACTGGCCTCGGAGGCGACGAAATTGAGCACGGCAATGACCGGGCAGGCGCACTGGCCGAGGATGGCCAGTTCGTCCTGGTACTTCTCGAGTACCGGCTCGCGGGCATCGACCACGTAGAGCGCCACGTCCACCGCCAGCATCAACTCCAGCACCCGAGCCTCATGGTCGAAGCGGCGGCGCGCCTGGTCATCATTCAGCAGGCAGCGGATGCGCTCGGGGCCGCGATGGCGCTCGCCGCCGGCGCGCTCGAGCCATTCGATCAACTCCGGGGCATTCTCCAGCCCGGGCGAATCGAACAGCTCGATCCGGTCGCGATCACCGACGCGCAGCACCACCGAGGCGACCTGGCGCGTCGTGCCGCCGCGGCCGCGCACCTCGCCGAAACCCCGGTCGCGGGTCAGGGTTCGCACCAGCGAGGTCTTGCCGGTATTGGTGTGGCCGACGACCGCCACGCGCAGCGCTGAATCGTTCATGCCGCCCCCGGGTCGCAAAGCTCGCGCAAGTGCGCCACGGCGGCTGCATCAGGCCCGGAGCGGTCCAGCCGCACCGCCTCGCCGCCGACGCGCTCGGCGGTGGCCTGCCAGTCGGCCCAGCGTTCGGCCATCGAAATCTCGCGCCCGGCCAGCGACTCGGCGTCCTCGAGCACAATCACCAGGGCGGTGCCGGCCGCATCGGCAAGGCTGTCGAGCCAGCGCGCCAGGCCGGCGTCGGGCGTGCGCAACAGCGAGCACAGGGCAATGACTGCAACCGGGGTCTGATCGAGCGCGGCGATGGCATCGAGCGGCGCCTGGCGGTCGGCCCGGCGATCGACCCGGCCCAGGGCGAGCACCTCGATGCCGGGCAGCCGGGGTGGCCAGTCGTCCTCGGCGCGCTCGAGCTCGATTCCGACCAGCACCGGCCGGCCGCGCGCGCGAGCCGGGCGCTGGCGGGTGCGGCGACGATCCGGTTCGGGCACGGAGCCATGAACGGTGGCCTCTGGTTCCGGGTCGGCCAGGTGGTGGGCCAGGCGAAGGTAGCCGGGCTGGCCGGTATCGAGCGCGAGCCGGCCAGCGCCGCGCCGGGCCAGCCCGAACGACAGCGCGGCCAGCAGCGCCCGCGGCAGCGCCCCGTAGACCAGGATCATGGCGATCAGAAACCGCGCCCAGGAGGCCCGGCCTTCACCAGTGGTTTCCCCGGCGCGACCGGCCAGAATCCACTCCAGGGCCGGCGGGTCGATCAGGCCGAGCGCGGCCGGCGCGGCGGCCAGCGCCTCGACCGCGCGCACGATGCTGCGATCGGCAAGCAGGGTGGTGCCCCAGGTCAGGTCGTACTGCACCACGCTGAAGTAGACTACCAGCGCCAGGACCGCGGCCAGCGCGTAGACCAGCCAGAACAGGTGCGCAATGGCGCTCAGCAGCCAGCGGCCAGCCGGCCGGGCCAGCAGACCGGTGGCGGCATTGGCCAGTTCAACGGCCTGATCGCTGCGCAGCAGTTTCGGCGCCAGCCAGGCCAGCAGGGCGCTGAGCAGCGAGCCGGTCGGGCCCGCACTCCGGCCCCGGCCCGGCCAGCTCATCAGCACCAGCCAGGCCAGCAGCATGAGGGTCGGCAGGGCGAGCAGCACGGTCATGGCCAGCAGGATGTTGACCTGGCGGTCGGCCAGGCTGGCGCTGGCGGCCATCACCCCGGCCAGCAGGGCGAACACCAGCAGCCCTGCCGAAAGCCGCGCGAGCAGCCGGCGGATCCGGGTGATGTCGGCGCGCAGGGCCTCGGCCGACGGCAGGGCGCGGGCGCGGACCTTCAGGCGCTCCTCGAAGCCCCCGTCCGTGGCACGCGCCACTTCCAGCGCGGCCGCATCGTCGACGCGCCGGCCGTGACGCTCCTCGTCGAGGCGCGTAGCCTCGGTCAGCAGCCAGTCGTCCAGGTTCGGCAAGGCGTTTTTCAAAATCGGGACCAACAGCCAGGGTGGATTCAATACCATCTTACTCAGCTGCCGGTCCGGCCGGGCGGTCGCGTCAAAGTTTGATCCCGGTCAAGTCAACCGCTAGGCTTGGGACCGCATAATTCGTTTCGGAAAAATAACCGGCGTCTCACAGGGAGCCTTCATGAATCAGGAAACCACTTACAACGACAAGGTGGTGACACAGTTCACCGTCATGACCGTCGTCTGGGGCATCGTCGGCATGCTCGTTGGCGTGTTCATCGCCGCCCAGCTGGTCTGGCCCGGGCTGGGCTGGGAGATCCCCTGGCTGAGCTATGGCCGGCTGCGGCCGTTGCACACCAACGCCGTGATCTTCGCCTTCGGTGGCTCGGCACTGTTTGCCACCAGTTACTACTGCGTGCAGCGAACCTGCCACGCGCGGCTGTTTTCGGACAAGCTGGCGGCCTTCACCTTCTGGGGCTGGCAGGCGGTGATCGTCGGTGCGGTCATCACCCTGCCCATGGGCCTGACCATGAGCAAGGAGTACGCCGAGCTGATCTGGCCGCTGGCGGTGCTGGTTGCCCTGGTCTGGGTCGCCTACGCCGTGGTGTTCTTCGGCACCATCGTCAAGCGCAAGGTCAAGCATATCTACGTCGCCAACTGGTTCTTCGGCGCTTTCATCCTGACCGTGGCAGTGCTGCACATCGTCAACAACCTGGCCATTCCGACCAGCCTGACCCACTCCTACCCGATCTACTCGGGTACTGTGGATGCCATGGTGCAGTGGTGGTACGGCCACAACGCGGTCGGCTTCTTCCTGACTGCCGGTTTCCTCGGCATGATGTATTACTTCGTGCCCAAGCAGGCCGGGCGGCCGATCTACTCCTACCGCCTGTCGATCGTCCACTTCTGGTCGCTGATCGCCATCTACATGTGGGCCGGCCCCCACCACCTGCACTACACCGCTCTGCCCGACTGGGTCCAGACCCTGGGCATGATCTTCTCGGTCATGCTGCTGGCACCGAGCTGGGGCGGCATGATCAACGGGATCATGACGCTCTCCGGGGCCTGGCACAAGCTCCGTACCGACCCGATCCTGCGCTTCATGATCGTGGCGCTGTCGTTCTACGGCATGTCCACCTTCGAGGGGCCGATGATGTCGATCAAGACGGTCAATGCCCTGTCGCACTACACCGACTGGACCATCGGCCACGTGCACGCCGGCGCGCTGGGCTGGGTGGCGATGATTTCCATCGGCGCGGTGTATGTGCTGATTCCCCGCCTGTTCGGTGTCGAGAAGATGTACTCCACGCGCCTGATCGAGTGGCACTTCTGGGCCTCGACCATCGGCACGGTGCTCTATATCGTGGCCATGTGGATTGCCGGGGTCATGCAGGGCCTGATGTGGCGGACCTTCAACGAAGACGGCACGCTGACCTACACCTTCATCGAGGTGCTGCAGTTCACCTACCCGTACTACGGCCTGCG
>CAYQJJ010000200.1:0-5614 GCA_964417745.1 uncultured Wenzhouxiangella sp.
GGTGACCGCGCCGGCAAGCACCGGCATTACAGCGATCAGCAGGAAGCCGGTGATCAGCCAGGTCCACACGAACAGCGGCATGCGCAGCAGCGTCATGCCCGGCGCGCGCATATTCAGAATGGTAGCGATGATGTTGATCGCGCCCATGATCGACGAGATCCCCATCAGATGGATCGCCAGGATCACGAACGCCAGGCTGTTGCCGCCCTGCAGCGACAGCGGCGGGTACAGCGTCCATCCCGAGGCCGGCGCGCCGGAAGGCATGAACAGGGTGGCCAGCAGCATGGTAAAGGCGAATGGAAGAATCCAGAACGACCAGTTGTTCATGCGCGGCAGGGCCATGTCGGGCGCCCCGATCATCAGCGGCACCATCCAGTTGGCCAGGCCGACGAAGGCCGGCATCACGGCACCGAAGATCATCACCAGCGCATGCATGGTGGTCATCTGGTTGAAAAATTCCGGGTTGACCAGCTGCAGGCCCGGGGCGAAAAGCTCGGCACGAATGACCAGCGCCATGGCGCCGCCGACCAGAAACATGGCGAGCGAGAACACCAGGTAGAGGGTCCCGATTTCCTTGTGATTGGTCGTGAAAAGCCAGCGCGCGATCCCGGTCGGGTGGTCGCCGTGGTGGTCGTCGGTGTGAGCGGTCGTGTCTTGACTCATGGTTTGCAATCCTTGGGAAAGCCTTGGGTTTCGCTTACTCAGCCCTGATCGAGATTCAGTTCGGCGATGGTCGACGGCTGGATGACGTCACCCTCCTCATCGCTCCATGCGTTACGCGTGTAGGTCAGCGCCGCGGCAATGTCGGCGGCCTGCAGGCGACCGCCGAAAGCGGTCATGGCCGTGCCTTCCCGCCCGTTGATGATGATGTCGAGATGTTCTTCGAGCGCGCCGGTCGGCTCGCCTGCGCGCGCCAGCGCGGGGAAAGCCGGCTCCAGGCCGGAACCGTCGGCCTGATGGCAGGAGGCGCATTGTTCCTGGTAGACATTGGCGCCTCGATCCATCAGCTCCGAGCGCGTCCACAAGCGCGCTTCATCGTGCGCGGTGGCGGCCATCTCGCCGCGTTGTTCGGCCACCCATTGCTCGTATTCTTCCTTCGAAACAGCCTCGACGACAATCGGCATGAAACCGTGATCCTTGCCGCACAACTCGGCGCACTGACCGCGGTAGATCCCTTCGTGCTCGATCAGCGTCCAGGCCTCGTTGACCATGCCGGGGATGGCGTCGCGCTTCCAGCCCAGCTCGGGAACCCACCAGGAGTGGATGACATCGTCGGCGGTGAGAAGGAAGCGGATCCGGGTGTCGACCGGCACCACCATGCGGTTGTCAACTTCCAGCAGGTAATTGTCGACGCTGGACGGGTCGATGCCTGATCCGATCTGGCGGGCACGGTTGCTGTCGCGGTCCAGTGCGGAATAGAAGCTCACGCCGTCTTCGAGATAATCGTATTTCCAGAGCCACTGGTAGCCGGTGACCTTGATGTTCATCTCGGCACCGCCGGTGTCTTCCATATCGATCAACACCGTGGTGGCCGGAATGGCCATGACAACCAGGATCAGCACCGGGATGGCGGTCCAGATGATCTCGGCGCGGGTCGAGTGATCGAATTTGGCCGGCTCCTGCCCCCGCGAGCGTCGGTGCAGGTAGATCGAAGTGAACATGGCCGAAAAGACCAGCACTCCGATTACCGTCACGATGCCGAGAATGACGTTGTGGAGCTGGTAGACGTCCTTGCTGAAGGGCGTGACGCCTCTGGGCATATTGTCGCCAACCGCGAACAGACCCCAGGTGATCACGGAGATCACGGCCATGATCGCGAGTCCGACGATCAGTTCATTGGGTCTTTGCATCCTCAACGTACCTGTAGGTGTTTGTCATCGCTCCACGCCGTCAGCGGCCGGAGGCGGTCTTTCATGATTCTGGCCAGTTCCAGCCGTTCGTTGACCGGCAGGAAAGCCCCGATCTGCCGGCGCTGTCCCTGGCATACGACGTGAACCCGCGTATTGCCCAGTCGCCCCGGCTCGATTTCGACGCGAACCCAGGCGATCGGCCATTCGATTCGCTCCTGGCGCCCGAGCCGGAAATGCTCGACGATCAACTCGTCGGGCCCCAGTTCGATCCGCTCGCGTGCCCAGTTGCCGCGCCAGGCTGTACGAAAGCACCAGCCGACGATCAACAGATGGACAATCGCCGCAACCATGATGGGCCAGAGCCCGAAAATCAACGGCAACAGGGCCACCAGAAGGGTGACTGCGCTGATGCCGAGGAACACGAACGCCAGCCGATCGAGCGACATCGAGAGGTTGGATTTCGCTTCGACGACGGTGCTATCGCGGTCGACTCGACTATCCCGGACCTCGATCACCCGAATCCTCGGCGAGCGCTCGGCACGGCTTGATTCACGCTGCGTATTGTAGCCGAAGCCGCCGAATCCCGGCAAAGCAATTTCTTCACCCGCGTGAATTCCGGCTCGCGGAAATTCGCAGGGGCCGGTCCTGCCATGACGCCCTTGGCGACCGCACCCGGGCCGCTGTCAACGCCCGCTGCGTTACACTGCCGGCTTATCAACACACAGGTACTCGAGCGCTCGCCATGACCCAGTCCAGCCCCGCCTTTGTCTTCAATCCGACCGACGAATCCGACGACCTGGCACGCGCCATCGATGCTGCCTGGCTGGTCGACGAGGCCAGCCACGTGCGCAAGCTGCGCGTGGCGTTGAGCCTGGATGATGCCCAGCGCAAACGCATCGACACCCAGTCTCTGGATCTGGTCGCACGGGTGCGCGAGCGCAGCCGCGAGCCCGGCGCCATGGAGGCGTTCATGCGCGAATATGACCTGTCGTCGGAAGAGGGCGTGGTGCTGATGTGTCTGGCCGAGGCGCTGCTGCGCATTCCCGACAACGACACTGCCGAGAAACTGATCTCCGACAAGCTCTCGGATGCGGACTGGGAGTCGCACCTGGGCAAGAGTGAGTCGGTGTTCGTCAATGCCTCGACCTGGGGCCTGATGCTGACAGGCCGGCTGGTCCGGGTCGGCGGGTCGAAGAAGCGCAACATCGGCTCGACGCTGGCGCGCATCGCCAACAAGTCCGGCGAGCCCGTGGTTCGCCTTGCCATCCGCCAGGCCATGCGCATCATGGGGCATCAGTACGTCATGGGGCGCGATATCAAGGCGGCGCTGGAGCGCTCGCACAAAAAGGCCAACCGTCGCTTCCGCTATTCCTTCGACATGCTCGGCGAGGCGGCCATGACCGCCACCGACGCCGAGCGTTACCGCAAGTCCTACGAAGATGCCATTCGGGCAATCGGGCAGAGCACCGATGAGGCAGACGTATTCGCAGCGCCCAGCATTTCGGTAAAGCTCTCGGCCCTGCACCCGCGCTACGAGCACGCAAAGGAAGAGCGGATCCTCGCCGAGATGACGCCGGTACTGCTCGAGCTGGCGAAACTGGCGCGCGAACAGGGCATCGCGCTGACAGTCGATGCCGAGGAGGCCGAACGACTGGCGCTGTCGCTGAAAGTGTTTGAACGCGTGTTGACCGACGAGGCCCTGGCCGGCTGGGATGGCTTCGGGCTGGCGCTGCAGGCCTACCAGAAGCGCGCCTGGCCGGCCATCGACTGGCTGGCCGACCGGGCCCGCCGCAGCGGCCATCGCATTCCGGTGCGGCTGGTCAAGGGTGCCTACTGGGACACCGAGATCAAATTCGCCCAGATGGAGGGCCTGCCGGGCTATCCCGTTTTCACCCGCAAGGCCAGCACCGACCTGTCCTACCTGGCCTGCGCCGAAAAACTGCTCGCCCACCCCGATCAGTTCTACCCGCAGTTTGCCAGCCACAACGCCCACACCATCGCCGCGGTCGAGGAACTGGCCGGCAAAAGCGGTCAATTCGAGTTCCAGCGCCTGCACGGCATGGGCCGCGAGCTCTACGACGAGGTGCTCGACAGCGACGGCTTTTCCGGTGCCTGTCGCGTCTATGCGCCGGTCGGCAATCACAAGGACCTGCTGCCCTACCTGGTGCGCCGGCTGCTCGAAAACGGAGCCAATACCTCGTTCGTCAATCGCATCGTCGATGAAAAGCTGCCGGCCGAGGAGGTCGTCAGTGACCCGCTGACCACGGTCGATGCTTTCGATACTGTCGCGCATCCGAAGATTCCCCAGCCGGTCGATCTCTACGGCGAATCGCGGCGCAACTCCATGGGTATCAATTTTCCCGAGCACAGCGCACGCCTGGCGCTCAAGCGCGACATGGAGCCGTTCGCGACCCGCGAGTTCGAGGCGAGGCCCCTGGGTGTCGCGGCCAGGGCACAGGCCGATGCCGAGGCGCGACGCTCGCCGGCGCGCCTGGACGAGACCGTCGGCCGGGTCGCCTGGACCGACGTCGACTGCGTCGAGTCAGTCGTCAGCGCGGCAACCGCGGCCCAGGCGGAATGGGACCGGCGCGGCGGCGCCGAGCGGGCCCGGCTGCTCGATGCCATCGCCGATGCGCTCGAAACCAATCGGGCCGAGTTGATGGCGCTGTGCGCGCGCGAGGCCGGCAAGACCCTGAAAGACGGCATCGCCGAAGTCCGCGAGGCGGCTGATTTCTGCCGGTACTACGCCGCCGAGGCGCGGTGCAAGCTGGCCAAACCCGAAACGCTGGTCGGCCCGACCGGCGAGCACAATCAGATCAGCCTGCACGGCAAGGGCGTGTTTGTCTGCATCAGCCCCTGGAATTTCCCGCTGGCGATCTTCACCGGGCAGGTGGTCGCGGCGCTGGTGGCCGGCAACACGGTGATTGCCAAGCCGGCCGAGCAGACGCCGCTGATCGCGCATCGGGCCGTGGAATTGATGTACGAGGCCGGCGTGCCCCGGGAGGTGCTGCACTGCCTGCCCGGCGGCGGCGAGCTCGGCGCGGCGCTGACTCAGGACCCGCGCATTGCCGGCGTGGCGTTTACCGGCTCGACGGGCACGGCCCGTGCGATCAATCGAACCCTGGCCGCGCGCGATACCGCGCTGGCCACGCTGATCGCCGAGACCGGCGGCCAGAACGCCATGATCGTCGACTCCTCGGCGCTCGCCGAGCAGGTCGTACGGGATGTCATCAGTTCGGCGTTTCACAGCGCCGGGCAGCGCTGTTCGGCGCTGCGGATTCTGTGCGTTCAGGCCGACATTGCCGACCACCTGCTCGAAATGCTGGCCGGCGCCATGCGCGAGGTGCGCATCGGTGCGCCGGGTCTGCTGTCGACCGATGTTGGCCCGGTAATCGATGAAAACCAGCTCGAAATGCTCCAGAAACACCTCAAGCGCATGGATCGCGACGCGCGCCTGATTGCGCGCACCGGGCTGCCCGAGGACCTGCCGTCGGGCCACTGGCTGACCCCGGCGGCATATGAAATCGACTCCATCGACCAGCTCGAGGGCGAGGTTTTCGGACCGATTCTGCACGTCGTGCGCTTCCGCGGCCGCGACCTCGACCGCCTGATCGACCAGATCAACGCCACCGGCTACGGCCTGACGCTCGGCGTTCACAGCCGTATTGACCAGGTCCAGGAGCATATTGCCTCGCGGGTTGAGGTCGGCAACGCCTACGTCAATCGCAACATGACCGGCGCGGTGGTCGGGGTCCAGCCCTTCG
>CAYQJJ010000201.1:0-5606 GCA_964417745.1 uncultured Wenzhouxiangella sp.
AAACGGCCCGGACGCAGCAGTGCCGGGTCGAGCACGTCAGGCCGGTTGGTGGCCGCGATCAGGATGATGCCCTCGCTGCCCTCGAAGCCGTCCATTTCGACCAGCAGCTGATTGAGCGTCTGCTCGCGTTCGTCGTGACCGCCGCCCAGCCCGGCACCACGCTGCCGGCCGACGGCGTCGAGTTCGTCGATGAAGATGATGCAGGGGGCATGCTTCTTGGCCGTCTCGAACATGTCGCGCACCCGGGAGGCGCCGACGCCGACGAACATCTCGACGAAGTCCGAACCCGAGATCGAGAAAAACGGCACCCGGGCTTCGCCGGCAATCGCACGCGCCAGCAGGGTCTTGCCGGTGCCGGGCGGGCCGACCATCAGAATGCCCTTGGGGATGTGGCCACCGAGACGCTGGAACTTGGCCGGGTCGCGCAGGAAGTCGACCAGCTCGGTGGTGTCGTCCTTGGCTTCTTCGCAGCCGGCCACATCGGCGAAAGTGACCTTGACCTGGTCCTCGCCCTGCAGCTTGGCGCGTGATTTGCCGAAGCTCATCGCGCCGCCGCGACCGCCCATGCCGCCGCCCTGCATCTGGCGCATGAAGTAAATCCACAGCGCGACCAGGACCAGCACCGGCAGCAGGCTGATGAGAATATCGATGACGATCGAGCGCCGCTCGGGCTCGCGGGCCTCGATTTCGACATTATTGTCGAGCAGATCCTTGATCAGACCGTCGTCGCGGGGCGCAAGAACGGTGAATTGCTCGCCGGTATGCCGCTCGCCGGAAATCGTCTTGCCCGACTGACCTTCCTGAATCGAGACTTTCTCGATATTGCCGGTGCGCACTTCCTCGAGGAAGACCGAATAGGTCATCTCGCGGGGCTGCTCCTGTGGCTCGGAGTAGTAATTGAAAACGCTCATCAGGACCATCGCGATGATGATCCACATGATCAGGTTCTTGGCGAAATCACTCAAAATCTGTCTCCGTACACGGATGGACGCTCCAGGCGATCCATATTTTACGCCATCGGCCCGTCAGCCGTGACGAGTCGGGTGCTTGAGGCCACTTGCCACGAGGTAAACCTCGCGGCTTTCGGTGCGCGACGCGGCCGGCTTGCGCACTTTTACCGACTGGAATGATTGCCGGAGTTCAGTGAGTAGTTCGTCAAAGCCGGCACCTTGAAAGACTTTGACCACCAACGTCCCGTTTTTCTCCAGCCACTGGCCGGCGAATTCCAGCGCCAGCTCGGCCAGGTGCATACTGCGCGCCTGATCGGCCGGCCCGATACCCGAGATGTTGGGGGCCATGTCGGACAGCACAAGGTCGACCGGTCGGCCCTCGAGGGTCGATTCGAGCGCCTCGAGCACATCATCCTCGCGGAAGTCACCGAGAATGAAATCGACACCGGGCACGGCCTCCATGGGCAGAATGTCGAGCGCAATCACCTTTGCACTGGCCGGCAACCGCTCACGCGCGACCTGGCACCAGCTGCCCGGAGCGGCACCGAGGTCGACGACCCGCGCCACGCCCTTGAACAGATGGTCGCTCTGCTCGAGCTCGAGCAGCTTGAAGGCCGCGCGCGCCCGGTAGCCGGCGGCCCGCGCGCGGCGCACGTAGGGATCGTTCTGCTGCCGCGCTTTCCACTTCTTGGAGGATTTCACACCTGCAATTCTTGCACATTTGACGATCCCGTTCGGACCCCTTGCGGCGCTGGGATACAATCGGCAGCTGAATTCATCAAAGGCTTTTCGTGAAATGGCACTGACACGCTCACAAACCCGCCACCTGCGCGGGCTGACCCACGCAATCGAACCGGTCGTCACGGTGGCCGACAAGGGCCTGAGCGATAACGTCCGTGCCGAGATCGAGACCGCGCTGGACCACCACGAGCTGGTCAAGATCAAGCTGCGCGGCGAGCGCGACCAGCGCTCTGAATGGATCGAGGCAATCGCCGCCGACCACCGCGCCGAGCTGGTACACAGCGTCGGCCAGGTCGCCAGCTTCTTTCGCCGCAATCCGGAAAAACCGAAAATCGCCCTGCCCCATTGAACGCCGAGCCATCATGCAGATCAGCGAACACAAACCCGGCAACCACCACTCGATCCGTCAGGTCACCGAGGATTCGGTGCTCATCGATGACCGGCGATACGAATCCAGTCTGATCGTTGGCGCCCGCCTGCTCGAACCCGACTGGCCGGTGCATTCACTCGAGGACCTGGATGCGGCGGCGCTGGCGCCGCTGCTCGACCGCGAGCCCGAGCTGGTCATCCTGGGCTTCGGAACCCGCCAGGCCTTTCCTGCGCCCGAGGTGCAAAAGGAGTTCCTCACCCGCGGCATCGGCGTGGAGTGCATGACCCTGGGCGCGGCCTGCCGCACCTTCAACGTGCTAATGAGCGAAAACCGGCGTGCCCTGGCCGGGCTGATCCTGCCGCCACGGCGCTGAGCGCGCCAGAATCACCACCCTGGCACCGGGCCCGCGTTCGATATACTGTTGCGACCCCGATTTCTGGACTGCGCCATGACCGAGACCGCTCGTTCCTTCGATGCCGACCCGGTTGTCGAGACCCACGACGTCTTCAACCAGCCCCGCCCGCTGACTCCCTACAATCCCTTTGTCCAGGATCCGGCATTGCGCGAGGCGGTCGAACGCGAGGGCGGCGGCGCGCTGGTCGACCGGCTGGTCGCCTACGGCGAGATCGCCGGCTCGGAGATCGCGGAACTCGGCTTTCTCGCCAACCGGCACGAGCCCGAGCTGCGAACCCACGACGCTTACGGCCGGCGCATCGACCAGGTCGACTTTCATCCCAGCTACCACCGGCTCATGGAGCTCGGCCTCGGCCATGGCCTGGCGGCGCTGACCTGGTCGGGCGAGCCCGGGGCCCGGGTCGTGCGCTCGGCGCTGATGTACCTGCACAACCAGTTCGAGGCCGGCACGATGTGCCCGATCACCATGACCCACGCGGTATTGCCGGCGCTGCGGGCTCAGCCCGAGGTGGCCGCCGAGTGGGAGCCGCGGGTACGCTCGGCGCGCTACGACTCGCGCTTCGCCCCGGCCGAGGAAAAAGCCGGCGTCACCCTGGGCATGGCGATGACCGAGAAACAGGGCGGATCGGATGTGCGCGCCAACACCACGCGGGCGCGCGCCCTGGGCGCCGAGGGCGGTGGCGAGGCCTACGAGCTGGTCGGTCACAAGTGGTTCTGCTCGGCGCCCATGTCGGACGCCTTTCTTACCCTGGCGCAGGTCCCGGCCGGCCTGAGCTGCTTTCTGGTGCCGCGCTGGCGGCCGGATGGCACCCCGAATCCGTTTCGCATCCAGCGCCTGAAGGACAAGCTCGGCAATCGCTCGAATGCCTCCTCGGAGATCGAGTACGCCAATACCTGGGCGCGCATGGTCGGCGAGCCCGGGCGTGGCGTGGCGACCATCATCCGCATGGTCGCCGAGACCCGGCTTGACTGCGCGATCGGCTCGGCCTCGCTGATGCGCCAGGCCGTCAGTCAGGCAATCCATCACTGCGACCAACGCGAAGCCTTCGGACAAACCCTCAGCAGCCAGCCGCTGATGGCCAACGTGCTCGCCGATCTGGCCCTCGAAGCCGAGGCCGCGATGCTGATGGCCATGCACCTGGCCGGGCGTTTCGAGCGCGCGGCGGATGACGAGCACTCCGAGCTGTTCGCCCGCATCGCCACGCCGGTGGCCAAGTACTGGATCTGCAAGCGCGCCATCGGCGTCGCCAACGAGGCGCAGGAATGCCTCGGGGGCGCCGGCTACGTGGAAGAATTCATCCTGCCGAGAATCTACCGCGAGGCACCGGTCAACGCCATCTGGGAAGGCTCGGGCAACATTCAGTGCCTTGACGTGCTCCGGGCCATGCAGAAGTCGCCCGAAGCCGCCGAGGTGTTTTTCGAACAGGTCGGCCGCCACGCCGCCGACCTGCCCGGGCTGGCCGACACGCTTGCCGCTTCCAAGAAGCTCCTCGGCCAGCCGGAACACCTGGCCCCGGCGGCGCGATCCCTGGTCGAGGCCATGGCGTTGTCGCTGCAGGCAAGCCTGCTGGCCGATAGCGGACAGACCGCGGCTGCCGAAGCCTTTGCCGCGAGCCGCCTGGGTGGCCGGGGCGGGCTGATGTACGGCACTCTGCCCGAAACGGTCGATACCGGCTCGATCATCGCCCGGGCCCGGCCGCGCGGACACGGCCCGGGCGGGTGAGCGAGACAGCCCCGCCGGTCCGGCGCACGCCGGATACGCTGATCATCCTGTTCTGGCTGGCACTCGTGCTGGCCGCGCTGAGTTTCGTGATTCCGGCCGGCAGCTTCAACGTCGAGACCGGCGCTGACGGTGAGACGCTGCCGGTCGAGCTCGACAGCTTCGAACGCGCGCCCGGGGGCGCCCCCGGCACCCCGCTGTTCAACGCCGACCCGGAGCGCACCGGGTTTCTCAATGCGCCCTTCGAGGGCCTGACCTCGGGCAGCCGGTACAGCGCCGCGGTCGGCATCATGGCCTTTCTGCTCGTCATTGGCGGCGCCTTCGGGATCATCATGCGCACCGGCTGCGTTGACCGCGGCGTGCGCGCGCTGATCCAGCGCACCCAGCACGACCCGACACTGATTCTGCCGCTGCTGTTCGGGCTGTTTTCGCTCGGCGGCGCGGTGTTCGGCATGAGCGAAGAAACCATTGCCTTCGTGATCGTGCTCGCACCGATCATCGTACGCCTGGGCTTTGACGGCATCACCGCGGTGCTGGTCACTTTTGTCGCCTCGCGCGTCGGCTTTGCCTCGAGCTGGATGAACCCGTTCAACGTCGCCATCGCGCAGGGCATTGCCGATGTCCCGGTACTCTCCGGCGCGCCGCTGAGGATGATCATGTGGGGGCTGTTCACGGTCGTCGGCATGGGCTTTACGCTGTGGTACGCGCGCTGGGTCCGTGCCAATCCCGAGGCATCACCGACCTGGCACAGCGACCGCTTTTTCCGCGACTCGGCCCCGGCCGAGACCAGTGCGGAGTCAGGTTTCGGTGTGCGCGATGCCATTGCACTGCTATTGATTGTGGCCGGCATCGGCTGGGTCATCTGGGGCGTGATGGCGCATCAGTACTACATCCCCGAAATCGCGGCCCAGTTCTTCACCATCGGCCTGGTGGTGGGCCTGCTCTACCTGCTGCCCGGACGTGACCGGCTCGATGCCAACCAGCAGGCCGCCGCCTTTCGCGAGGGGGCTGCCAGCCTGATTCCCGCGGTGCTGGTCATCGGCATGGCCAAGGGCCTGGTGCTGCTGCTCGGCGGTACCGACCCGGGCCAGCCATCGGTCATGAACACCATCCTGTTCACGCTCGCCTCGGGGCTGGTTCACGTGCCCGAAATGGTCTCGGCCTGGCTGATGTTCTTCGTCCAGAGCCTGATCAATTTCCTGGTGCCCTCGGGATCCGGCCAGGCCGCGCTGACCATGCCGCTCATGGCACCGCTGGGTGATCTGGTCGGCGTCGAGCGCCAGGTTGCCGTGCTGTGTTTCCAGCTCGGCGACAGTCTCACCAACCTGATCATCCCGACCTCGGCGACACTGATGGGCGTGCTGGGCGCGGCACGCATCGACTGGGCGGTGTGGGCCCGCTGGGTGCTGCC
>CAYQJJ010000202.1:0-5330 GCA_964417745.1 uncultured Wenzhouxiangella sp.
GCCCGGCTTGGCCGCGCTGAAATCAAGATCGAGACCTCGCCGGTGATGCGGGGCGTCGTCCACGAGCCCGAACGGCGGGAGGTCAGCGAGGCTGTTCAGGAGCGCTATGGGTATGCCGAAGTCCAGGTGGTGTCTTTCGAGGATCTTTTTGCCGGAAAACTGCACGCCGCCCTGGATCGCCAGCACCCGCGCGATTTGTTCGATGTGAAACTGTTGTACGAAAACGAAGGGCTGACCGAGGATCTGCTCCGTGTTTTTCTGGTGTACGTAGCGACCTCAAATCGTCCGCCCCACGAACTACTCAATCCCCGCGTCCACGACCTCGATCAGCCCTATCGGCAGGAGTTCTCGGGCATGACCCGTGAGCCTGTGGCGCTCGATGACCTGCGTGCCACGAGAAGTCGTCTGATCGAGGATGTCCGAACGACACTGGATGCCGAAGCCAAAGAGTTCCTGCTGTCGCTGCATGAGGGCACACCCGACTTTTCTGCTATTGGACTGGCTCAGGCCGCCGAACTGCCAGCGGTCAGGTGGAAGCTGCAGAATGTTCGACGCTTGATCGAAGAGAATCCGGACAAGCATGCTGCGCAGCGTGAATGGCTCCAAGAAGTGTTGACAGGTGGCGCTACGCCTTACTAGTAGCTTGCGCGGGCAAGCCCCCGCGGTGCATCACGCAAGCCTCGGGTCGAGCTTGAAGCCGGTCTGGCGCCATGCCAGCGCCAGCAGCAGGTACCAGGCGGCGAAGGCGGTGGTGCCGTGCCACTGGGTCAGGTTGTGAACGACCGAGGGGTCGCTCATCAGCTGCGAGACGATCACACTGTTGACCGCCAGTCCGAGCACGATCACGGCGATGCCGAGCATCAGCCAGGGCAGCCAGGTTGACAGCCCGGCCGGACGGGTGCGCAGGAGAATGCCTGCCAGAATGATCTTGGCGACCAGCGTGGCCGGGAAATAGGTCGAGATCACGACCTGTCGGATTGCATGGTCGATTTCACCGGCCGAGCCGATCAGGGCGATGTAGGCGATCAGAAGCACCGGGCTGGCGGTACCGAGCAGGTGCAGGACCAAACGGGTTCCGGCGCCGGTCGCGCCCAGCTTCCTTAGCCATTGAATACTCAGCCACCAGGTCAGCATCAGCAGAACGCCGACGGGAATGATGGTCGCCCGGAATACGAACACCGCCGGCTCTTCGCGCCCGCCGGCGCTGATGCTGTGGCAGCCGTCGATAAAGACCCGGCAGTCGGTAACCCGATCGAAATGGCGAGACAGCCACAGCGAGATCGCCACGCCGAGAAACGAAAGCAGGAAAATCAGCGTCGGAAATCGAGCCAGCCTCATACGGCCATTTTCGCCCCACGGCGTTGCCAGCTCAAGAGATGGACTTGACATAGTGCCGATGGAAGGTTGCGCCAATCTTCAGAATCAGGGGGGCATTCGTGTCGGCCCCGTCAAGAATCTTCGATGTACAGTTTCTCGATGCGTTCTGGTTGTACGGGCGGACTGGCGCGCCCGAGATGCCGGCGAATTTCGTAGGCGAAATCGTGCCGTAGCTTGCGGTCCTGATACCGGATGAAAACTCCCCGGCGGGCTTTTTCGGACGGCTTGAGGGATGGGGCCGCCCCGGTATCGGCCATGCTTTGCAGCAGGGGAATCAGAATGCTCGGGGTCATGCGCGCACATTTGAGCGTGATTGATTTCTCGGTATCGAAAGCATCCAGTGGCGGGAACCCTCGTACCAGGGGTCTGCCGGTATCTATGCCATCGTCGATGAGGTGGATGGTGATGCCCAGGTGCTGGTAGTCCCCGGCTCTCAGCGGCCAGAACAGCGTATGCTCGCCCCGGTAATCGGGTGCGATTCCGTAATGGATGTTGATGCTTGCCAGGCGCGCGATATTGAAGACTTCCGGGGCCAGCACAGGCGCTCCACAAACCAGAATGACATCCGGCGCCACGGCAGCTATTTTCTCCACGGTCGCCGGGAGATTGATCTCCGTGCCGGGGATGTCGAATACGTCTTCCGGAATTTCTGGGGCGGTCTCCCCAAACAGGGCCCGTGACGTCCAGGCATCGGCCGTATGAGCGCGGTAGGCCATGAAGCGCTGGTTGATCGTCCCCGCGAGCAATTTGAGCGGCCGTTTCAGGAAGTTTTTCCAGTTCAATCCGCGGGCGGGTGCGGGCACCGGACGGAGGATGCCGCAGACAGGAAAACGCGCCGCAACCTCCCGGATGATGTACAGGTCGCAGGGATTGCAGGTACTGATTACCAGTATTCTCAAGGCCCTGGATATCGATATAGGGGAATCGATCCTCTTTTACGCACATCCTTTCCTTTTGAATAGGCCCAATCGCACATAGCGCTGGATCCCGACTTGACCGGGCACTCGATGTTTCGCAAAATGCTGCGGTCACGGTGTCGCCGATTCGGGCGGCCAAGAGGGAATTCGGTGCGGCCTTGACTGCTTGTTGATGCAGTGAACCAAGGCTCAGGCCGAAGCTGTCCCCGCAACTGTAGGCGGAAGGATCGGGTTCTACGGGCCACTGGACGAGAGTCCGGGAAGGCGAATCCGGTCGACACCGCAAGCCAGGAAACCTGCCGTGACTCGGCCGGCACCATCGTCGGTCGATTGCAACGCCATGGGCGGGGTGTCCAGTGGTGGTATGCGGGTTTGTTGCGTCGTGCTTCCTGTGCGGCCCCTCAAGTGCTGCGCACGCCATCGGTCTTCCCTGCCTGTCAACTCGACCAAGCGGGAGACTGGAACGACATGCTGCACTCACCTGATACCGGCCGCCACGGCGCGGCCATTTGTCTGATCGCGCTTTCCCTGTCGCTGTGGGCGACGCGGTTTCATCACTTCGGACCGTTGCCGGATACGTCGTGGGCGGCGTTCTTTCTCGGTGGCTGGCTACTGGCCCGGCGCCTGCGCTGGGCGTTTCCGGCGCTCATGGTTCAGGCCGTGGCGATCGACTGGATGGCCACCAGCCACATGGGCGTGAGCAGTTACTGCCTGACACCGGCCTACGCGTTTTTGCTGCCCGGCTACTTTGCGCTCTGGGCCGGTGGTGCCGGCTTGAAGCGCGTGGCTGAAGGCAATCGCCACGACTGGCTGTGGTTGGCACTGCTGCTTCCGGTCAGCGTCACCCTGGCCTTTGTGGTTACCGATGCGTCGTTCTATTGGCTGGGCGGTCGGGTCTCGGATCCGTCGTTTGACCATTACCTGACCAACGCGCTCACCTGGTACCCGGCCTATCTGCAAACCACCGCGCTGTATCTGGTGCCCACCTTTCTGATGGTCGCCATCTGGCGTGTCGTCGCGCCTGGCCGGGCGGTCGAGGCACGGTGAACGCGCTGGTTCTGGCCCGGGAGTGCAATCGCTTCTGGCTGGCGCTGCAGTTCTTTACCCGGCTGCCTCTGCCGGTCGAGCCGGCCTATACCCCGGAGGAGCTGAGCCGGTCGTCGCGCTACTTCCCGCTGGTGGGGTTGTTGGCCGGGGGCCTGACTGGCCTTGTGCTGGTGCTCGCCGCGCTGGTATGGCCGCCGGCGCTGGCGGTGGTGCTGGCGCTGGCCTGCGGGATGTGGCTGACCGGGGCCTTCCACGAGGATGGCCTGGCCGATACCTTCGATGCGCTCGGCGGGGCCATGGACCGCGAGCGTGCGCTGGCGATCATGAAGGATTCGCGCATCGGCACCTACGGCAGCCTGGCGCTGATCATCGCCGTGCTGGCAAAGTTTCTGGCGCTGGTTCATCTGGCCGAAGCCTCGGTTGGCGTGGCGGTGCTGGCGCTGGGCGTGGCCCATCCGTTGTCGCGAGCGGCCGGCGCCTCGATCATGCAGTGGCTGGACTACGTTCGCATCGACAGCTCGGCACGCGCCAAGCCGGTGGCTGAAAACGCCCGCGCGATCGACGGTCTGATCAGTATCGTGCTCGGGTTGTTGCCGCTGGCCGTGGCCAGTTTCTGGCTCGGGGCAGGTGCCAGCCTTGGCGTGCTCGGTACGGTAGCCTTGACGGTGCTGGTGGTTGGGCGCTGGTTGCGCCGTCGGCTCGGCGGCTATACCGGAGACGGGCTTGGCGCGCTGCAACAGCTCAGCGAAATCGTGGTCTACCTGACCCTTCTGGCACTGCTGTGAAGACCCTCTGGCTGCTGCGGCATCCGCCGGTCGAGGCGTCTTCGGGGCTGTGCTATGGCCGCCTCGATCTCGACCCGGTCTCTGACTGGGAGCAACGCTTTGGCTTCGGGCTCGCGGATCTGCCGTCCACGGCGCCGGTCGTGACCAGCCCGGCACGTCGTTGTCGATTGCTGGCCGACTACCTGGCCCGTGGCGGTCGTGCTGTACAGGTCGATAAGCGTTGGCAGGAGCTCGATTTCGGCGACTGGGAGGGCCGATCCTTCGATGAGCTGCCGCGCGCGCAGCTCGATCGCTGGGCCGAGACCCCCTGGTGTTTCCGACCGCCGGGCGGTGAGGCGATCGAGGCTCTGGTCGAACGGGTCGATCACGCCCTGCACGTCCTTGGCGAACGTCCTGAGCCGGAACTCATCGTCGTAGCCCACGCCGGCCCGCTTCGCGTCGCGCTGGGGCGTTGCCGCAAATTGCCCGACTCGCGCTGGCTGGATATCGAGGTTCCGCACGCTCAACCACAAATTGCAAGGCTGTCCTTTTCATGAAAACTGCTGATTCTCCGGCGGGCGTCCCGAGTGGCCGCGTCGCCGATATTGATTCGAAAGCCCGGGCTCGAGCGCTGGAGCGCCAGGCCCGGTTGACCAAGCCGGCCGGCGCGTTGGGCCGGCTCGAGACTCTGGCCGTCGAGCTTGCCGGCCTGCAGGGGCGCGATTGCCCGGGGGTGGACCGGATCGATATCGCGGTGTTCGCGGCCGATCATGGCGTGGCTGCCAACGGGGTGTCGGCGTATCCGCAATCGGTTACCGCGCAGATGGTGGGCAACATGGCCAACGGAGGCGCGGCGATTTCGGTGCTCGCGAAAAGTCTTGGCGCACGCCTGCGCCTGTTTGATCTGGGCACGGTTGCCCCTGTTGCCGCCCACCCGGCGATTGATTCTCATCGGATTGCCGCCGGCACCGCGGACTGGACGCGGCAGGCGGCGATGAGCGCGGAGCAGCTCGAATCGGCCCTTATCCTAGGCGAGGCGGCAGCTCGCTCGGCCTTCGAACGCGGCAGTGATCTGCTCATCGGCGGGGAAATGGGGATCGGCAACACGACTTCGGCGGCCGCGCTGGCCGCGCTCTTGCTTGATCGCCCGGTTCGGGAGTTGGCCGGCACCGGTACCGGTCTGGATGATGCGGGTCTGGCGCACAAGATCTCGACCATCGAGGCC
>CAYQJJ010000202.1:5340-5550 GCA_964417745.1 uncultured Wenzhouxiangella sp.
TCGCCCGGACTCGGCCATGGAGGCCATGCGCTGCCTGGGCGGCTTCGAGTTTGCCGCGCTTGCCGGTCTGTACCTGAGCGCCGCCCGGCTCGGGCTGCCGGTACTGGTCGACGGCTTTCCGGCCACGCTGGCAGCCCTGGTCGCTTGTCGCCAGGACCCGGCGGTGCGCGCCTGGCTATTGTTTTCGCATCGAAGCGCCGAGCCGGGCCA
>CAYQJJ010000203.1:0-5550 GCA_964417745.1 uncultured Wenzhouxiangella sp.
TAGAGCTTGACCAGGGCCGAGGTGTCGAGAAACAGAATCATCCGCGCTCGCGAAGGACGGTTCTGGAGAGTGGCTCGCCCTGTTCACTGAGCCTGATTCGGGCCCCGGCCGGCTTTCCGCCGCGCCAGCGGGCTTCTCCGGTAGTCAGCAGGCGAGCCAGGCCGTCGTCCTGCTTGTCGGGCACGCCGGTGATGCGTGCGATTTCCTTGCGATGCGAAGTGACCCGAATCACCTTGCCCGCACGTGCTTCGGCCAGGTATTGGGAAAGGTGGGCCTTCAGTTCACGGATCGAGACGGGCATTTTGGTCACGAATTTTAGTGGTTGGTAGATATTGTGGTCACTTTTTGGGGATGGGTCAAGTTTGAAGAAAGGGTTCGGGGTTCGGGAAAAGCAGGTTCAAGGAGCAAGGAGCAAGGAGCAAGGAAAAAGGTTTCAGGTTTCAGGTTTCAGGTTTCAGGGTTCGGGGGCACAACGGGTTACGGGTTACGGGTTACGGGTTACGGGGTACGGGGAAAGAAAGGGTTCGGGGTTCGGGAAAAGCAGGTTCAAGGAGCAAGGATCAAGGAGCAAGGAAAAAGGTTTCAGGGTTCAGGGTTCGGGATAAAGACAAGGCTTCGGGGTTCAGGTTTCAGGGGGATCAGGAACGCTTCGGGTTTTGGGTGATGACATTCGGCATACGTTGTGGTAATTTTTTGGTGATGAAGGTTTTTGCGTGGGGTCGGGAGAAGAACGAGTGGCTTTGTAGTCAGCGTGGGGTTTCTTTTGAGCGGGTTGTTTTGCGGATTGAGCAGGGGGGTCTTCTGGATGTGGTTCGGCATCCGAATCGGGGGAGGTATCCGGATCAGAAGATGTTTATCGTTGAGGTGGACGACTATGCCTGGTTGGTGCGGTTTGTGGAGTCGGAGACAGAGGTGCTTTTGAAGACTGCGATCCCCAGCCGAAAGGCGACCAGACGCTATTTGAGAGGCCCGTCATGAGCAAGATTCACGATCAGGATGAGAAGGACGTTGTCGAGTCCTACGAAAAGGAGGAGTGGGAATCCGTCCTCAGCGACGAATTGAAAGCCCGCTACCAGGCCGCGGCTCAGGCGACTTTTCGCAAGGACCGGCGGGTCAATATCCGGATTTCCAGCAAGGATCTCGAGTTGATCCAGGAACGTGCGCTGCGGGAGGGGATCCCTTATCAGACGCTCATGGCGAGCATTCTGCACAAGTATGTGCATGGGTCGTTGCGGGAGGATGGTTGGCGGGATAAGGGGTGAAGAAGGGTTTCAGGTTTCAGGTTTCAGGTTTCAGGGTTCGGGAAAAGCAGGTTCAAGGAGCAAGGTTCAAGGAGCAAGGAGCAAGGAGCAAGGAGCAAGGGAAAGGTGGGTTTCGGGTTTCCCGCCTCACGCCTCACGCCTCACGCCTCGGCGGGAGATCGGGTTTCGTGATTTCCGCGCTGTGACGGGGGTCACGGTTTGGGGTGGGTTGTTTGAGGTGGGTTTTTGGGGTTAAATTGGGGGTGGCTGGTTGCATTGGGGGGTTGATGGGGGGATACTTGGGGTATATAAGGGGTAGAAGATTCAGTGTCTTCCGTCCCGTCGTCCGACAACATGGGGATCGATTTTATGCGCGCGTGGTTTTTTGATTTTCGGGCTGCTCTGGCGGCAGTGGTTTCTGTTGGTCTGCTCGGGGTTTCGGCTTCGGTTCTGGCCAGTTCGCCGATCGGTACGCTGCAGATTGATCAGCGGGTCGATGTGACGCCGGCCGGGCAGGATTCTTCGGTGCGGGTTTCCGATAGCGATTATGCCTTTCACAGTAACGACCACGTCGCCACGCGCGGCGGGGCTGCGGTGGTGGTGCTCAACGATGGTGGCGCGATTGGTCTGGGGCCGGGTTCGGCCGGTCGGGTTGCCGTTGACGATGACGGCGCGGTGTCGGTGGTGCTCGAAGATGGCGTGCTGATGTATTCGGTGCCGGCCGACGGTTCGCGGCTGGCGATTACGGCCGGGACGTTCCGCATTGATACCGACTCGGATCAGCCGCGGGCAGTGCAGGTCGATGCCGGTGACGGGCGTGCGGAAAACGAACGTTCCGGCATGGTTCAGTTGCGCGAGGACGGGCATGTGCGCGTCGCGGTGCGCGACGGCCAGGCGCAGGTCACGCGTGGCGGCGACAGCCGTTTTCTGCTCGCTGCCGGTGAGCAGCGCGGATTTTTCAACACCGAGGCGCTGGCGGTAGCGGCCGGGCAGACCTTTGCCGAGGCGATCGAGATTCTGGTCGAGATCGAGGCCCCCGAGCAGGTCGGCACCCGCGAGGACTTCAGTGTGCGCTGGGACACCGGCGAGCAAGTGCGCGATGTCGACTACATCAGCATCGCCCCGGTCGGCGCCGAGGACGATGAGTTCGAGTCGGTCTCCTCGACCAGCGAGGGCGAGGTGCTGGAGTTCGAGGCGCCGGGTTCGCCGGGCGACTACGAGATTCGCTATATCGACGGTGAAACCGGCGAGGTAAAGAGCTTTGTTTACCTGGAAGTCGTGCGCGACCGGGCCGTGGCCTGGTGGACCAGCCGCGAGGTGATCGGCGCGATGGCCTTCATGGGCGGCTCGACCGCGCTGATCATCGGCATTGGCGATGACGACGATGACGACGAGCCGCCGGTAAGCCCCTGAAACGGGCGCGGCGCGCTCGACAGTTTCCTCTACCCCGGCAGGACGTCTGCCGGGGATAAAAATGACGTTGGCGAACATCATGCACAGCAATCGTTTGGTTCATTCCGGAAGTTTCCTGCAATCCCGAGCGCTCCCGCGCCTGATGGTCTGCACCCTGCTCGCGGTGCTGCTGGCTGCCTGTGCGGGCAATCGCAACGATACCGAGTTGAGCGATTTCCAGGAAGACTATGCCGCCCAGGCGCGTGTCGATGACCTCAACCAGCAGTTGCTGTCGTTGGCCGTGACCGCCGGCGATGACGATATGGTCTACCGGGTCGGGCCCGACGACATGATTCAGGTCGATGTGTTCAATGTCGACGAGCTCTCGCGCGAGTATCGCGTCGACGCCAACGGGCGCATCAATATGCCGCTGGTCGGCGAGGTCGAGGTCGGCGGCTACAGCCTGGCCGAGACCGAGCGCATCATCGCCGACAAGTACGAGGAAGACTACCTGCGCAACCCGCAGGTATCGGTGCGCGTGACCGACTACCGCAGCCAGCAGTTCACCGCCATCGGCTCGGTTTCCAACCCGCGGGTGTATTCGACACAAACCCAGGTGTCGCTGCTCGAGGCGCTGGCCATGGCCGGCGGGCTGGGCCAGCGCGCCGGGAATCACATCTACCTGACCGACCGCGTGCGCAACCCGGAAACCGGCGAGCCGAGCGCGCGCAGCCTGATCATCAATGTCAACGACCTGATGAACAACGTCGACCAGCACAACGTGATGCTCGGCGATAATGCCGTGATCAACGTGCCGCGCGCGGGCAACGTTTTCGTCGAGGGCGCGGTCGAGAGCCCCGGGGTGTACACGCGCGAGGGCGACACCACGGTACTCAAGGCGATTGCCATGGCCGGCGGGCTGAAGTTCGAGGCCAACCGCAGCCGCCTGCGCGTGCTGCGCCGCGACCCGTCCTCCAACGAGTGGCAGCACCAGGAAGTCAATTTCGCCGAGATCCGCGACTCACCCACGGCGGATATCGATCTCAACGACGGCGATATCGTGATCGTCGAGAACAGCGCCGCGCGCACTGCCTGGGCGCGCACCTGGGAAAACGTTCGCAACCTGGCCATTCTGGGCTGGCGCCCGCTCTGACCGACAGGATCCGATTCGCATGACCGACCGCCAGTCCACCCCGCCGGGCCATCACCTGAGACCCGTCGACCCGAACTCCGGCCAGCTGGTCCAGTACGACCCTTTCCAGGACGAGGCCGCGCAGGACGAGACCATCGACCTGCAGGAGCTGTGGCGCTCGATCGTCAAGCGCAAGTGGGTGGTCATCAGCGTACTGGTGATCGCGCTGGTCACCGCGCTGTTGTCGAGCGTGCTCACGGTGCCGGTGTATCGCTCGACCGCGGTGGTGCAGATCAATCACGAATCAGCGCGCATTTTGCGGATCGAGGACTTCGAGGCCGGGCCGCGCGGCTGGCAGGGTGTCGAGCAGTTTTACCAGACCCAGTACGAAATCCTGCGCAGCCGGGCGCTGGCCGAGGCCGTGGTCGAGAGCGAGGAAGTGTGGGACCACCCGGAACTGACCGGTGAGATCCGCCAGCGCAGCCTGACCGGCGAGCTGCGCGCCCTGCCCCGCCGCGTCGTCGACGTCTTTCGACCGGCACCCGATCGCGCCGGCGAGCCGATCCAGGTCGACGAGGAGGCCCAGCAGCAGGCCGCCATTCGCCGCGCCGCCGGACGGCTGCGCTCGCGACTCAACGTCGCGCCGCGCGACAACTCGCGCCTGGTCAATGTGCAGGTCTCGAGCTTCGACCCCCAGTTCGCCGCGCGCATGGCCGATGCGGTGGTGCGCGAATACATGGCCTCGACCATGCAACGGCGCTACGACGCCGGCCAGGAAGCGCGCGAGTTTCTCGAGGAACAGCTCGCCGAGATGCGTATCGCGCTCGAGCGCTCGGACCAGGCGCTGATCGACTTCGCCCAGGAAAGCGGTGTGGCCGATCTCGACGAGCGCATGGAAATGGCGCGTGAGACCCTGCGCGCGCTGAACCGGCGATTGAGCGATGCCCAGGGTGACCTGGTGCAGATGCGTGCCTTTCGGCGGCAGATCGAGAATGGCCGCGGCAACGATATCCGCCTGGTGGCCAGAGACGAGCGCCTGCGCGACCTGCGCAACGAGCGCTCGGAGCTGTCCACCGAGTACGCCGCTCTGTCGCAGCGCTTCAAGGATGACTACCCGGCCGTGGTCGAACTGCGCAGCGAGATCGACCAGATCGAGGGCCAGATCGCCGAGCGCCGGGAAGAAATCATCAACGGCGTGCTGTCCGAGTACCAGAACCTCGAATCCGAGGTGGCGACGCTGCAGGAGGCGACCGATGAGCGCGAGTCGCGCATTCTGGCGCTGAACCAGCAGGCGGTGCAGTACAACATCCTGCAGCGCGAGTTCCAGACCAACCGCGAGCTCTACGACGGCATGCTGCAGCGCATGAAGGAAATCGGCGTGGCCGCCGGCGTGCAGGAAAACAACATCGCCATGATCGAGAACGCGCTGCCGGCCGGCTCCCCTTACCTGCCCAACACCCAGCGCAACCTGGCCATGGCGCTGATGGTGGGGCTGATGATCGGCGTTGGCCTGGCTCTGATGCTGGAGTTTCTCGATACCACCATCCGCCGCACCGAGGATGTCGAGAAGATTGTCGGCCGGCCGGTGGTCGGGCTGGTGCCGATGGTCAAGCTGCGCGAGCGCAAGCAGAAGGATCAGGACAAGGCGCCCGGGCGGCGCAAGGTCGACGACCGCACGGTCAGCCATTACAGCCAGCTCCACCCCAAATCGGCCGTGTCCGAGGCGTTCCGCTCGCTGCGCACCAGCCTGATGTTCTCCACCCCCGAGGGCATGCCCAAGACGCT
>CAYQJJ010000204.1:0-5478 GCA_964417745.1 uncultured Wenzhouxiangella sp.
TCTGAATAAGTCTGCACGGGCGCGACGGAGTCTTTGCGGGTTCACCCGGTGTGGCTTCGGCGAGCGCTGTTTGGTTGTTCCAAATAAGTGAGCCGAAACGCAGCGGGTGGCCCGCAAAGGCCCGTCCCTTCGGGTTTCGCCTTTGAGCCCGCATCTCGAGCGTTGCGCCACTCGGCCGTAGCGACGGCTACTGTCACTCGTGTCGCACCACACGATCTGCGGGCTCAAAGACTGAAACGCGCTCCGTGCAGACTTATTCAGAGGTTCCCTTGCCTGGCGAAGGGCGATGTCGACGCGCAGGAAGTACGCAGCGCCGGTCCAGTAGACCCGGCGGAAGGCGCGCTCTCGCCACATCGCCGGGCTGAGCTCGGCCAGCGTCCGGCCCTCGCCGTTGGGATCGTTCAGCCCGCGCCGGAAACCGGCGAACAGCCGCCGCCAGGCTTCGTCGTTGTCGATGACGCCGGCACGCGCCTGGAGCAGGTGCTGGTAGTAGGAGGCAAGGCCCTCGGCAAACCAGATGTCCTCGTTGCCGGCAAACGGTACCAGCAGGTGGGCGAATTCGTGAAAGCCTCGCCAGTCGTCGAGCAGTGCCTCGAGCGTGGCCTCGGGATGGACCTGCAAATGGACCTCCGGGGGATCGACCCGGCGGATCCGCCCGTAGGCAATCGGCGAACGCCGCTCGGAAGCCTCCAGCCGGACAATCACGTGGTCGAACGGCAGGCTGCCACCCAGCCCGGCGAGCGGGTCGATCACGGCTTCGAGCCAGGCCCGCCACGGCGCCCCGGCGGATTCGTCGAGCCCGGCGTCGAGCCGCAGGTCGATACGACCGTCCGTTCGATCGATGGACTCGAGCGAGCGCGACTCCGGGGCAACCGGGCCCGGCAGCAGCACCGCCAGTGTCAACACAACGGCGGCCAGTCCGGGATAATGTCGCGATACCCGGGCCTGTTGCACGAACGGAATTGTCATGTATGGACGTTCTCCCCGGTCCTGATCTTTCGAGACTGCATGCATACCCGACAAGACCGGATCAATGGCAGATTCTGGCATTGGTCGGGTCCCGAAGCCTACAAGGGAGCTCCGAGACATGGTAAGACGCTGGTTTTTTGGCATTTCGATCGTCGTGGTCGCCGTGGTGGCACTGCTGGGATGGCTGTGGACGCCGGCCTGGTGGTCGATGGCGCTGTTCGGGCCGCTTATCGTCATCGGCCTGCGCGATGCCCTTCAATCCCGGCACACGGTGCTGCGCAACTTCCCTCTCGTCGGCCACGGGCGTTATCTGCTCGAGAGCGTGCGCGGCGAGATTCAGCAGTACCTGGTCGAATCCAACCTCGATGCCTACCCGGTCGAGCGCGAGTACCGCTCGCTGATCTACCAGCGCGCCAAGGGCGAGCTCGAATCGCAGCCGTTCGGTACCCAGCGCGATGTCTACCGGGCCGGCTACGAGTGGGCCGCGCACGCGGCCCTGCCGGCCGACCGGCCCGCGCAGCCCCCGCGCCTCGACATCGGCGGCCCGGACTGCCGCCAGCCGTATGCGTCCTCGCTGCTCAACATTTCGGGCATGAGCTTCGGGGCCCTGTCGAGCCATGCCATCATGGCCCTCAATCAGGGCGCCCGGCAGGGCGGGTTCGCCCACAATACCGGCGAAGGCGGCATCTCGCGTTACCACCTCGAAGGCGGCGGCGACCTGATCTGGCAGATCGGCAGCGGCTATTTCGGCTGCCGGCGCGCCGACGGCGGCTTCGACCCCGAGCGATTCGCGCACAACGCCACCGTCGACACGGTGCGCATGATCGAGCTCAAGCTCTCCCAGGGCGCCAAGCCCGGCTCCGGCGGCATGCTGCCGGCGGCCAAGATCACCCCGGAAATCGCCACCGCGCGCGGCATTCCGGTCGGCGAAGACTCGATCTCCCCGGCCCGCCACAGCGCCTTCACCACCCCGGTCGAACTGCTCGAATTCGTCGCCCGGCTGCGCGAGCTCTCTGAGGGAAAACCCGTCGGCCTGAAATTCTGCCTCGGACACCCGGGCGATTTCATGGCGCTGTGCAAGGCCATGCTCGAGACCGGTATCCGCCCCGACTTCGTCACCGTCGACGGCGGCGAGGGAGGCACCGGCGCCGCGCCACTGGAGTTTTCCAACTCGCTGGGCATGCCCAAGCGCGACGCGGTGGTGATGGTCCACGACATTCTCACCGGCGCCGGCCTGCGCGAGGACATCCGCCTGATCGTCAGCGGCAAGATCCTGTCAGCCTTCCACATGATCCGCGCCATGGCGCTGGGCGCCGACGGCTGCAACAGCGCCCGCGCGATGATGTTCGCGCTCGGCTGCATCCAGGCACTGAGATGCAACAACAACAACTGCCCGACCGGCATCACCACGCAGAATCCGGCGCTGTACAAGGGCCTCGATGTGGCCGACAAGACCCAGCGCGTGGCGCGCTACCACAACGCCACCCTCGAGGCATTCCTCAAGATGCTCTCGGCCATGGGCCTGAGCGATCCGTCCGAGATCGGCCCGCGTCACGTCTTTCGCCGCGGATCCGATTTGAAAGTCATCAGCTTTGCCGATTTGTTCCCGTTTCTCGAACCCGGCCAGCTTCTCGAAGACGACGCCCCGGACAACCCCTTCACCGCCGACTGGCAAAACGCCCGCCCGGATCGCTGGCAGTAAGGGCTTCAACCCGGCTGACAGACGCGTACTGACCAACCCCGTTCCAGGTTTTCGACAACCGCCAATAACGGCGACAACAGGGCTGTCCGAAGGCTCCTCGACTGGAGTAGACTCTGTGGCCAATCCAGCCAGAGCGAGCACGTCCATGAGCAAGCATCCACCCGAAAACCGGCCCGGCCCCTCGACCCGCTGCGTGTGGGGCGACCACTCGGGCATTGCCCCGGAAGGGGTCACGGTGGTGCCGGTATTCCACGGCGTGACGTTTGCCTACGATGACCTCGACGAATGGGCCGCTGTAGGCCGCGGCGAGAAACCCGGCCACGTCTATTCGCGCAACACCAACCCGACCATCGACGACTTCGAATCGCGCATGCGCGTGCTCGAGGAGGCCGAGGACGCGACCAGCTTCGCCACCGGCATGGCCGCGATCAGCAACACCCTGTTCACGCTGCTCTCGCCGGGCGATCGCGTGGTGGCCATCAAGGACACCTACGGCGGCACCAACAAGCTGTTTATCGAGTTCCTGCCGCGCTTCGGCATCGACGTGGCGCTGTGTGACACGACCGACTTCGACGCCATCGAGGCCGCGATCGAGACCGGCTGCAAGGTGTTGTACCTGGAAAGCCCGACCAACCCCACGCTCAAGGTCGTCGACATCGAACGCCTGGCGGCCAGGGCACACGCCGCCGGCGCGGTGGTGGTCGTCGACAACACCTTCGCCACCCCGATCAACCAGCAGCCCCTGAAGCTCGGCGCGGACCTGGTGCTCCACAGCGCCACCAAGTTTCTCGGCGGGCACTCCGATGCCATGGGCGGAGTGGTGTGCGGCAGCCGGGCGCTGGTCAGGCAGATCTTCCACTTCCGAGAAATCAACGGCGCGACGCTCGACCCGATGTCGGCGTTCCTGCTCAGCCGGGGCCTGAAGACCCTGGAACTGCGCGTGGAACGCCAGAACCGCAACGCCCAGGCCGTGGCCGAGTTCCTCGATGCCCATCCGCGCGTCGAGGCGGTCTACTACCCGGGCCTGCCCGAACATCCCGGCCATGCCATCGCCAAGGCGCAGATGAGCGGCTACGGTGGCGTGCTGGCGTTCTCGGTGGCCGGCGATTTCGACGCCGTTCGCGAACTGATCGGCCGGCTGCGGCTGGCCCACTGCGCCGCCAGCCTCGGCTCGGTCGGCACGCTGGTCGGACCGCCGGCAACAACCAGCCACGTCGAACTCTCGGCCGCCGAACGCGCCGATGCCGGCATTCCGGAGACCCTGATCCGCTACTCGGTCGGCATCGAGAATCACGAAGACCTGATCGCCGATCTCGCGCAGGCGCTGGAGCCGGCAGCCTCTTGAACGGCTCCGACAATGCAGACATGAACCACAACGAGCAAAAAGTGCTCGCCGCCATCGATGCCGACGGCCTGGTCGAGACGCTGTGCGAACTGATCGCGTTCGAAAGCGAAGGCGGCCGGGAAACGCCCGCCCAGCGCCGCGTCGCCGCGCTCATGGAGAGCTTCGGCATGGCCGTCGATGTCTGGGATATCGACTTTGCCACGTTGCGCCAGCACCCGGCCTACACGGTCGAGATCGACCGCGCCGAAGGCCTCGGCGTGGTCGGCACCCTGGGTCGGGGCGAAGGCCCGACGTTGATACTCAATGGCCATATCGACGTCGTGCCCGCCGGCGAGCCGGAGCGCTGGCACCACCCACCCTGGCGCGGCACGGTCGCCGACGGGCGCGTTTACGGCCGCGGCTCGGCGGACATGAAAGGTGGGCTGTGCTGCGCGCTGTTCGCCGCACGCGCGATCCACGCTGCCGGCATCGACCTGCCGGGCCGGCTGATGATCCAGAGCGTGATCGGCGAGGAAGACGGCGGCGCGGGTACGCTGGCGGCCATCGAGCGCGGCTACCGGGGCGACGCGGCGATCATCATGGAACCGACCGAGCTGATGGTCGCCCCGGCCCAGGCCGGCGCCTTCGGCTTCCGGATCACCGTGCCCGGCCTGGCCGCCCACGGCGCCCTGCGCGAAGAAGGCGTGGACCCGATCGAGAAATTCGTGCCCATCTACAGCGCCCTGCGCGAATTCGAATCAGAGCGCAACCACGCCGTGGCCGATCCGATGTTCGAGGCCTACGAAATCCCCTTCGCGCTGTGCGTGGGCCGGCTGCAGTGCGGCATCTGGGCCTCGACCGTGGCCGAAGCGCTGGTCTGCGAAGGCCGGCTCGGTGTGGGCACCGATGAGGACTCCAGGCAGGTCCGCCAGGCGTTCGAGGCAAGGGTACGCGATGCGGCTGAAGCGGACGCCTGGCTGAAAGATCATCCCCCGGTGGTCGAATGGACCGGCGCGCAATTCGAACCGGCCGCGATCAACGCCGACCACCGGGTCATCACCACCCTGACCGATTCCTTCCACACCGCCACCGGCAACAACACCATCGTGCGCGGCATGCCCTACGGCGCCGACATGCGACTGCTGGTCCACCAGGGCCAGACCCCGACCGCGATATTCGGCCCCGGCAACGTCCGCCACGCCCACGCCCCCGACGAGTTCGTGCCCATCGACGAACTGATCAAGGCAACAAGAACCCTGGCACTGACCGCACTGAGGTTCTGCACCGCAGCACCGACCAACGACGAGCCCGGGAGATAAAAGCCTGAGAACACGAAGGACACGAAGAAGGGCACGAAGAGAAAATCAAATCCTTTCCTGATTACGTACCTGACTCAGCCATCTCCTGGCCCCTGACCAGCGGCCAGTACAGGGTACGTGGCCGGGTCAGTAGCCCGGGCCTGTGGCCCGGGGGAGCTTCGGTA
>CAYQJJ010000205.1:0-5472 GCA_964417745.1 uncultured Wenzhouxiangella sp.
CGCCAGCCCCGGCAGATGCGAAGCCAGCCACGCCGCAGATTTCTTCGCATGCGCTGGTTCATGCCGAGTCTGTCCGATGCACTGCTACGGTCCTGCTCATGTGCTCGAGCCATTGCCGGTAGCGGGCCTGAAGTGCGCCGTCTTTTGCATAGCTCACACGCTGAGTCTGCGGGTGCCCCTGGCGGTTCGGGCACAAGCGCATACAAAGGCCCGTGGCGGTACCCTCGGGCGGGCTTAGCTGAAGCAGATCGCTTTCCAGGATATCGGCCAGCAGGCTCGTCAGTGTGGTGTTCTGGCTCAGGCCGCCGCAAAGAATGATCGTTTCGGGCCGGTCGAGGAGCTGGTTCATGGCATCGAAGTTTGCGCGCACGAGGAAGGCAATGCTTTCCAGCACGGCCAGTAGTTGAGCCTCGGGCTGAGGTTCACGGCCCCCGGTTTCTTTCACGAAGCCCGGCTCCGGACCCGGTGACCACCAGGGAGAGCCCAGCCCGTCGACGGAATTGAGAAAAAGCGGAGGCTTGTCGACCTGCTCCCGTAGCGGGCCCGCACCCACGCTTCGAGCACAAATACCTGCGTGGCTTTCAAGCCAGCCCAGGGCCGAGGCCGCTCCGTGAACGCTCGCCTCCAGGGCATATTTCCCCTCTCCATGGGCAAGCCGATCGAGCAGGGAGAGCTGGAACAACGGTGTTTCGATAGCCTCGGCGAGCGGTCGCAACAAGAATGCGCCGGTGCCGAGATTGATATACAAGGTGTCCGAGCGCGGCGCTCCGGTAACGAACGGTACGACGTTCTGATCGCCCGTGAGCAGTTTGAGCGCTGGGCGGCCCCTGACCGCATCGAGCCGTGCCAGCTCGCTGCCCGGTGGCACCACGGACGGCAGGCTGTTCTCGGCAATGCCGTGGAGTTCCAGCAACCACGGATCCCAGTCCAGGGTGTGGCGTGACCACAGAAGGGTTCGCTGGGCCAGGGTGTCGTCGACCACGCAGGGGCGGGTCCGGTCGAGCTGGCTGACCAGGAAACTGCCCAGCGGGCCACAGGCCAGTTCGCCGGTCCGGGCCGCTTCGGCCACGGCCGCGATGTTGGCCTGGCACCAGGCCAGTTTCGAGCCGCCGCCATAGGGAGAGAACCGAAGCCCGGTGCTCTGCTTGACGGCTTCGGCCCGAGCCGGGTCGGACCCGGAATCGATGCCACCGCGCCGGTCGCGCCACGACAGCACCGGCGACAGCGGCTTGCCGGTACCTTGATGCCAGCAAACTACGCTTCCGCGCTGAACGGCAAGGCCGGCCTCCTGAATCGCCCGGCCTGTTCGTTGTACCTGCGCCGAGACCTCGTCGGCGACTCGCTGGGTGGCCGCGGCGATCTGCATGCCATCGAGTTCGACCCGGACACCGTCGATCCGGGTATCGATCCGCGCACGCGCCTGCGCGAGAATCTGGCCGCGCTCATCCATGGCGATTCCGCGGCAACCCTGGCCACCGACATCGAGCAACAGCCGGACCGATCCCTCAGCCGGCATGGTCGCGGCCGGTCCGGGATGCCGCCGGGTCATTGAAGGAGGGCAGGTCGTCGACCTCGATCAGCGCCGCGCCGCGCTCGATCAGATTGCTGGCCGTGGGCCGGTCCGCTACGCCGTAGATGACCCATTGCCAGGCTCCGGGCCAGAATGGTGCCGGCCCGGCCGGCACCCGGTCGGCTCGGACGAACAGGTAGTCCGGCTTCAGTGTTTTTGCCCGCCAGCGCGCCAGTATGCTCCAGGGGCGAAAGACCCAGCCCGTGGCCTCTGCACCTCGGGCCCGCGCCATGCTGACGGCCCGTGAGTCGAACGACAGGAATACGCAGGGACAGGGCGCCTCGAGAAGTTTCGCCATGACGATTTCCACGCACCTTGCCCGGCCGAAGCGCCGGATGCTGCCGCGCTTGAGTTCCACGAAGGCCGTGGCGGCGGGGTGATGGCCGAATGTGGCCAGAATCTCGTCGAGCCGGGCAATGGGTTGATGATCGTCGCCGGGCCCGGCAATACGGATTTCGTCAAGCTGGTCCAGACGCAGATCCGAGATCCGGTCAGGCCGCCCGCTCAGGCGCTCAAGCCGGTCATCGTGCAGAACGACCGGCTGCAGGTCGGCCGTCAACTGCACGTCGAATTCGACCCGCGTTGCGCCAGCCTCCAGCACAGCCCGGATGCCGGCAAGGCTGTTTTCAGCGTACCGTGCCGGCCATCCGCGGTGGGCGATCAGCCGATCGGCCAGGCTCGCCCGGGATGATGGTTGTCGCTTTTCCATGGTCCGGAAGCTTCAGGCTCCTGTCCGGGCCGACGGGCAGCCCGGGCTGATTCGTCATACACCGAGACTTTACCCCTTCAGAGGCTTCTTCGAGTTCTCGTGTTCGGTTGCTGGCTCACGCCATGATCATGGTATCGGGTCCGGGAAGTCGGTTCATGGGCTTTTGAAGCGGGCGATTCAGTTCATCTCGAATCGGTCCTCGAATAGTTCGTCGCTCGGGGCGACGTTCTGCTGCAAGGGGAGCGAGGCGCCGGGCATATGGGTACTCGAGTTGTCGTATTCAGCAGTCATGCTTCGGGTGCCCGTGCCGGAAAACTGAATCTGGCAACTGAAGATAACCGTATTGCCGGTGCCTGCCGCAGGCGTGCTGTTGTCCAGGCACAGCTCGCCGGTATCCGCCAATACCGTGATCTGGCCATCGACCGGCGCGCTGCTCGTGCCGGCGACTTCGACGGTATAGGTCACCGGTTGTCCAATTACCGCGGGTTGACTGTCGGTGCTCAGTGCCAGCGAGGTATCGGGTCGGAAAACCGCTTCGACCGTACAGTCCTGGACAATTCCAGCGGCGGTCCAGGTTCCATCACCGTTGTCATCCGGGCTGCAGCTGTCACCCGTCAGCGAATACACCGACCAGCCCGGATCAGGCTGGAGAACGCCGCTGGCCGTATCGCCATGATCGACTACCGGAGTATCCGTGGAGAAAACCCCCTGTCCGCTGGCCGGAACAACATCGATGGTGTAAGTCTTGAGTGAAAAAGTGGCGGTCACGGTGGCATCCTCGACAAGGTCGAACTGGCAGTTTGACGCCGTGCCGCAGCCACTGCCGGAAAAGCCGTCGAACTCGGAATCGAAATCGGGCGATGCGTTCAGCGTCATCGATGTGTCCCAGTCGAAATTGGCAAGACAATCTCCGGGGCAGTCAATGCCGGATGGCAAGCTGGTTACCGTGCCGTTGCCGTTGCCGGAAAGTTCGATCTGGACTTCACCGCGTGCGGCATAACGCGCAATACTCCGAGACGAATGGCCGCCCGCCGTGTTGAAGATGCCGCCTACATAGACATGGCGTTGGTTGTCGGTAGTTAGCGCCCGGCCGAAAAAGTGGCTGCCACTATCCAGCCCGCTCCCGAGCGCATGCCATTGGCTACCATCCCAGCGCGCGATACGGCTGGCGGGTGTTGGATTGACGTCACCGAAATTTTCGAAGTGGCCGGAAACATACACATCGCCTTCGAACACCGTCATCGCCAGGATCCGTTCGTCGACCCCTTGTCCACTGGCATCGGCCAGTTGCGACCAGTTGCTGCCATCCCAGCGTGCGATGCGATTAGCAGCAATCGGGTTGCCGGTATTGGCCTCGGAAAATGCGCCTGCTACATAAACGTCGTCATCGACAACGGCTACCCTCCGGGCTGTTCCGGAAACGCCGACGCCACCGTTGCCGGTCAGTCCCGACCAGGCATTGTTCTCCCACAGGGCCACTCGGTTGACGGTAATCGGATCGCCCATGTTGGCCTGGGTAAAGAATCCGGCCAGAAAGAGACGCGAACCGTCGGCTGTGATGTCCCAGACAATGGATGAAACGCCTTCGCCGGTCGGTGACTGCAGGGCCGACCAGTTGCTGCCGTCCCAGCGCGCGATGTGACTGGCGTCAACACTGTTCGAGCCGGTATTGGCTTCCTGGAACTGACCGCCGACATACAGGTCATCATCCATGATCGCCATGGCCAGAATGCGGTCATCAAGCCCGTTTCCGTTGTTTCCGACCGGGTGCCACTCTTCGGTATCGGTATCCCAGCGGGCAATGTGGAAGGCCGCGCCGCCCCCCTGAATCTGGGTAAAGACGCCCCCGGCATAAAGCGAGCCGTCGTGATATGCCAGTGCATTGACCCGGTCATTGAGTCCATTCCCAAGCGCTGACCAGGTGCCGCTGTCGGCGTGAAAAGCGGCAATATTCCCGGGGGAAAGCCCCTCATCACCGCAGGAGTTGAGATCGCCGCCGACAAACAGAATGTCGTCGGGTCCCGGGGCCACTGCGTAGACAGTGCCGAAACAGCCGTTGCCGTCCTCGAACACCGTGTCCCAGCGCTGATCCTCCACGGCATGCACCAGGTTGCTCCATAGCATCAGGGTCGCAAATCCCGAAAACAAAGCAATGCATCCGGAAAACACCGGTTTTTGAATGAATGTCATGATTCCTCCCGCTCCCACTTCTTTTGGTGCCCGAATCGCGACCAGCCCTTTCACCCTCAGGGCACGATCCGATGCGATTGTCGATAATCTGAATTCCGAACAGCATCGCCGGAAAGTTTCAGGCTATAACTTTACTCCCCGCGGTTCCTGTGAACAAGTCTGCGCCGAGCGCAGCTGTGCCGGAATCAGGGCAGCCTGTGACATTCAATGCCTGTCCCGTGATTACCCCATGGTCTCCCTGCTGTGATCTGCGTGGAGTCTCATTTTTTGCTACTATCAAGCGGAGGTATTCGCACCTCGCCGCCGTGCAGGCGGCCATTCCAAGGGGCGGGAGCGAGTCGATGCGACTGAAGCTTGAACCAGCCCTTGAAGAGTCGATTGGCGACTACCTGACCCTTGCGGTCATCATCGCGGCCATACTGACCCTGCCACTGACGCTTGCTTTCTGGCTTGAAGTGGAACATCCCCTGATCACTGTCGCCGACTGGCTGATCTGGGCGGTGTTTCTGGTCGAGTATGCTTTCTACATGGCGATCTCGACCAACCGCTGGCAAACCACCAAGGAAAACTGGCTGTCGGTAGTGATCATCGTGTTGTCGTTTCCACTGCTTCACGAGATACTCAAGTCGACCCGGCTGATAAGGCTACTCCGCCCGATCCCCTTGCTGCGACAAGCAGCGCTGCTCCGACAGATTGAATTGTTCCGCCTGTCCAACGTCCGCAATGCCGGCAGCAAGGCAGCGGTGACCGCAGCGAAAGAGGAACTGGGCAAGGAACACTGGGCGGTCCGCTTCATTATTCGTGTCGAATATTATCGGCTACGCGTTTTTACGGCAGTGCTGAAATTCATCCCATTCGTGAAGTCGAGCACCATTCGCAAGCGGCGTGAGAAGGAACGCTCGAAACAACGGGAAATCGACGAATAGCCTGGAAACATCCGCCGTCACCACCGTGGCAGGGAAGCCTGAGGGGACAGGTTTTCGCTAAAATGCAGTGATGTCAC
>CAYQJJ010000206.1:0-5467 GCA_964417745.1 uncultured Wenzhouxiangella sp.
CACTGACCTCGCCGCTGGCCGGCTCGGATGCCGCGTCCATGCCGGATGAAGGCGTGGTCTGCAAGCAGGTCGTCGACGGCGAAGAAAAGATCGGCCTGAGAGTGTCCTGGGACAAGCGCTACATCACGCTCGCCCCGGTTGCGACCGTGCTCGGCCTGGCCTTCAAGACGCGCGACCCGGACGGCCTGCTCGGCGACCGCGAAAATCTCGGCATTACCTGCGCGCTGATCCCGACCAGCACACCGGGCGTGGAAATCGGCGACCGCCACCTGCCCGGCGGCACGCCGTTCATGAACGGCCCGACACGGGGCAAGGACGTGTTCATCCCCATGGACTGGGTGATCGGCGGGCAAAAGCGGATCGGCCAGGGCTGGCGCATGCTGATGCACTGCCTGGCTGCCGGCCGCGCCATTTCGCTGCCGGCCCAGAGCGTGGCCAACGGCAAGCTCTCGAGCCTGCTGACCGGCGCCTACGCGCGCATCCGCTACCAGTTCAAGCAGCCCATCGGCCATTTCGAGGGCATCGAGGAGCCGATGACGCGCATCGCCAGCGAGACCTATCGCATGGAGGCCGCGCACAAGATCACCCTGAGCGCGCTCGACCAGGGCGAAAAGCCGGTGGTACTGTCAGCCATCCTCAAGGCCTACCTGACCGAAGCCAACCGGCGTGTGCTCAACGACGCCATGGACATCCACGGTGGCAAGGCCGTGGTACTCGGGCCGAACAATTACCTGGCCGGCCCCTGGCAGGGCATTCCGGTGGCCATCACCGTCGAGGGAGCGAATATCCTGACCCGCTCGATGATCGTGTTCGGTCAGGGCGCCATCCGCTGCCACCCGTGGCTGCTCAAGGAAATGACCGCCGCCCAGGAAAATGACCTCGCGGCCTTCGACAAAGCGCTGTTTGGCCACGCCGGGTTCCTGATCTCGAACCTGGTGCGCGCGCCGCTGCTCGGCCTGACCGGCGGACGCATCAGCCCCAGCCCGGTCACCGGCCCGACGGCACGCTATTACCGGCGCATCAACCGCCTGAGCTCGGCGTTCACCCTGTGCGCCGACCTCTGCCTGCTGATCCTGGGCGGCAAGTTCAAGTTCAAGGAAAAGCTCTCCGGACGCCTGGCCGACGCGCTCAGCCACTTGTACATGGCTTCGGCGGCGCTGCGCCGCTACGAGGACGACGGCCGGCCGGCCGAAGACCTGCCGGTGCTTCAGTGTGCCGTCGACGACAGCCTTCACCAGGTCGAAGAAGCGCTGCACGCGGTCTACCGAAACTTCCCGGCCGCCGGCCTCGGCCCGCTGCTGCGCGCCCTGACCTTCCCGCTCGGCCGTCGGCACAAGCCGACCAACGACCAGACCGGCCAGCAGGTCGCCCGCCAGATGCTGGAAAAATCAGCCACCCGCGAACGCCTGATCCACGGCGCCTACCAGTCGCAATCCGACGATGGCGCCGGGCTGGTGCTGCAGGCCTTCGACGCGGTCCTCAAGGCCGAGCCGGCCGAGCACGCCATTCGCAACGCGCTCCAGTCCGTGCCGACCCCGGTCAACGTCGAGGAGCTCACGCGCAAGGCGGTCGAGGCCGGCGTGATCACCGAGCAGCAGGCCGCCGAACTCAAACATGCCCAGGCATTGAGCGCGAAGGTGATCGCGGTCGACGAGTTCACGCCCGAGCAGATTTCGGGCAAGCGCGAGCCCCGGCCCATGGCCGCGACCGGCTGAGCCGGGACGAATACCCGATCATGAAACCATTTGATCTCGAACCAATGCAAGGAATCCGAAAGACATGACTGACCACAAACTCAGCGTCCGCCGCGCCGCCGTTCTCGGTGCCGGTGTGATGGGTGCCCAGATTGCCGCCCATCTGACCGCCGCCGGCATTCCGGTCGACCTCTACGACCTGCCCTCCGACAAGGGCAAGCGCAGCGACATCGCCGACAAGGGCCGCCAGAACCTCGCCAAGCTCAAGCCTGCGCCGCTGGGCCGCAAGGGGCTGATCGAATTCATCACGCCGCGCAATTTCGAAGACGATCTCGAAGCCTTGAGTGAATGCGACTTCATCATCGAGGCGGTCGTCGAGCGCATGGACATCAAGCGTGATCTCTACGCGCGCATCGGTCCGCACCTCAACGACGGCGCGATCTTCGCCAGCAACACCTCGGGCCTGTCGATCACCGACCTGGCCGAGATAGTCCCGGAAAACCTGCGCAGCCGCTTCTGCGGTGTGCATTTTTTCAATCCGCCACGCTACATGCACCTGGTCGAATTGATTCCGCATGCCGGCACCGATACCGGCACGCTGGACCTGCTCGAAGACTTCCTGACCCGCAACCTCGGCAAGGGCGTGGTGCGCGCCCGCGACACGGCCAACTTCATCGCCAACCGGGTCGGCGTGTTCACGATGTGGTCGACCATGCACCATGCCGAGCGCCTGGGGCTGGGCTTCGACACCGTCGACGCGCTGACCGGGCCGGCGATCGGCCGCCCCAAGAGCGCGACCTTCCGGCTCGCCGACGTGGTCGGGCTCGATACCATGGCCAACGTCATCAAGACCATGGACGCCAAGCTCGCCGATGACCCCTGGCATGGCCTGTACCAGGCTCCGAAATGGCTCGGCCAGCTCATCGAAGCCGGCGCCCTGGGCCAGAAATCCGGGGCCGGCGTGTTCCGAAAGGAAGGCAAGGAAATCCGCGTCCTCGACCCGGCGAAGGGTGATTACCGGGCTACCGACTACAGCGTTCGCGACGAGGTCAAGGCGATCCTCGCGATCCGGAACCCGGGCGAGAAACTGGCCGAGCTGGCCAAGTGCGAATACCCGGAAACGGAATTCCTGTGGGCGATCCACCGCGACCTGTTCCACTACTGCGCCTATCACCTGGCCGAAATCGCCGAGAGCACGCGCGAGATCGACCTGGCCATGCGCTGGGGATACGGCTGGAACAGCGGCCCGTTCGAGCAGTGGCAGGCCGCCGGCTGGCAGCCGATCGCCGAGCTGATCAGGGCCGATATCGACAACGACCGCACCGGCGTCGATGCCCCGCTACCTGGCTGGGTCGGCCAGATCGATGCCGCGCATAACGAAAAGGGCTCGTGGTCGGCCACGACCGGCGACTACAGCCCGCGCCCCGACCTGCCGGTCTACCAGCGCCAGTACCAGCCGGTACGCCTGCTCGGCGAGAAGGTCAGCTCGGGTACCACGGTGGTCGAAAACGACAGCATCCGGCTGTGGACCATCGACGATGACGTCCTCATCGCCAGCCTCAAGAGCAAGATGGCGGTCATCGATCAGGGCGTGGTCGACGGCCTCAATGAGGCGATCGAGCGTGCCGAAGGCGGCTTCGAGGGCCTGGTCATCTGGCAGCCGAACGGTCCGTTCTCGGCCGGCGCCAACTTGAAGGCGGCCAGCGAGTCGATCCAGAAAGGCGACTGGGACAGCGTGCGATCGCTGATCAAGAACTTCCAGGACGCCAACCTGCGCCTGCGTTATTCGAACGTGCCTTCGGTGGCCGCGGTACGCGGCCTGGCGCTTGGTGGCGGGCTGGAGCTGGCCATGCACGCCAGCCGGCGGGTCGCCCACCTGGAAAGCTACATGGGCCTGGTCGAGGCCGGCGTGGGGCTGCTGCCCGGCGGCGGTGGCCTGGCCACCCTGGCCATGCAGATCGAAGCCGACACGAGGGCCGGCGACAGCTATCCGCTGCTGGAAAAACGCTACAAGCAAGTCGCCATGGGTCAGGTCGCAGGCTCGGCCATGGAAGCGCGCGAGATGGGTTATCTGCGCCCCGAGGACACGATCGTGCTGCACGAACACGAGCTGCTGCACGCCGCCCACTACCAGATCCGTGCACTCGCCGCCGGCGGCTACCGGCCGGAGATGCCGGGTGCGACCATCCCGGCTGCCGGTGATGTCGGCGTTGCCACGCTCAAGATGCTGCTGGTCAACATGCTCGAAGGCCACTTCATTTCCGAGCACGACTTCGAGATCGGAAAGCGCATCGCCAGCGTGCTCTGCGGCGGCGAGATCGACCGCAACACGCCGGTCAACGAGGACTGGATCCACCACCTCGAGCGCGAGAACTTCATGGCCCTGGCGGCCATGGACAAGACCCAGGAGCGCATCGGCCATATGCTCAAGACCGGCAAGCCGTTGAGGAACTGAATTCAGGTAAGGGGTGAGGCGGAAGGCGTCAGGCGGGGTATAGATCGAAGGCGACCAGCCCACGCCTCCCGCCTCCCGCCTCACGACAGATACCTGACCATGAACAAACAACCAGACATCCAAGGACCCCACCCATGAGTGATGCATACGTAGTCTCCGCCGTCAGAACCCCGGTTGCCCGGGCGTTCAAGGGCGGCTTCAGGAATTACCGGCCCGACGACCTGCTCGCCCACTCGCTGCGCGAGGCGCTTGCCGAGGTGCCCGGGCTCGATCCGGCGCGCGTCGAGGACGTGATCGTCGGCTGCGCCATGCCCGAAGCCGAACAGGGCATGAACGTCGCGCGCATCGGCCTGTTGCTGGCCGGCCTGCCCGAATCGGTTCCCGGGGTCACGGTCAACCGCTTCTGCTCATCCGGGCTGCAGACGGTCTCGATGGCGGCCGATCGTATCCGCACCGGCGATGCCGACGTGATGATCGCTGCTGGCACCGAAACCATGAGCATGGTGCCGATGATGGGCCACAAGGTGGCCATGAACCCGAAGGCCTTCACCGACGACAACGTCGCGATTGCCTACGGCATGGGCATCACCGCCGAAAAAGTAGCGGCCAAGTGGGGTGTGAGTCGGGAAGACCAGGATCAGTTCGCCTACCAGTCGCACCAGAAGGCGATCAAGGCCATCGACAACGGTGAGTTCACCGAAGTCCGGCCAGTAACCGTGACCAGCCGGGTACCCGACCCGTCCAGCGGCGCGGTTCGCGAGGTCGAGTCGGTCGTCGACACCGACGAAGGCCCGCGCCGCGACACCACGCCCGAAGCACTCGGCAAGCTCCGGCCGGTGTTCGATGCCAAGGGCTCGGTGACCGCCGGAACCAGTTCGCAGATGTCCGACGGCGCCGGCGCGCTGGTGCTGGTATCCGAGCGCGTCGTCAAGGAACTCAACCTGACCCCGCTGGCGGTTTTCCGCGGCTTTTCCGTCGCCGGTGTACCGCCCGAAATCATGGGCATCGGCCCGATCGAGGCGATTCCGAAAGTGCTCAAGCAGACCGGGATCAACAAGGACGATATCGACTGGGTCGAACTCAACGAAGCCTTCGCTGCCCAGGCCCTGGCCGTGATCGGCAACGTCGGACTCGACCCGGACAAGGTCAACCCGCTCGGCGGCGCGATCGCCCTGGGTCACCCCCTCGGCGCCACCGGCGCGGTCCTGTCGGCCAAGATCATCCACGGCCTGCACCGCCGCCAGCAACGCTACGGCATGGTCACCATGTGCGTCGGCACCGGCATGGGTGCAGCCGGGATCTTCGAGCGGGTGTGACT
>CAYQJJ010000207.1:0-5455 GCA_964417745.1 uncultured Wenzhouxiangella sp.
TACCGCCGATCTGATGGCCCGGGCTCGTTCCGGGCGGTTGCTCAACGACGGTGTGCGCATCGCGATTGTCGGGGCGCCGAATGCCGGAAAATCGAGCCTGCTCAACGCACTGGCCCGCCGCGACAGCGCGATTGTCACCGACATCCCCGGCACCACCCGCGATGTATTGCGCGAGACCATCAACCTGGCCGGTCTGCCGGTCACCCTGGCCGACACCGCCGGCCTGCGCGAGGCACGCGACCAGGTCGAGATCGAAGGCGTGCGCCGTGCCCGCGGCGAAATCGACTCGGCCGATCTGCTGTTCTGGGTCGTCGATGCCAGCGCCGAAGAACCGCCCGCGATCGAGGATCTGCCGTCCGGCCTGGCGGTGCTTCGCATCGACAACAAGATCGACCTGGTCGGCGCCGAACCCTCGGTCCGCGAGTGCCGGGTCGGGCTCTCGGCAACCACCGGCGCCGGACTCGATGGGCTCGAAAGCGAAGTAGGCCGGATGCTCGGTGCGCGCACCGACTCGGGCGGCGAGTTTTCTGCCCGCCAACGCCACGTCGAGGCCATCGAGCGGGCGGCCTTGCACATCGATCGCGGCCTGGCCGAAATCAACGCAACCGCCTCCGGCGAACTGCTGGCCGAGGAACTGCGCTCGGCCGCCGAGGCGCTGGGCGAAATCACCGGCCGAATGAGCAGCGATGAGCTGCTGGGCCGGATCTTTTCAGGATTCTGCATCGGTAAATGAACCCAGACGGCTATTTGCACACCGCAATAGTTGTCCTATACTCGACCCAGCGTCGTCGGAACCCGGGAGAGCTCCATGCACACTGTTCGCCAGATTCTCAACGAGAAGGGCACCGATATCTGGTCGGTCACACCCGACAGCATCGTCATCGATGCCGTCCGGCGCATGGCCGAGCTCGGCGTCGGTGCCTTGCTGGTGATGGAAAACGATCAGCTGGCGGGCATCTTTTCCGAGCGCGACTACGCGCGCAAGGTCATCCTCGAGGGCCGTTCCTCGCGCGACACTCACGTGCGCGACATCATGACGTCCAAAGTCACCACCATCGACCCGCGCGCCATGGCCGACGAGGGCCTGGCCCTGATGACCCAGAAGCGCATTCGCCATCTGCCGGTGGTCGAATCCGGCATGGTCATCGGCCTGGTGTCGATCGGCGACCTGGTCGATGCGGTACTCGGTGATCAGCAACAGCTCATCGAGCAGCTGGAGCGCTACGTCAGCGGCTGAAAATCCCGGAGCAAGGCCAATAGCTCATGGAGCGCGGGGGGATGGATATCGAACAGGCCGGACATATCGCCCGCGAACTCGGGGTCGATGAACACGGCCTCACGCTGCGCGCGATCCCCGGTGGCGATATCGCCAGAGCCTACGTACTCGAGTCTTCCGACTGCCGCATTTTCATCAAGACCCTGCCGGTCTCGCGCGCCGGACTGAACTCGGCCGAAGCCGACGGACTGCAGGCGCTGAGCGAAACCGCAACCGTGCGCTGCCCGAAAGTGATCGGCAAGGGCGTTGTCGACGACACCGCCTGGCTGGCGCTGGAATACCTCGACCTTCAGTCACGCGGGCGCGCCGGCGAGCGTCGCCTTGGCAGCGCGCTGGCCCGGCTGCACCGCCAAAGCAGCATTACATTCGGCTGGCACCGCGCCAATTACATCGGCCTGACCCCCCAACCCAATCCCCGCCTGAGCGACTGGCACGAGTTCTTTCTCTGGCATCGCCTCGGCCACCAGCTCGACCACCTCGACAACAAGCACCCGGAGGACGGCTGGTCGCGGCTTCGCCAGGCACTGTTCGAGCGATTCCAGCGTCGTTTCGGCCACCACCAGCCCCCGCCGGCGCTGATCCACGGCGATCTGTGGACCGGCAACGCCGCGGTCATCGACGGCGACAAGCCGGTGGTGTTCGACCCGGCCGTCCACTATGCCGACCGCGAGTGCGACCTGGCCATGACCCGACTGTTCGGCGGCTTTTCCGAGGATTTCTACTCCGCCTACGAAGCCGAGTGGCCGCTGCCCGACGACCATGCCGAGCGCCGGCCCTGGTACCAGCTCTATCACCTCCTCAACCACGCCAACCTGTTCGGTGGCGGCTACCTCGGCCGCGCCCGCGAAGTCATCGATCGCCTGAGCAGCTGAGCGCGCCCGGATCGTCCACGCCCGCTTTGTTAAACTTGGCGGCTGGCCGCGCTCGGCGCGCCCTCAATGAATCAATATTCCGAGGAGCAAGGCATGGGTCTTTTGATCGAAGGCGAATGGCACGATCAGTGGTATGACACCGAATCCACCGGCGGGCATTTCAAGCGCTCCGAATCGGCATTTCGCAACTGGGTTACCGCCGACGGCTCGCCCGGACCGAGCGGGCAGGGTGGTTTCGCCGCCGAGACCGGGCGCTACCATCTCTACGTCGCCTACGCATGCCCCTGGGCCCACCGCACGCTGATCTTCCGCAAGCTCAAGGGCCTGGAAGACATGATCTCGGTATCGGTGGTCAACCCGCTGATGCGCGAAAACGGCTGGACCTTCCAGCCCGGCTACAAGGTCATCCCCGACCCGATCCACAACGCCGAGTTCATGCACCAGGTCTACACCGCCGCGATGTCCGACTATACCGGCCGGGTCACCGTCCCGGTGCTCTGGGATCGCCACAACAACACCATCGTCAGCAACGAGTCGGCCGACATTATCCGCATGTTCAATTCGGCTTTTGACGGCATCGGTGCGCGCGCCGGCGACTACTACCCGAGCGAGCTGCGCGAGGCCATCGACGAGGTCAACGAGACCGTCTATCACAAGGTCAACAACGGGGTTTACAAGTCCGGTTTCGCCACCACCCAGAAAGCCTACGAGGAAGCCGTCGTACCACTGTTCGAAACACTCGACTGGCTCGAAGAGCGCCTGTCCGGCCAGCGCTACCTGTGCGGCAGCCGTCTGACCGAGGCCGACTGGCGCCTGTTCACCACCCTGATCCGGTTCGACGCCGTCTACGTCGGCCACTTCAAGTGCAACATCCGGCGCATCGAGGACTACCCGAACCTGTCGAACTACGTGCGCGAGCTCTACCAGATCGCCGGCATCGCGGAGACCGTCGAATTCCGCGCCATCAAGATGCACTACTACGGCAGCCACGAAACCATCAACCCGCACTTCATCATCCCGCTCGGCCCGGCGCTGGATTACCACCGCACCCACGACCGCGACCGCTTCACCGCCGAGTAACGCTGCGCACTGTCCGGCACGTCAGCCGGACTCGTGCACGAACGCGCCTTTCAGGAAGAAACCGGTTCGAGCCGGCGCCGGCCGGCTCGCGCCAGCAGACCCTGGGCCAGCAAGGGCCCGACGATCAGCACGCTGCCGATCCACACCCAGACATCGGGGATTTCGGCAAACAGCGCCCAGCCGATGACGAAAGCCCAGACGATGCCGGTGTACTCGGCTGCCGTGACCTGGTTGGCGGCAACATTCCGGTAGGCCAGAATCACGGTCATGTTATAGCCGAGGATGAACAGCGCCGAGCCGAATGCCGCGCCCAGCATCGACCAGTCCAGCAGCGCGCCTTCCCAGAACGCCAGTGCCATGGCCACCGGCAGCGCGAACAGATAATTGAGCAACAGGCTGTGGACCACCGATTGATCGCGCGGCAGTTTGCGCACCAGCAGCGCGCCGATCGCCAGCGCCACCGCCAGGCCCAGGGCACTGAAGCCGGCCGGTGAAATCTCGCCGGGGCGAAGAATAACCAGAACCCCGGCCATGCCGCAAAGCACCGAAACCGCGCTGGCCCGACGCAGGCGCTCGCCGCAAAACACCACGCCGAAGACCATCACCAGAACGGGCGCGGCGTAGAAGATGGCATTGGCCGTTGCCAGCTCCAGGTTACCCAGCGCGACGACCATGCACACGATGCCGAACAGCCCGATGTGCGCGCGCAACAGATGCACCCGCCAGCCGTCGGTCAGGCGATGCCGGTCGACCAGGCCGAGCAGTGGCAGCAGCAGCACCAGGGTACACACCAGCCGCATGGCCACGAACTGAAACAGCGCGATATCGTCGCTGGCCCACTTGATGACGGTATCGGAAAAGATCGCCAGCAGGTTGCCGAACACCAGCAGAACCATGGCGCTGTTGACGGTGCGACCGGACATCATGCAACTCCTCGAATTCAAGACGCCTGGGTGAATCAGGCACACCGGGGCGCTGCCCCGGCAATGACGACGAATTCTGGGCCGTTCCACCCATGATGTAAAATGGTCTTAATTGACCCGTCATGAAATTTTCTAATCCATGGATCTGCCGCCGCTCAAGACCCTGCCGGCCTTCGAGGCCGTCGCCCGGCTCAACAGCTTCTCGCGCGCGGCCGAAGAACTCAGCCTGACCCAGAGCGCGATCAGCCATCAGATTCGCCAGCTCGAGAACGACCTCGGCGAACCATTGTTCAATCGCGCCGGGCGGACGCTGTCGCTGACCGATGCCGGCGAGCAGTTCCTGGAGGTTGTCACCTCCGCGCTGCGGCAGATCGAACGGGCTTCCAACAACCTGCGCGGCACGCCGGATAACCAGCTGCGCCTGGCGGTGCCGAGCTCGCTGGCGGTGTGCTGGTTGATTCCGCGCTTGCCGAACCTGCAGCGCAAATACCCCCAGCTCGAATTGACCCTGGAAATGCAGTCCGACATGCCGGTACTGTCCGAGCGCATCGGCGATGCCTTCCTGACGGTCCGCGACCGGCAGCGCGGCTATCAATTCGACCACCTCTATACCGAACGCCTGTTCGCCATCTGCTCGCGCCGGCTCTGGCGCGAAATCCGCGAGAGCCTCCAGGCCCGTGGCCTGACCCACGAACGCGAGCCCCGGGAGGTGCTTCCTGAGTGGCTGGCCGGCTTTCCGCTGCTCTCGGCAACCAGCCTGTTCGAAGCCAAGGGAGAGGACTGGCGGCGCTTTTTCGCCGCCACCGGCGTCAAGCCCCCCGAAAACGTCCGGGTCCAGCACTTCTCCCACCTGCTGCTGGCCCACGAGGCCGCCCGTCACCACCAGGGCATCGCGCTCAGCAACGACTACATGCTCGATACCGCAACCGACCCGGACCTGGTCGTCATTCCCGCCCCCAGCTTTCCGACCGGCGATGCCTTCTACCTGGCCTACAAACACGCCCGCCGCAACGAACCGGCAATCCGCCGCCTGACTGGCTGGTTGATCGAACAGGCTGCACGTTCCGGGTGGCGGGCAAATGCCAAATAACCCGTTTTTCTTTCCGTTTCTTCCAACCCTCGCACCCGGTGCTTCTCCCACTCGCACGGGTTTGGTTTACCGGATGCTGGCTCGGACGTTCCGGACGGGCCGATGCCCATCGGAGATTCGTGGTCGGCTCGGGGCCCGCCGGGTGGGGCTCGATGATTGGTCGAGCACTGCCTTGCGGCAGTCCTCGATTCCCTCCAGTACTCGGACCGGGCGG
>CAYQJJ010000208.1:0-5442 GCA_964417745.1 uncultured Wenzhouxiangella sp.
CCTCGGACAGCGGGTTGTTCTGGTCCATGAACTGCGACAGCTGCGAGGAACCGAAAAACTCCTTGACCGCGGCGGCCACCGGCTTGGCGTTGATCAGATCCTGCGGAGCAAGACCCTCGCTCTCGGCCACGCTGAGGCGCTCACGCACGGCACGCTCGACGCGCACCAGACCGATGCGGAAGACGTTTTCGGCCATTTCACCGACCGAACGGACCCGGCGGTTGCCGAGGTGGTCGATATCATCGACCGTACCATTGCCGTTGCGGATGTCGATAAGCACCCGGAGCACCGACAGGATGTCTTCGCGGTCGAGTACACCGGAGCCGGTAATTTCCTTGCGTCCGACGCGGCGATTGAACTTCATGCGACCGACCGGTGAGAGGTCGTAACGGTCTTCGGTGAAGAACAGGTTGCCAAACAGGTTCTGGGCGGCTTCCTTGGTCGGCGGCTCGCCCGGGCGCATCATCTTGTAGATTTCCCACAACGCTTCGAGCTCGCTGGTGGTCGGGTCGATGCGCAGGGTATTGGAGATATACGGACCCTGGTCGAGATCGTTGACGTAGAGAATCTCGAAGCGCTTGACCTTGGCCTCGCGCAGCGCCTGAACCGCCTCCTCGGTCAACTCGTCGTTGGCCCGTGCGATCAGTTCGCCGGTCTCGCTGTCGGCCACGTTATGGGCCAGAATCTTGCCAATCAGATAGTCATCGGGCACTTCCAGCGTCGAGACGCCTGCCTCTTCGATCAACTTGACGTGGCGCGCGGTGATGCGCTTGTTCTTGGCAACGATCACGTTGCCATCGTTGTCGGCGATGTCGAACAAGGCGTTCTCGCCGCGCAGGCGCTGAGGCACGAGATCGATCTTGGCATCGCTCTTGCGCAGCGTGACCTTGGTCTTGTCGAAGAAATAATCGAGAATTTCTTCCTCTTCCATGCCCAGCGCGCGCATCAGGATCGTGACCGGCAGCTTGCGGCGCCGATCGATGCGGGTGAAGATGCAATCCTTCGGGTCGAATTCGAAATCCAGCCACGACCCGCGGTAGGGAATCACGCGTGCCGAGAAAAGCAGCTTGCCCGATGAGTGCGTCTTGCCGCGATCGTGGTCAAAGAACACGCCTGGCGAGCGGTGCATCTGGTTGACGATCACCCGCTCGGTGCCATTGACAATGAACGTGCCGGTGTCGGTCATCAGCGGCAGATCGCCCATGAAGACGTCCTGCTCCTTGACCTCCTTGACCTTCTTGTTGCGTGCCGGGCTGTCCTTGTCGTAAATGACCAGCCGAACAGTGACACGCAGCGGCGCGCCATAGCTCATGCCACGCAGCTTGCATTCGGTCGTGTCGAATTCCGGCTTGCCCAGCGAGTAGCTGACATACTCCAGCGCGGCGTTGCCCGAATAACTTACAATCGGGAAAACGGACGACAGCGCACCATGCAGGCCGATGTCGGAATGCTCCCCTTCACCGACTTCATCCTGCAGAAATCGCTTGTAGGAATCGATCTGGGTTGACAGCAGAAAGGGGACATCCAGCACCTGGGGTTGCTTGCTGAAATCTTTCCGAATGCGCTTCTTTTCGGTAAAGGAGTAACTCATGAGCGTCTTACCCACCTGAGATTGCATAGACCGGGATACGTTCAAAGCGCTGTCGTGGCACCCGGTTAACGCCACGTCAGTTGCACTGCTGCTCCGGTACTAATCAAGTACCAACAAGAAGGGGCCGGGCGTCAAAACGACACCCAGCCCACTCCCTGTCATGAAGCAGTTTTCAATCGGGTTACTTGACCTCGACGGTCGCACCCGCCTCTTCCAGCTGCTTCTTGATGTCTGCGACTTCGTCTTTCGATGCGCCTTCCTTGACCGGCGAGGGTGCGCCCTCGACCAGATCCTTGGCTTCTTTCAGACCCAGACCGGTGATGCCGCGAACGGCCTTGATCACGCCGACCTTGTTCGAGCCGAAGCTCGCCAGGATCACATCGAATTCGGTCTGCTCTTCGGCGGGGGCAGCAGCTTCACCGCCACCACCAGGTGCGGCAGCGGCCACCGGAGCGGCAGCGCTGACACCGAACTTTTCTTCCATCGCCTCGATAAGCTCGACGACTTCCATCACGCTCATGTTGGAAATGGTATCCAGAATGTCTTCTTTTGAAACGGCCATTGTGTTTTCAACTCCTAAGTATTTGGTTCCGAACCAGCAAGTGCCTCTTGGGCTACCTCGCCTTCATGTCCGGGGGATATCGGTTTCAGGCAGCTTGCTTGCTGTCGCGTACCGCGGCAACGGTCCGAACCAGCTTGGTGTGCGGTTCCGCAAGTGTACGAACGAACTTCTCGACCGGCGCCTTCATGACACCCATCAACATGGCAATGGCCTGATCACGCGTCGGCAGGCTGGCCAGACGCTCCAGCTCGGAGGCGCCGTGAAGCTGAGCGCCCACGACCACCATCCGCGTAATCAAACGGTCATTGTTTTTGCCGAAGTCCTTGATCAACCGCGCTGCTGCACCTGGCTCGTCAACCGAGAAGGCGAACAGCAGCGGGCCATCGAGTCCATCGGCCATGCATTCGAAGTCGGTACCCTTTACGGCTCGGCGCACCAGCGTGTTCTTGGCAACCTTCAGGAAAACGCCCTCGGAACGCGCCTTGCGACGCATCTCGGTCATTTCACTGACGGTCAGACCACGATACTCTGCAGCAACAGCGGAGTGAGCAGACTCCGCGACTGCGGACACTTCTGCCACGACTGCTTTTTTCTGCTTGAGAGTAAGCGCCATTGGCTACCTCCATCATCAATTGGAGCAACCGGATCGCTCCGGCGGCTCTTACCATTTCGATCGTCCCGAAAACGGGTCGACCGAACCTTGCGGTGGCCGTTTCCCCTGATTCAATCAGGGTATTCGGGCGTCACCATCTGCGCGGGCGGTCGATCTGACCATTACCGCCGCCGACTTTCACCGGCCGCGACCCGCGGTCTTGGACGGGCGCCCCGCCGAAACGGGGCGATCGCCCGTGGGCTGATGACCAGCCCGGCCCGAAAGCCGGTGGACAGCAACCCAAACTCGATTATCCGAGCCCGTTACAGGCTCAGGGTGCCGCGATCGACGTTGATCCCGGGACCCATGGTCGTGGAGACCGCAACCTTTCTCACGTACTGCCCCTTGGCAGACGGTGGCTTGACCTTGATCAGCTCGTTGACCAGCGCGTCGAGGTTGCCCTTGAGGGCGCTGACGTCGAAATCCGCCTTGCCGATGGTAGCGTGGATGATCCCACCCTTGTCGGTGCGGAACTGCACCTGGCCTGCCTTGGCATTCTGAACAGCGGTCGCAACATCGGTGGTGACCGTGCCGACCTTGGGGTTCGGCATCAGGCCACGCGGGCCCAGTACCTGGCCAAGACGCCCGACCACGCGCATGGCGTCCGGGGTGGCGATGCACACATCGAAGTCGATCTCACCGCCCTTGATGGTCTCGGCGAGGTCGTCCATGCCGACGATATCGGCGCCAGCCTCGCGCGCCTTGTCAGCGTTCTCGCCCTGGGCGAATACCGCGACCCGGACGCTCTTGCCGGTGCCGTTGGGCATCACGATGGCGCCACGCACGGACTGATCGGATTTGCGCGGATCGACGCCGAGCCGGATTGCGACCTCGACCGATTCGGTAAACCGCACCTTGCTCAGTTCCTTGAGCAGACCCAGCGCCTCGTCGATGGCATAGGGCTTGCCGGGTTCGATTTTTTCGCGCATGGCGCGAATCCGCTTGCTCCTGGCCATTATTCGACTCCCTCAACGTTGAGGCCCATGCTGCGGGCGCTTCCGGCAATGGTCCGCACGGCCGCATCCATGTCGGCAGCGGTCAGGTCCGGCTCTTTCTGGCGTGCAATATCTTCGAGCTGATCACGGGTGACCTTGCCGACCTTGTTGGTATTCGGCTCGCCACTGCCCTTCTGGATATTGGCAGCCTTGCGCAGCAGCACGGCTGCCGGCGGGGTCTTGGTGATGAAGGTGAAACTGCGGTCGCTGTAGACGGTGATGATCACCGGAATCGGCATACCGGCCTCGACCGACTGGGTCGCGGCATTGAATGCCTTGCAGAATTCCATGATATTGACACCGTGCTGGCCGAGGGCCGGGCCGACGGGTGGGCTCGGGTTGGCCTGGCCTGCAGCGACCTGCAGCTTGATATAGCTTTTGACTTTCTTCGCCATTGTCTTCTTTCTCCTCGGGTGCGATCGCCAGGTGCTGGTTAACCGTGGCTCCCCGCTGGTTGGTTTGCGTGAAGTGCGGGCGGATCCCGCTGCCTCACTGGTTCTAGGCTTTTTCCACCTGCTGGAAATCCAGCTCCACCGGGGTGGACCGGCCGAAAATCGAAACCGCTACTCGCAGCCGGCTCTTTTCGTAATTGATTTCCTCGACAACGCCGCTGAAATCGTTGAAGGGACCGTCGGTCACGCGCACGATTTCGCCCGGCTCGAACAGAACCTTCGGGCGCGGCTTGTCGACACCTTCGGCAACGCGCTGCAAAATGGCATCGGCCTCGCGCTTCGTGATCGGTGCGGGCTGATCCTGGCGACCGCCAATGAAACCCATTACCTTGGGCACATCCTTGACCAGGTGCCAGGTCTCGTCATTGAGCTCCATCTCGACGAGGACATAGCCGGGAAAGAACTTGCGTTCACTGCGCCGCTTGACGCCTTTTTTCATCTCCACCACTTCTTCGGTGGGGACGAGGATCTCCCCGAAATAGTCTTCCATTCCGGCACGCTTGATGCGCTCTTCCATGGAGCGCTTGACGGATTTCTCGAAACCCGAGTACGCGTGGACGACGTACCACTGCTTTGCCATCAAGTCCCTCCGGCCGCGCCGATCAGGCGCCGAATAATCCAGCCGAACAGGGTATCCATGAGAAACAGCAGCACTGCGGCGATCAGCGTGAGCACCAGCACCATCAACGTGGTCTGGAAGGTTTCCTGCCGATTGGGCCAGACAACCTTGCGCCGCTCGACATCGGTCTCGCGCATGAACGAAAACATCATCCGTCCGCGCGCGGTCTTGTTGGCGACGATCAGTGCGATCACCAGGGCCACCAGAAGACCGACGGCCCGGATCAGCGTCATGACCTCATCGGCGAAATGGAAAAAACCGACCACCCCGGCCAGCAGGATGAGCAGGCTGACTGCCCACAACATGTTGTCGCGTGGTGATGTCTTTTCGGCTGCCATAAATCTTCTATCGCCTTGGAAGCAGTGGCAGGCGAGGAGGGACTCGAACCCCCAACCTGCGGTTTTGGAGACCGCTGCTCTGCCAGTTGAGCTACTCGCCTTCTGAAATCAGGAGCCGGTACCGGCCGCCGGCTGCCGGGCGAACCCGGCGAACCGACGGCCGATGCCGCGGCTCGAACTTATTCGTGAATCTTGGCCACGACGCCAGCACCAACGGTGCGGCCACCTTCGCG
>CAYQJJ010000209.1:0-5230 GCA_964417745.1 uncultured Wenzhouxiangella sp.
AGTCGTATTGGCATTAGGCAATGGATCCTGATAAGCACCTATCTGAAATCTACCAACTGAAGCTCCACCGGGACCAGCAGTCAAATGGGCTCCCGATATAGAAACCTGCTGCCCATGGAACGCGTCGAAAAATTGTGAGCGATTCAAGAGTGGCGGGCCTTTAAGGATAGCGTCGAATTCGTACACGCCAAATGACAAAGACCCACGCCTATTACCTGCACCAGGACCACCAGCAGCTGCGCTCATCTCTACGTCATACCAGCCAACCAGGTGCCCCTCACGATCATAAACATCAACTGCCAATTGCATTTCGAATCTACCGACCTCAGCGCCACGAAACGATGCAGACGAGACCTTGACAGTGCCGCTACCAACCACAACTAGCTCATCATCAGGCTCTGACTGACCACCTCCCGATGATGACTGACGCTCAGACGCCTTGTGATTAAACGCATATGCCAATGCGGCGGTTGCCGCCCCATTTGCGAATTTACCCCCACTCAGCTCGGACACGGCTCCACCCAGCAATGCAAGCATCAATCCTTCTGCAATGGGGTGCCCGACATTCTCATCCACATGGGGCGTAGCCGCAGCGGTAGCACCGGAGGCTAAAAAGCCATGACCAAAACGCCCACCACGCATTTTCGATATCGCACCGCCTGCCAGGCCATGGGAAAGCGTTTTCGCTGCCGCCTTCGCCTGTGACGCATTCAAAAAGGCAACATTATCCCCGGTAAACTCGATCGTTTCCAGCGCACCGCCGATACCTGCGAAAGCGACTGCCGCGAAAGAGCCCAGGTCAGGCAACTAAGGAAAAAGCTGCCGCGAGCTTGCCGGCATCCGCTACAGCGAAGCTTGGCAGCGCGAGGTCAGCGGGTCGAGGGATCTTGAGATTCGTGCCAGACCCGCCAGAGCTCGATAACATCGCCCTTGATCGAGTAGATCAACAGATACGGGGTCTTGTCGACATGCCACTCGCGCGAGTCCTCGTCCTCTCCAACCCGGCCGATGCGGGGATACTCCAGCAGGGTTTCGGTCGCGTCCCGAATGCGCTGGGCGATCCGGCCGGCGGCTTCCGGATTTTCCTCTGCAATGTGGTCGTGGGCTTGTTCGAAGTCGGCCAGGGCCAGCCGGGTCCAGCGCAGCTTCAAGCCTTGACCCCGTACTTGGCGAACACGCGCCGGACCTCCTCATCGCTGGCGAACTCACCACGGTCGGCCGCGCGCTTGCCCTCCTCGACCGCCCGCAGAAAGCGCAGGCGCTCGATGACGTCGTCGATGTTTGCATCCTCCGGCAACTGCTCGGCCAGGGTATGCAGGGTTTCTCGGAGATTGGCTGCCATGGACTCCATTCTACTCCTCCTCGCTTTCATCTTCAGCCTCCCACTCCAACGCATCCAGCACATCTTCCTGGGTGGGGTCCAGGTCTTGCTAGCTGCCCTGCCCCCGCGCCTCCCGAACCCGCTCGGCCACGGCCTCCGGCAGTCCGGCCGGGTGGGTCGCCTCGTGGATGGATTTCAGCTTGGGGATGGCGCCAGATTCATCGGGCTGGACGGGTAAAATGTCGCGTTGTCTGGCCCGGGTCCTGAGATTCGGCCGGGCACCCGTTTTTTCTTATTGAGGAATGCGCATGCCCCAGTACGACTACGACCTGTTTGTCATCGGTGCCGGTTCGGGGGGCGTGCGCGCCTCGCGGATCGCGGCCGGCCACGGGGCGCGCGTCGCCATCTGCGAGGAATCGCGCGTCGGTGGTACCTGTGTGATCCGCGGCTGCGTGCCCAAGAAGCTGCTGGTGTTCGCCTCGCAGTTTTCCGAGAGCTTTGACGATGCCGCCGGCTACGGCTGGCACCTCGACCACCCTGAATTTTCCTGGCCGGAGCTGATCGGCGCGAAGGATGTCGAGATCGACCGCCTCAATGGCATCTACCACGGCCTGCTCGACAACGCCGGGGTCGACCTGTTCATGGGCCGCGGGCGCCTGATCGACGAGCACAGCGTCGAGGTCGACGGCCGGACGATCAGCGCCGGGAAGATCCTGATCGCCGTCGGCGGTCGCCCCTGGGTTCCCGATATTCCGGGCCACGAGCTGGCCATCACCTCGGATGAGGCGTTCGATCTGCCCGAGCTGCCCGAACGCATTCTGATCGTCGGTGCCGGTTATATCGCAGTCGAGTTCGCCGGCATCTTCAACGGCCTGGGCAGCGACGTGACCGTGGCCTACCGGCGCGAGCAGATCCTGCGCGGCTTCGATGCCGATGTCCGGCGCATGGTCGAGACCGGCATGCGCGGCCGCGGTATCGATATCCGCTACCACACCGCCCCGGCGCGCCTGGCCTCGGTCCCCGAGGGCATCGAGGTGACCTTCTCCGATGACCGGGTCGATACCTTCGATTGCGTCATGTTCGCCACCGGTCGTGAACCCTACACCGGCGAGCTCGGCCTGGAGGCGGCCGGCGTGCGCACCGGGCCCGGCGGGCGTATCGAGGTCGACGACTACAGCCGCACCAGCCGCGACAACATCTTCGCAGTCGGCGATGTCACCGACCGTATCGCCCTCACGCCGGTGGCGTTGATGGAAGGCCACGCCTTTGCCGATACCGAGTTCGCCGGCATGGGCCGGCCAGTCGACCATGCTGACACGCCAGCGGCGGTGTTTTCCCAGCCGCCGGTGGGCACGGTCGGCCTGAGCGAGGAAGACGCGCGCGAGCAGGGATTCGAGGTGCAGATCTTTCGATCCGAATTCACGCCCATGAAATACACCCTGTCCGGGCGCGGCGAGAAGGGCCTGATGAAGCTGGTCGTCGATGCCCGGAGCGACCGGGTGCTGGGCTGCCACGTGGTCGGCCCGGACGCGCCGGAAATGATGCAGGGCTTCGCCGTGGCGGTGCGCGCCGGGCTGACCAAGGCCGATTTCGACCGCACCATCGGCATCCACCCGACCAGCGCCGAGGAGCTGGTCACCATGCGCCAGCCGGTGACCGACGCGCAGTGAGCGCGCCGGGGCGTTCGGGCACGTTCGGCCGGTCGCGATTCGGCTTCAGGATGAGGCCGACTCCACGGCTTGCGGCCGGGCCAGCTCGGCCGGGCGCATGCCGGCGGCGAACAGGACCAGCGCGTAGACCGCCGCCCCGGTACCGATGGCCAGTACCACCCAGCCGGCACGCCCGGCAATACCCGATTCGACCAGCACCCCGGTATCGGGAATGATGTAGCGAACGGCCAGGCCCATGGCCAGGACGGCGATCAGCACCCGACCCAGCTGCCGGCCCGGCAAGCGCGGGGCCAGCCCGGGTGCGCGAAGGTTGCGCCACAGCAGGCCGGCGTTGAGCCAGGCGGCCGCGCTCGAGGCCAGTGCCAGCCCGGCGTGCGCCCCGGGATTGGCGGCCAGCGTTGCCCACAGCCCGGCACCGAAGTCGCCACCGGCGAGATGCCAGGTAATGCCGAGCACGAACACCACGTTGAGCCCCATGTTGACCACCAGCGCGGTGACCGCGATCCGCACCGGGGTGCGCGTGTCCTGGCGCGAGAAAAAGCCCGGCGCGAGAATCTTCACGCCAATGAAGGCCGGCAGGCCGAGGCAGTAGGCCATCAGCGCCAGCGAGGCCATGCGCACATCCTCGGGCGCGAACGCGCCGTACTGGAACAGGGCCACGATGACCGGTTCGGCCAGCACCGCCAGGCCGGCAGCCGCGGGTAGCCCGATGACCACCCCCAGCAGCACGGCCCAGTCCAGGGTGGCCCGGAACTCAAGCCGGCTGCCGCGCGCGTGCAGGGTCGCCAGGCTCGGCAGGATGACCGTCGACAGCGCCACGCCGAACAGGCCGAGCGGAAACTCCATGAGCCGGTCGGCGTAGTAGAGCCAGGAAATCGAGCCGGCCACCAGCAGCGAGGCGATGAGGGTATCGAGCAGCAGGCTGATCTGCGCGACCGAGGAGCCGAACAGGGTCGGCACCATCAGCTTCATGATCCGCCGCACCCCGGGGTGAGAAAACCCCGGACGCGGGACCGGGAGGACACCGTGGCGCGCCAGCGCCGGAACCTGAACCCCGAGCTGCAGCACCCCGGCCAGCAGCACGCCCCAGGCCAGCGCCCGGACCGGCTCGGCGAACCAGCTGCTGAACAGCACGGCGGCCAGAATCAGCGAAACATTGAGCAGCGCCGGGGTCAGGGCCGGCAGGGCAAAGCGCCCGAGGGTGTTGAGAATGCCACCGGCCAGGGCCGTCATGGCGATGAAGAAGAGGTAGGGAAAGGTCACCCGGAGCATGTCGCTGGCCAGCGCCAGCTGCTCCGGGTCGGCGCGGAAGCCGGGGGCGAAGACGCTGACGATGAATGGGGCGGCGAGCATGCCCAGCGCCGTGATGACCAGCAGCACGGCCATCAGCGTACCGGCCGTGGCATCGATGAGCGATTTCAGGCTGGCGGCATCGCCGCGCTCCCGATACTCCGAGAGCACCGGCACGAAGGCGAGCGAGAACGAGCCCTCGGCGAACAGCCGACGCAGGAAATTGGGGATCTTGAATGCGACGAAGAACGCATCGGTGGCCGCCGTGGCACCGAACCAGCGCGCCAGAATCACGTCTCGGGCAAAGCCCAGCACCCTCGATACCAGCGTCATGCTGCCAAACCGCAGCGTGGAACCCAGAAGACTCACGCCAGCGCACCCCGAAGGCCTTGACTCCCGACCGCTTCCGATCGACAATACTCGGCTTGACAAGTCAAATCAGTTTCCAGGAGTAGTAGTTCGTGGCCAACAGCGTATCTGCCCGCAAGCGGGCTCGCCAGACTGAAAAGCATCGCCAGCACAACGCATCGCTGCGCTCGCATGTTCGCACCAAGATCAAGAAGGTCCAGCGCGCGATCATCAGCGGCGACAAGGAAGCGGCTGAAGCCGCCTACAAGGCCGTCGTTCCGGCCATCGACCGTTCGGTCTCGCAGGGTGTCATGCACGCCAACAAGGCGGCCCGCCACAAGTCGCGCCTCAATCAGCACGTGCGCGCCATGGGCGCCTGACACCGCGCCCCGCCCCGACCGCCGACGGCCAGCCGCGGCGGCCCCGGCTGTCGCCCCGCCAGCCCGCCCGACCTTTCTGTTCGACACTGTCTGAAATAACCGGTGCTTTCGCTCGCCTTTCCCGAAACCGCCTGACCCGCTCGGGGCAGAATTGCGGGCGTGATGCGAAGCGGCATCAATGGCCCGTCCCCCGGCAAACCAACCGGAACACCGACGGCTAA
>CAYQJJ010000210.1:0-5229 GCA_964417745.1 uncultured Wenzhouxiangella sp.
CGCCTTTGAGCCCGCATCTCGAGCACGCGCTTAACGCCGCTCCACAAGGCCTTCTTGCCGTTGGCAAGCCGGCCTTGCTTCGCTGGCTACGCTGCGCCACTCGGCCGTAGCGACGGCTACTGTCACTCGTGTCGCACCACACGATCTGCGGGCTCAAAGACTGAAACGCGCTCCGTGCAGACTTATTCAGAGGCTCCCTAGGGGCTTCAAGCAGGGTCCGACTCTGCGTTCTCGCTCTTGCCAATGGAATCACCATTGGCTGCGAGCGACGCCTTGATTCGGACCCTGCTTGAAGCCCTGAATGTGATCTACATACCTGCCGGGTTAATATTGGGCACCGGTCGCCGCAGGCGACCGGCTCCGTCCTCTGACTCCGGTAATCCAATACAACATGATCGCCAACCAGGTACTGATTGGCAATCACCGGCCGTTTACTCGAACTGCTGTTTCTCCAGCCCCCTTGAGCACCCCGTACTGCCTGATCAGGATTCGTTGCGGGTCAGGGTTTCTTTCGGTTCAACTTGAGTCGATCGTTGACATCACAGGACAACTGTAGCCCCTGCACTCTGTTTCGATCTGCCTGGCTGACGGGCTGATCCATCCGGATCAAGGAATGGGCCTCATCGAGCGCCTGGCTTAGGAGAACCACGGTTTCCATGAGCTCCCGGTTTCTTTTCAGGAGGGTTTCAATTTGCGCAAGTGCCGCCTGAAGCTGCATTTTGGGATCTGCGCTTTCCAGGCACCTGAACCTCTCCGGCCCTTCCTGCAGCCGCCACCGAGCTCGCGTGAAATGCGCGACCTGATTTCCCACGATTCCCATAAGAATCTCGGGTTCGATATCCATGGTTGAGTGCCTGTGGCCATTCATGGTGTATGTAGTCATCGCTGGAATCCTTTGGGCGCCGGACTGAAGCAGCCCGGACATGGCGGCGTTTTTCCCGCCATGTGATTCAAAATTAAGACACCCGGCAATCAGCCGTTGAGCGTCCGGAACGTCAAAAATGGCCTTCCCGGGGGAGGCCGTCTGTTCGGGAGCGAACATTGGGAGGCACTAGTGGGCCATCCTCGAAGGCGCCTGGCCGAGCCGTACTACAGGGCTTCGGGTTACTTACTGGCGAGTTCTTGCAGGGCCCCGTCGAACACCTTGTGCAGCCGCGCAGGGCTGCTTGCTGGAAATTGAGCAACTTCGGCCGTGTACGCCAGCGAACGGTCATCTTCGACAGCCCGATCTACATTGATGCCAAGTCTGGACATCTTTGACCCTGGATGTCGAAATCCACACGGAGAACAAAAATCATGAATCTACCGCTGATTATGACCCCCCTGATTTCGCTCATCGCCGGAATTCTCATCCTGATCATGCCCCGCCTGCTCAGCACGATCGTCGCGATCTACCTGATCGTCGTCGGCCTGCTCGGACTGTTTGCAGTGCTCGATATCAGCTTCTGACCAGCTTGTTGTCAGGCTTGTCCGCAACAAAATGCCCGCAACCATTCAATCAATGCGATTGTTCTCGGGCTGCCAATCGAAAGAATCAGACAGAGGACTCTCGATGAAGACCAGCTTCTCGCCTCCGGGCCGGCTCGACGTTCCCCGTTCTTATCCAGGCGCGGATCCCTTGCCGTGTCTGAAGCCCCGCTTAGTCCAGGCGTGCGCGAGCGTAGCTCTGTTGTTGCTTGTGGCCCCGGTTTGGGGCCAGACCGCACCCGATCTGGGATCGACGGGGTCGTTCTCGATTGTCTCCGGGACCTTCACCAACACCACGCCCGGAACGGTTATCGAGGGCGATGTCTGTTATACGACCGGACCTGCTGTTGATCCGACCATTGGCGGGTCAGAACAGACACCCTGCCCGGATCAGACCGGAATTGACCAGAATGCCGCCCGGGCCGAACTGGATGAGCAATCCTGCACGTCGATCGGAGCAGCCGTAGCGCTCGACGAAATCAGTATCGGTGGCGCGCCGCCCGGAGAGTTCCCTCCGGGCTGCTATTCGACCACGGGGGCAATGACCATCAACACGGGTGCGACGGTCACCTTGAGCGGCGATGGCTTGTACATATTCAGACCCGGCGGCGCGCTCGACCCGGCGGCCAATTCCAGCGTCGTAACTGCCGACGGTGCCTGCGTGGACAATGTCTTCTGGACGCCAACCGGTGGCACAACGATTGGAGCCAATGCGGCATTCCTCGGCACCGTGTTCCGCGGTACGGCTGACGGTCTCAGCATTACGCTTGGGGATGAGGCATCGCTGGACGGCAGGGCACTGGCGTTTGGTTCGACCGTAACCACCGACAACAACACCATTACGTCTCCGGATGCGTGTCCGGAAACCGGCACGATCATCGTCGAAAAGCGCACCAATCCGCAAGGAAGCCTGCAGGGTTTTACCTTTACCGGCGACGCTGCCGGCGACCTGACCGATGGCGAGCAGATCGTCGTCGACAATCTGGCGCCGGGCAGTTACAGCTCGACTGAATCCGTCCCGGCAGGCTGGGAATTGACCGACATCGTCTGCAATGACACCGACAGTTCCGGTGATATCGGAGCGGCAACCGCAAACTTCGTTCTCGATGAAGGCGAGACCGTGACCTGCGTGTTCATCAATACGGAGCTCGGTGCAGCCGAGGGCACGATCTCGATCCTCAAGCAGGCCAGCCCGTCCGATACGGGCCAGTCGTTCGATTTCAGCGGCGACCTGGGCGACTTCAGCCTTCTGCACGGCGAGTTTTTCGTGGTGACACAATCGCCAGGCGTCTACGCCGTCAGCGAAACAGTGCCAGCCGGCTGGCAACTCGACAGCGCCACCTGCGACGATGGCTCACCGGTCGATGCCATCGACCTTGAGGCCGGTGAAAACGTGACCTGTGTGTTTATCAATTCGCAGCTTGGCGGAGCCGATGGCACGATCACCATCCTCAAGCAAGCCAACCCGACCGATACAGGCCAGTCGTTCGACTTCACTGGCGACCTTGGCAACTTCAGCTTGATCCACGGCGAGTCCATCGTGGAAACACGGGCACCTGGAGTCTATGGCGTAAGCGAGACCGTACCGTCGGGCTGGCAGCTCGACAGCGCCAACTGCGACGATGGCTCGCCGGCAGACGCCATCGACCTCGAAGCCGGCGAAGATGTGACCTGTACATTCAACAATTCGATGCAGGCCTCGGCGGTGAGTGTTCCGATCTTTTCAAAGGGCGGGTTTGTACTGGTAATTCTGATGACGTTGTTGATGGCTGCGGTATTCCTGCGGCGTTCCTGACGAGATCCTTGCCGCAGGCGCAGAAGCGCTGTGCGAGAGCGACCCGGGCGTTGTGCTACGGATTCTCCACCTCACGCTCTGCGATCCCCGCATTGCCGGCCTCGCAGGCCATTTCGAGTCTTGCTGCCAGGTTGGTGTGGAATTCGATCAATGGATGATCGGGGTCCATCGACTCGGCCTCGATAATGGATTGGCCCGGGCAAGGACGATCGAGTTCCAGCAGCACCTGGGCCAGGTTCAGGCGTGCCGGCCAGCTGTCAGGTTTGATTTCCAGTGCGTGCTCGAAATCGGCCGCGGCATCTTCGAGCGCGCCGAGTTCGTAGCGTGCATTCCCCATACCCATCCAGGCCAGCGGCTCGTTCGGCCACCGGTCGGCCGCTGCCCGCCAGGCCCGCAGCCGTGGCTCGGCTGGCGCGTGGTCGTCGAAGTCGGCGAGCGCCCGCAGCGCAGCCGGCCGGTGCGGGTTGGTCGGAAGTTCCCCGGGCTCGAGCACCACGATGGCCCAGCGCGAGGCCCAGTCCCACTGGCGCATCCATCGCCGGGTCGGGGTGGCCTGCAGGGGGTCATTGCCCGAGCGCATCAGGAGCTCAGCCCGGTCGCGGTCGTAGCCGATGACGACGGCATAGTGCCATGCCGGAAAGCCTGGGACGCGAAGGTTCTGGAGAATCAGAACCGGGCGGCCGGCCCGGACTTCGGCAAGCACGGGCTGGAGCTCGCCGGGCAGGCGGAACGGAATCCGTCCGAAACTTCTTGTCGCGGCCATCAATTCGACCTGCAGACTACCCTCGAGGCCCGGAACATAAATCCGGCTGGCAACTTCATCGTAGGGGGGCCGGACACCCGAGGCTTCGAGCACCGTGACCAGCGCGGCCGGTCCGCAGTGGTATTCAAGTTGGGGATGGAAGGGCGTGTCGCTCAACTCGATGCGGGGCTCCCATTGCTCCGGGATTTTCGTATCAAAGCTGGCACAACCCGTGGCCAGGAGAAAAAAAAGCGCGGCCAGGGCGGCCGCGCCTTTGCTGTTCTTTCCGGGCATCAGCGCCCCATGAAGTTCATTACGATAAGAACGATAAATACGACACCGAGCAGGTAAACGATTCCTGCGCCGGCTGGCATCTCATCCATGTTTCCGGCGACCAGCGCCAGCTCTTCGGCACTCATGTCCGCCACTCGCGCCATCGCCATTTCATGGGTCACGCCGTGGCTGGCCAGCTCGGCGGCCACGCCATCGCGCAAGAGAAAGGCTTCAATGCGGGTTTCCAGGCTACCGGCCTCCAGCGCGAGCGCGTCGCCGGTGGATACAAGTTGCGCCTGCGCGGGCATCATCATGGCGATCATCGACAGAGCGACTATTGCGTGTATGAATACGGATCTGTTCATTTTGGTACTCCTGTTCTGCAAACTCGGATGTTGAAAAAGCAGCGGGCACCCGGTCAGAGGAACCCGGCTACGTCACACTTCCAAGCCTACGCTTCAGGAGCAGGTACGTCGGTCCGCCACCGCACGGAGCGCTGAATCGGCAGCAAGGGCCTTGCATGTGGTCACGGCCAGGTCTTCGCGGGCTGTCGTCGATCCATGGCCGCCATCCGACCGTGGATCGGCGCTATAACTTCTTTGCGTAGGCCGCCAGGCGGTCGGTTTCTTCCTTGACCACCGCGTAGCACTCGCAGCTGAGTTCTTCGAGCCGCGGACGGTCGAGCACGGTGATGCGCCCGCGCTGATAGTGGATGGCACCCTGCTTCTGCAACTTGCCAGCAGCCTCGGTCACGCCTTCGCGGCGCACGCCCAGCATGTTGGCGATCAGTTCCTGGGTCATGGTCAATTCGTTGGTCGGCAGTCGGTCCATGGATAACAACAGCCAGCGGGCCAATTGCTGATCAATGGTGTGGTGGCGGTTGCACACCGCGGTCTGGGCCATCTGGGTGATCAGGGCCTGGGTGTAGCGCAGCATCAGCATGCGCATGGCC
>CAYQJJ010000211.1:0-5219 GCA_964417745.1 uncultured Wenzhouxiangella sp.
ATGCAGCCGAAGCACGCAGGAACGGGCGGATCAGAACCGTCATCTGTCTGAGTGCGAGCCCACAGGGCTCGTGCGAGTTATGACGGTTCCCGCCCGATCCGAGTACTGCAGGGAATCGAGAACTGCCGAAGGCAGTACTCGACAAATCATCGAGCCCCACCCGGCGGGCCCCGAGCCGCCCCCCAACTCCCTGTTGGCAAAAACTTCCGCGATCTGCCGGCACCCTTGGCTCCATAAGTGTGCGACAGGTCACAAAGTACTTGTGATTCCACGGGTTTGAGGATTTATCCACACAAGCTGTGGATAACCGTGTGAGCAAAGTTGCCTGGCCCGGCGCTGTCCCGGAACTGTGACGGATTGGTTACTTTTTGGTCAGTTTGTTAAATGCATGAAAAACAACAACTTGCAGCTGCTCTGGTGATGATTTGAGCCAGCCGTAACGTGAATGTAGCGTGAAAGTCATGAATCAGCGAGTTGTGCATAACAACTGAAGGTTGCGTCTTACCTATCGCTCTTAACTTACTGATTGTTCGTTTCAGCGAGTTCGGGCAGGCCGATCTCCCCGGGCCAGCGCGCGAGGTCGGCGAACAGCTCGGCGCGGTCGGGGTGCCGGGGCATCAGGGTTTCGAGCTGTTGCTGGTAGGCCGGCCACTGAATCGACCCGAGTTCCGGGTCGCTGACCAGGCGTTGATAACGATGACGGGCCCAGCGTTCCCGCTCGGCCGTATCGAGGCTGTCGGGGTAGTGGCGGGCACGATAGCGAAACAGTAGCGTGTTGAGGCGCTCGTCGCGAAACGGCGTACCCATCCGGGCGAGCTCATCGGCGCCGGCGGCGCGCACGCGCGGATAAATCTGCTGGTCGCTGCGCGGACTGAAGCCGCCGTAGAGGTCGGTCTCGGCATCGGCTGCCTGTCCAGTCGGGTCGTCGGCGGGGGTGAACAGCGCCAGGATCCGGGCCACAAAGTCCGGCTGGTCCTCGAGGCGGGCACGGTGGCGGTCGAGTTGGGCCGGGTCGATACCCAGGCGATCGCGGGCGGCCGGGTCGAGGACCGCCATCGGCGCGAGCATCGGGCAGCGATTGGCGCGAATCTGCTTGACCGGCAGGCGCGAGAGTTCCTCGGGCAGGGCGTCGCCCGGCGTCCAGAGGCACTCGGCAAGCGTGTCGGCGTCGAGATCGAAAAACGGGCCGGGGTCGACGTTGAGGTTCCAGATGATCCACTGATTGTTGAAGCGCGGATGCGGGCCCAGCGGAAGCACCGGCGCGGTCGCGCAGCTGCTGGCCGGAAACCGGCTGCTGGCATGCAACAGCGGTTGGCCGGGCCGTAGCAGGTCGTTGACGACCTGCTTTTCGCGCAGCCCGAGTGCCCAGTCCCAGAGTTTCGGCTGGGCTTGCCGGAGCGCGCGTGCCATGCCCAGGGTGGCCTCGACATCGGCCAGCGCGTCGTGGGCGCGCGAGGTATCGAGCCCGTTGGCTGCGGCCAGGTCTTCCAGACGAAAGCTTGGCGTGCCGTCCTCGCGGTCGGCCCAGGCCAGGCCGTCGGGGCGAAGCGCCCGGGTCAGGCGCAGGACATCGATGAGATCGAAGCGCGAGTTGCCGTTGGCGTATTCGTGGCTGTAGGGTTCGAAGAAGGTGCGCCAGAACAGGTGGCGGCAGACTTCGTCGTCGAAGCGAAAATTGTTGTAACCGACCTTGCAGGTTCCGGGGCGGGCCATCTGTTCGTGGATGCGCGCAGCAAACTCGTTTTCCGCCAGCCCTTCGATGCGCGCGATCTGCGGGGTGATGCCGGTAATCAGGCAGGCCATGGGTTGCGGCAGCACATCGTCGGCCGGCGAGCAGTAGACCACCTGCGGCTCGTCGATCGGATTCAGCGCCTCATCGGTGCGAAGTGCCGCGAACTGTGCCGGCCGGTCGCGCCGCGGGTCGGTGCCGAAGGTTTCGAAGTCGTGCCAAAGAAAGCTGGATTCACTCATGGGGTCGGCATTGTAGAGGAACCTGCGCCACGACAGCCGGTCTCATCTCGGCCGGTTTCACGCTGGTACCGGTCGATTCGGGGCATACTGCCCGATGAAGTGATCGGGCGGCCGGTCGTGGTCGCGCATTCAAAGCGGCGACGCACGCTCAGGCCGACCGGATCGGCGCTGGACAAATCGAAGAGGAAGGTACATGACTCAAAAAGCGACATTCGGCGCTGGCTGCTTCTGGGGCGTCGAACAACGATTTCGGGAGCTCGACGGCGTGGTCGATGCTGCGGTTGGTTATATGGGCGGCAGCGTCGAGGCGCCGAGCTACGAGCAGGTCTGCACCGACCAGACCGGGCACGCCGAAGTCGTCGAAGTGGTCTTCGACCCGGAACGGATCGGCTTCGAGGCGCTGGTGCGCGAATTCTTCGGGCTGCACGACCCGACCCAGGTCAACCGCCAGGGACCGGACAAGGGGCGGCAGTATCGATCGGTAATCTTCGCTCACGATGCTGATCAGCAGGCTACCGCCGAGCGGGTTCGTACCGAGCTCGAGCAGTCGGGACGATTTTCGAAACCGATCGCCACGGCCGTGGAGCCGGCGGCGACGTTCTGGCGTGCCGAAGACTATCATCAGCAATACCTGGCCCGGCGCGGCGGAACCTGCGCCATCTGAACCGCGCGTGAGCCGCGACCGGGCCGCAATGCAGGCTCAGGTCGCGCGCTTGAGTATCTGCAGCAGCAACAGCAGGATGATCGCGCCGACCGTGGCTGTCACCAGGCTGCCGAGCAGGCCGCCGGTGGTAATGCCGAGCTGACCAAAAATCCAGCCGCCGATGACCGCACCGATGATGCCGACCACGATGTTGACGATGATACCGTGGCCGCGTCCCTTGACCAGGACGCCGCCGACCCATCCGGCGATGCCGCCGATCAGCAGGAAGATGAGCAGTTGTTCCAGTGACATATCGATTTGAATCTCCAGATCAATTTGGGTCAGTCTTTGGTCACGGGGCCGGTTCGTCGTGAGCCGGGATCGGGCCCGATTGTGCCTGTTGCGCCACGGTCAGGGTCGACTTGGCACGGCCGACTATGACCGATTGTCGCCAGTCGGTCAAACACAGAGCGAGCGGCTTTCACGAAGGCTGTCCGACGACTACGGCCGGGCCTGGCAGGCCTGGTCGGGTACGCTCACGCGCCACCGCCAGACGCTGGCGCGGCTGGACGCCGAGGGCGCGCCCGTCGAGGATGACCGCCTCAACGAATACACCGTCGATGCGCTGATTCGAAGTGCCGTGGACCAGGCCGAACAGCTCGGTATCGAGCCGCCGGCCGCGAACGCCTTCGACGACCCGGCCGCTTACCTGGAGACCTTCCTGCGCTGGTTTCCGGACGTTCTGGCCGCCTGGCAGGCCGAAATGCTGCGCTGTCACAAGAACGGGCTCTGGTCGGCGTTCCATGCGCGTGTTCTGGCGCCGGTCGAGCGCTGGCAGGGCGATCTGCGCGCCGGGAAAAGCCTGGTTGTGGTCACCTCGGCCGGGGTCATCAGCACCATTACCGCCGAGCTGCTCGGGCGCGACCTGGCCTGGCAGCGCGAGCTCAACGTGAGCCTATATAATGCGTCGGTCACCGAGCTGGTTCTCGACCCGGACGGGCGCTGGCAAGTCGACCGGGTCAACTGCATCGACCACCTCGACGAGCCCGGGCTTCGCACCCTGGCCTGATTCCCAAAAAACTGAAACCCGGAAGCACCTGACCATGACCGATCAACCCGTTGTCATCATCACCGGTTCCAGCCGCGGTATCGGCCGCGCCGCCGCCGAAACCCTGGCCGAGCGCGGCTGGGCCGTGGTGGTATCCAGCCGCAGCTCCGAGAGCTGCGAGCCCGTTGCCGAGGCGATTCGCCAGGCCGGCGGTCAGGCTCACGCCATCGCCTGCCACATCGGCCATGAGGACCAGCTCGAGGCGCTCGTCGCGGCGACGCTCGAGCGCTTCGGCCGCCTCGACAGCGTGGTCATGAATGCCGCCAGCAACCCGATCTACGGGCCGACCGATCAGGCCGATCGCAAGGCCTTCGACGTGATCATGCACAACAACGTCTACAGCGCCATGCGCCTGGCGCATCTGGCCCGACCCCATCTCGGTTCGGCGCCGGATGCCTCGGTGGTGCTGGTCTCGTCGATCGCGGCGAGCTTCGGCAACCGCTTCATCGGCGTCTACGGTATGTCCAAGGCCGCCGAGGAGCAGCTGGTTCGCAACCTGTCGCTCGAGCTCGGGCCCGAAGGAATTCGCGTCAACGCCGTGGCGCCGGGCCTGGTCAAGACCGATTTCGCCCAGGCGCTGCTGGACGACGAGCGCATGGTGCGCTATTTTGAGACCACGACCCCGTTGCGCCGTCTGGCCGAGCCGGATGATATCGCGCGGGTCATCGCTTTCCTGTCCGGGCCGGACTCACGCTGGCTGTCGGGGCAGGTCATTACCGCCGACGGTGGGCTGTCGGTCACGGGAGGGTTCTGAATTCATGCAACGCACGGCCGCCACGCTGCTGATTCTGATCATGGGCCTGTTCGCGGCCGGGTCAGTGAGCGCACAGATTTACAGCTACACCGACGAGAATGGCGTGACGGTATTTACCGACCGAAAGCCTGACAATTCGCGTTACCAGGTCAAGAATCTTGGTTGCTACGGCACCTGCCGGCGTGGTGTGAACTGGCAGCGAACGCCGCTGAAAAATGGTGAGTTTCGCACCGAGATCGAGGCGGCCAGCGAAATCTTCGGGGTCGATGCGGCGCTGATCCGGGCTGTCATGCACGCTGAATCCTGGTTCAACACCGAAGCGGTCTCGCACGCCGGTGCCCAGGGCCTGATGCAGCTGATGCCGGCCACCCAGCAGCGCTTTGGCGTGGGGAACGCGTTCGACCCGCTCGACAACATTACCGGCGGGGTGGCCTATCTGGCGTGGCTGAAAAACGAGTTCGATCACGACCTCGACCGCGTGATTGCCGCCTACAATGCCGGCGAGAACGCGGTCAAACGACATGGGGGAATCCCGCCGTTTCCGGAAACACGCGAATACGTGCGGCGCGTCAATATTCTTTATCGGCGCTATCGGCAGGGTACGTCCTGAGCGCACTCGGCTTGCGCGAAGCCGGTGTTTTCAACCGTGAACCACAATTGCCCGCCGCCATCGCGACCGGTTAGGGAACCTCTGAATAACTCTGCGCGGGCGCGACGGGTCTTTGCGGGCTGGCCCGTTGTGG
>CAYQJJ010000212.1:0-5188 GCA_964417745.1 uncultured Wenzhouxiangella sp.
TCCACGTCAATCGCCGGGCTGCATCATGCAGCCCGGTCATGGCGCTGGCAGCTTGCATCCTGCTGACACTGCTGACAAGTCAGGCTCTGGCCTCGGGCTTCCAGGTTTCTCCCACGCGAGTCCAGCTCGATAGCGACCAGCGTGTCATGGCGCTGACCATTCGCAACACCAGCGAACGCGGCGTCAATATCCAGGTTGAGCTGATGGCCTGGTCGCAAGCAGATGACCAGGACCACTACGAGCCCACCAGTGAACTTCTCGCTACCCCGCCGATTTTTTCTCTTGAAGCCGGCGAGCAGCAGATCATTCGCGTCGGCCTGCGGCGCCCGCCGGAACGGGGGAAGGAACTCACCTACCGACTGTTCCTGCAAGAACTCCCGCCCCCGACGCCGGATGGCTTTAACGGGCTGCAGATTGTCATGCGCATGGGGATTCCGGTCTTCGTTGCCCCGGCAAGTGGTTCGGCAAGCCACGATCTCGACTGGCAACTCCAGCGCTCGGAAGACGGAGTGCTTCGTCTGTCCGCATCCAACTTCGGTAACGGCCACGCCCAGGTCAATGGGCTGACACTGCATAGAAACGGTCGCGAAGTCACACCGGCCGGCATGTTCTACGTACTACCGGGTTCAAGCCGCGGTTGGGCGATCGAAGACCATGCGTTATCCAACCAGGAACATCCCGTAACCCTGCGCGCCAATGTCAGCGGGGAAGCATTCGAAGCCCACCTGCAGGCTCATCAGTGACAGTGACAGCCGAGCATGCTGCCCATGATCCGGCTCGCCGCCCTCATTCTGGCCCTGTCCAGCGCACCCCTTGCCGGTGCCGACCAGGCGCAGGTTGAAGAACTCCGGCTGGGCGAATGGGATGACCGCATCCGGCTGGTGATCGATACCGACCGGCCGATCGAAGCCGATCTGCTAGCACACGGCAAGACGCTACGCCTGCACTTGCAAGCCACGGATCCCCGTTCCCTGTCCAGGGCAATCCAAACAGCGCTTCCCCGACAGCACACCGTCATTCGCCGCCATGGCATCGAGGCACAAGCCGATGGCAGCCTGATCCTCGCGCTGGAATTGCATACCGCTCTCGACGCCGCGCTGTTCACCCTCGATCCCCACCAGGAACACGGCCACCGTATCGTACTGGACCTGATGTTCCCGTCCGGGCCTGCGAAGGCAACCCCGCAACCATTATCTGCCAGCGCGCAATCGGGAACCGCCATCGATCGATCCCGCGCCGAACAAGTCCCGCGCGATGACCGCAGCGGCGACTTCGACCTTATCGAACTGCTAGCCATCCGCCGGGGCGAATGGCCCGACCGAACCCGCCTGGTTCTCGAGACCGATCGCGAGCTACCCTTCAGCCTGACGCGCGCCCAGCCCGGCCAACATCTGACACTGGAACTGCACGGCCTGAGCGCGTCCATACTCGAGCCGCTGCTTTCGGAGACCATCCCGGCTGATCACGAACTCATCGATCGCATCAGCACGTCCGATCTCGACCAGGCACGCGTCCGCCTGGACATTCGACTCAAAGAGCACACCGCGCTCAATATCTTCAACCTCAGCCCCGGTGCGGGCCATGCCCACCGGCTGGTTATCGACCTGCTGCCGCGACCAGCGCCCGCCCGCGAGGCCGCTCCGAGCACGCGTCACCCGACCGAGCCATCGCCGGAATCATCTCCAGAGTCATCGCTCAAGCCAGCGCCCGAGCCAACGCCTCTGGAAATCGAGCTACTCTGGCTGGAAGCCATCCTGAACCAGCAACCCGAAAGACACACCGTTCTCGCGCTGAAGACCACCGATGGCCGGCTGATGCTGGGAGAGGACGATCTCAGAAACTGGCGCCTTCGCCTGCCCGACCAGCCCGACAAGCAGCACTACAACGAGCCCTGGTATGCGCTGGATCATCTCGATATCGAATACCGGTTCGACCGCCGTACGCTCACGCTGGATCTATCCGCACCTCCCACGCTGTTCGTGGGCCGTGCAATCGACAGCCCCCGGCCCGGCCACATCGAACCAACCCCCTCCGACACCGGCGGGTTCTTCAACTACGATCTAACAGCCACTCATTCCAGCAGCCAGACCGCGGGCGGCGGGCTGCTCGAGCTCGGGGTATTCAACGGGCTGGGGAGCGGCACCAGCACCGCCCTGCTGCGCCATGACCAGACAGATGACCGGATTTCCCTGGTGCGCCTGGATACCACCTGGCGAAGGGACGAACCGCAACGTCTGCGAACACTAATCCTGGGAGATACCACCAGTCGCGCTACCGCCTGGAGCGGCGCGGTGCGCTTCGCCGGCATCCAGTACGGCCGAAACTTCCAGACTCGACCGGAGTTTGTCACCCTGCCCATGCTGAATCTTGCCGGTGAAGCAGCGCTGCCCTCGACCCTCGAACTGTATGTCAACGATGCCCTGCGCCTGCGCCGGGAGATCCAGCCCGGCCCGTTTTCCATCGACGAGATTCCGGCGATAACCGGTAGCGGGCAAGCCCGGCTGGTGGTGCGCGACATCCTCGGGCGCGAGCAGATCCTGTCGCGCGATTACCACGCCAGCCAACGCCTGCTGCGGCAGGGCCTCCATGACTGGTCCTGGGAAGCGGGATTCATCCGTGAGAATTACGGTCGCGAGGATTTCGACTACGGCCGGGCCCTCAGCGCGGCCACCCACCGCTACGGCATCACCGATCGCCTGACCGGCGAAGTTCACGCCCAATGGCTTGAGGACCAGGGCATGGCCGGCATCGGTGCCTCCTGGCTGCTACCGGGCGGGGTCGTGGCACATGGGGCGAGCGCCTACAGCCATGCCGACCACGGCAGCGGGCATCTCCACATTATCGGCCTCCAGCGCCAGGGCAGACGCTACAGCGCCGGCTTCGAGAGCCAGTTCGCCGACGCCGGATTCACCCGCCTGGGTAGCCGCCCCGATCGTCCCCTGCCGGCCCGGCAACACCGCGCGCACGCCAGCACCCGGCTTCACGCGACCGGATCGCTGAGCCTGTCCTATACGGCACAGCACTTCCGGCAGCGCGACGACGTCGAATTCCTCACCGCACGCTTCAGCCAGCGCCTTGGCAACCTGGGTTTGCTCAACCTGACCGCGCTGCACTACCTCGACCAGGATGAGACCGCACTCACCGCCAGCCTGTCCATTCCGATGAGCCGCCCGCGCACGAGCGCCTGGATCAATGCCTCCTGGCGCGACGACAACCAGCAAGCCACGATGCAGGTTCAGCAAAGCCTGCCGCCGGGATCGGGCTATGGATACCGGCTACGCGCCGGCCTGGGGGATCGCCCCCGCCACCAGGCGAGCCTGAGCCGACGGCACGCCTACGGCACCTGGCAGTTCGAGGTCGCCCAGGCCAGCAGCCAGACCGCCACCCGCGCCAATGTCAGCGGCGGAATCGCGCGGATCGGTGGCCAGCTATTTGCCAGCCGCCGCATCGATGACAGCTTCGCCCTCGTGCGGGTACCCGACTTTTCCGACGTCGGCATCTACGCCGACAACCAGGAAGTGGCGCGCACCAATGCCAAAGGCCACGCCCTGGTGCCCCGCCTGCGCGCCTATGAACGCAACCGGCTGCGTATCGACCATGCCGACCTGCCCCTGGGCACGCGCATCGACGGCATCGAGGAGACCATCGCACCTTACTGGCGCGGCGGGGTGATCGTCGATTTCCCGGTCGCACGCACCCGCGATGCATTCTTCCGCGTCCGGCTCGAAGACGGGCAACCGCTGCCCCTCGGTGCGGCCATCGAGGACGAGCATGGCGAACTGTGGCCGGTGGGCCATCGGGGCGAAGTATTCCTCAGCGACCTGTTGCCCGAAAATCATCTACAGGCGCACCACAATGGCCACAGTTGCACATTTGAACTGGAAGTGCCCGAAACCAACGACCCGTTGCCCGACCTGGGTACCGTCACCTGCCGGGAGACCAATCCATGATTCCCAGAACGATCCAGTTTCTCGCGCTCTGCGCCCTGGGCGCAATGCTCTCGGCCACCGCAGAAGCCTGTTCGGTTTCCGCCGATGGCGTAGCATTCGGCAGCTACAACATCTTCGACAATGCCCCACTCGACAGCACGGGGACCATTACCGTCCAGTGCGAGAGCCCCTACACCCTTCGGCTCAGCTCCAGCAGCAACAACAGCCAGTTCAACCCCCGCCACCTCGCCAACGCCGCCAACGATCGACTCATCTACAACCTGTTTACCGACCCGGCACGCACCAGCGTCTGGGGTGACGGCACCAACGGAACCCTCACCACCGGAAGCGATGGCAGCACCACGGCCATCCACCACACCATCTACGGCCGGATTCCGGCCGCCCAGAACATCCGCATCGGCACCTATTCCGACGTGATCACGGTGACCCTGGATTTCTGAGCAACGCACATGATTAAGCCACCCCCGGCCCCAGCCAATCATCCAGCACACATCCGGGACCGAATGCCGTAGGCCAGGCCTACGCGCCCGGCGGACCCATGGTTGAACGTCCCACCGGGCGAAAAGCTCACCTTCATCACTCCGCCAGAGTTGCAGTTAGTGCTTAGCTACCGCTGCACCTCAAAGTCGGTAGCAAAAATCATAATTCGGCGGCGAGCTGCTCAACGCGCAAATGAAACTCCAGCTCTCCAACGGAAACCGAGGCCCACTCTCCCTCTCTGACCAACAGCTTCGGGGACATCTTGTTCTGCCCCGATTCAACTTCGGCGATGACATGGACCTCTCCCTCATCAGCACTACTGGCAGCCAGGCCTACCGCAAAACCGCCTTCTCCCGACCTGCTCAAGGAGCCTTCGGCACCCTCTTTGATCATCATGCTCGGCGTTGCGACCTCATTTCCGGAATCAATGATCTTCATTTCAACGAGAAAATCAGGAGAATCGCCAGCGACAGCGAAGGTAGCCAGCAGAAGGACGGAGAATATTGCGGCTTGAAACCTGATTAGAGTCTTCATGTTGATCTCCTTTTGGATTCGATTAAAGCTTCCGTTGGCTACGTCCGGGCTGGCCCCGTTGTAAGCGCTGGTTTCCGAGCCTGCTGTGGGAAAAGTAGTGCTGTGGTTGTCAACGCGCGGGATGATGTTCCCTGATCGTGTCTGCCCACGATCGCCCTCCTAATGTTACTGCCGGCCTGTCCGCCCTGCCCCATTCCGGGTCAGCGGGGATTTTTCGAGCCTAG
>CAYQJJ010000213.1:0-5168 GCA_964417745.1 uncultured Wenzhouxiangella sp.
AGTTCTGGCAGGAGGTGACGCTGGTGCCGATCCGGATCGACGGGCGCGAGCGCGTGCTGGCTACCTGCGTCGACATCACCGATCGGGTACGTGCCGCCGAACACCTCCGCGACAGCGAGGAGCGCTTTCGGGGCCTGCTCGACCGGATTCCGGCGATTGCGGTACAGGGGCATCGTGCCGACGGCACGATCCACTACTGGAACCGGGCTTCCGAAAGTTTGTATGGCTACAGCCGCGAGGAAGCGCTTGGCCGCAACCTTCTGGACCTGATCGTACCGCCCAGGCAGCGCGCCGAGGCGCGAGCCGATATCGAGGAAATGGCGCGCACCGGACAGCCGCTGCCGCGCAAGGAACTCCATCTGTGCGCCCGGGACGGTCAGGCGGTCGAAGTGCTGACTTCGTTTGCCGTGGTCAGCGTGAGCGACGGTGAGCCCGAGGTGTTCTGCTTCGATGTCGACCTGACCGAGCGCAAGCGTCACGAGCAGGAACTCGACCGGGTCGCCAACTACGACGCTCTGACCGGGTTGCCGAATCGTCGCCTGCTGACGGCTTTGCTAGAACAGGCCATTGCCCTTGCCGAGCGCCATGACGAGAAATTCGTGGTCTGTTATCTCGACCTCGACGAGTTCAAGCCGATCAACGATTCCTACGGCCACGAGGTCGGTGACCAGGTGCTGGTCGCAGTCTCGAATCGCCTGCGGAAGGTGCTGCGTGGCAGCGATGTTGTCGCCCGCCTCGGCGGCGATGAATTCGTGGTCCTGTTCTTCGATCTCGATGCAGGACCTCACCTGCAGCGCCTGCTCGAGCATCTGCTGGCCAGCGTGTCCGAGCCGATCCGTCTGGACGGTATGGAGATGCACGTCTCGGCGAGTATCGGAGTGACCCGCTTTCCCGATGATGGCGCCGATGCCGATACCCTGCTGCGCAACGCGGATCGGGCGATGTATCGGGCCAAGGATCAGGGCCGTAACGGCTACTGCCTGTTCGATACCCAGGAGGAGTACCAGACCGAGCAGCGCCGTCAGCAATTGCGACGCATGGCCCGGGCGCTCGACGAGGGAGAGTTCGAGCTGTTCTTTCAACCCAAGGTCGACCTTCAAAGCGGCGCGGTCCGCGGCGCCGAGGCGCTGATTCGCTGGCGCGATCCCGAGCGCGGCCTGCTCGGCCCGGACGCTTTACTCGACCTGCTCCTGGGGACCGATTTTGAAAAGCTGCTCGGCGAACACGTGCTCGCCGGCGCGGTCAGTCAGGTGGCAGCCTGGAAAGCAGACGGAATCGAGATGCCGGTCAGTATCAATCTCGGTGCCGTCAACCTGCTGCGCGAGGGCTTTGTGGATCGGGTGCAAAGCGAGCTGGCACGATGGCCATCCGTACGGCCCGGCGATCTCGAAGTCGAGATCGTCGAGACGGCCGCCATGAGTGACACCGAGCATGCGGTCGAGGTGCTCGGCCAGTGCCGGGCGCTGGGCCTGCGCGTGGCACTGGATGATTTCGGGACCGGCTATTCCTCGTTGAGCTACCTGCGCAGCCTGCCGCTGGACGTGCTCAAGATCGACCGCAGTTTTGTTCGCGACATGCTCGATGACAGCAACGATTACGGCATTGTCAGTGGTGTCATCAGCCTGGCCCGGGCGTTCGGGCTGGAGGTCATCGCCGAGGGCGTGGAAACAACCGATCAGGCAAGGGAATTGCTGGCCATGGGGTGTCAGTCCGGCCAGGGCTATGTGTTCGCTCCGCCGATGCCGGCCAGTGAAATGGCGGGCTGGCTCGAGGGCTGGCGGAAGAAGCGTGCCTGGGAGGCCTTTTCAGACGCCGGGTGATCCCGCACAACCTCGTGGTGCTTATTGAGAGGTGCCCCGAGAATGCACTTTCTCGTGAAAGCGGCCCGGTCAGCAGTTGGGGTATATTAGAGAGTATTGGTTCAAGAGTGGGGGAGGGGAAGGATTCGTGGAGGCTTCCGGAGACGGTCAGTGAGTGCGCATCGACTGCTTCGGCACGGTTGCCTTGCCGCGCTTGCCGCAATTCTATGCCTGCTGCTCGTGGATGTCGCGGCAGGCCGTTCCGGTTCGGATGATTCCGGCGATCTCGCGGCACGAATCGAACAGGCCCGCGAAATCGGCTATACCCGCCACTGGCGCGAGGCCCAGGTGCTGCTCGACGAGCTGGCACCGGAAATCGATGGCGCCGGTCAGCGCGCGTTCGTAGAGTTCCATCTGCTCGAGGCTCGCCACCTTTCGCTCGACGACCGTTCCCTGGAAGCTATCGAGCGCGCCGCCATGTTGCTCGAGCTTCCGCTCGATGATGACCAGCACCTGCGTGTCCAGCAGTTCGGCGCCAATGTGTCGGTGCTGTTGCGCGATTACGAATCGGCCTTTGAGTATCTGATCGCCGCGCTCGAGATCGAACCCGATGTTGACGACCCGGTTGCCACGATTGCCACCTACAACATGGCCGCCTACATGTTCGGGCGGGTCGGCGAGTACCAGCGCGCGAGCGAGTACGGGCAGATGGCCATCGAACGAGCCCTGGAGCATGCCGATACCAACGACGAGTGCGTTGCCCGGCAGCGCGTGGCGCCAGTCTACAAGTGGGCCGGCGAAGATGAGCGCGCCGAGGCCGAGTACCGCCAGGCCATCGCGGTCTGCCAGTCGGTCGGAAATCAGTTGTTCTCCGGCGTGGTGCGACACGGCCTGGCCGACCTGTTGCGAGGCAAGGGCCGGCTGGACGAAGCCGACGAGCTGGCCCGGCAGGCGATTGCTGATCTCGAGGTGTCAGGCTATCCGCTCGGCGAGCACGAGGCCCGGCTGGTGCTTGCCGAGACCCGCTTCGATCGCGGCGAGCTTGGTACCGAAGCGCGCGGCGAATTGGCAGAGCTGATGGCGTATTTCGACACGCGCATGCTCTGGGACCAGGCCGCTCGACTGGCCGAGCTGCAGACCCGTCTGGCGATTCAGGCCGGCGATGCTTCCGACGCGCTTGCTCATTTCGATCGCCAGATCGAGGCCCGCGAGCTTTTCCTGAGCCGCGACCGCACGATGCGACTGGCCTTCCTGGAAGTCAGCTTCGATACGCGCATGAAAGAACAACGTATCGCATTTCTCGAGGAGTCGGCGCGCGCGGCGCGACTCGAGGCAATCGCTGCCCACGAGCAGCAGCGCGCCCGCACCATCATCCTGGCGCTGTCGGCCGCGCTGCTGGTTCTGTTGACGGTGTTGCTGGTCGGCGCGTTCCGGGGGCGGCACCATTTCCGGCAGCTGTCGCGTTTCGATCACCTCAGCGGGCTGGCCAACCAGCGCTGGTTCACCGAGCGCGCGCAGGCCATGCTCAGTCAGGCCGAGCGCGATCACCGCCCGGCTTTCCTGGTGATGGGTGATATCGATCATTTCAAGGCGGTCAATGATGAACACGGCCACCTCACCGGCGACACCGTACTCGAGCAGACCGCGCGGCGGCTGCGCGCGGCATTCGGCGAAGACGCGCTGATCGGCCGGGTCGGCGGCGAAGAGTTTGCCGTGCTGAAGGTCAGCGACGGCATCGAGGCGGTCATCGAGGGGATCGAGCGCTTCCGGCAAGGGCGTCGCAAGGCGGTACGCCGCGATGACCCGGAGGTCAGCCTGAGCTTTGGCATCGCCCGCCATCAAACTGGCGAGGACCTGACCGGGCTGCGGCGTCGGGCCGACCTGGCCATGTATCGCGCCAAGCGCGCCGGGCGCGATTGCTACCGGATCTTCGAAGACGATCCCGAACCTGACCCGGCGATCGATTGACCCTGCGCGGGGCCGATTGCCGGCGCGCTCATGCCGGATCGCCGACAATCGGATCTGGCTTTCGACAACACGTTAAACCATGAACAAGATCCTGCTGACCGGTGCCGTCCTCGGCCTGCTATCGGTCATCATCGGCGCCTCGGCCGAACACCTGATCCGGGCCCGCGTCGAGCCCGAGGTGTTTCGCTGGGTGATGACCGCAATCCGCTATCACCAGATCGGCGCACTGGTCGTGACCGTGCTGGGTGTGGCGATGTTGACGCCCCTCAACCTGACGGTACGCCGGCGCCTGGCCGGCAGCGCGCTGCTGTTTGTGCTCGGCACCCTGTTGTTCAGCTTTACTATCTATGCCGCCGCGCTGAGCGGAATCGAGGCGCTGACCCGGCTCACGCCGATCGGTGGCGTGCTGCTGATGGCTGCCTGGGGCGTACTCGGCTGGGCAGCGCTGGCGCACCGCGGCAATGCCTGAGGCCCTGAACGATTCCGCGATGCCGGGCGGGTTGACCGGTACCGAGCGCCGGGGCGGCGCATGCGATACTTCCGCGTTGGGTAAAGACCGGCGGACCGAACACGGTCCTCGCGTCCGGCCGCTCAAGCCGGCGGGCCGGGCGCTGATTCGGCACCTTTACCATCAGAGCTGAACTCGAGGGAGTCGACCGAAGCCATGCGCATGATTGCCAAGTACGCCTCGCGTTCCGAGGCCCAGGAGCGCGCCGCGTTTCTGCAGGCCCACGGCATTGCGACCCACGTCTCCGACATGACCTCGATGCGTCTCAATCTGGCCCACCAGGGCCAGTTTCGCGCCGGGCTGTGGGTGATTCTGGAAGCCCAGTACGATGACGCCCTCGGCCTGCTCGATGACCCCGACCACGATATCTCCAACCCCCTGAGCGTCGACCAGATGGCCCACCTCGAGACCCAGGGTGCCGAGCAGGCGCGGCGCACCCTGATCAAGTGGCTGCTGATCACCGCTGTCGGGCTCGGTGCGGCCGTCGCCGCCGTCATCACCCTGGGTCTGAACAACGGGGTTTGAGTGCGGGCTTAGAGCTCAATCCCGATGGCAGCGGCGGCCGCGCGGGCGCGCTGGCGGGCCTGGTCGATATCCTCGCCGCGTGCCAGGGTCACGCCCATGCGGCGCTTGCCCTCGACGACCGGCTTGCCGAACAGTTTCAGGTCGGTGTGGGGTTCGGCCAGCGCGGTCTCGAGACCGGTAAAGCGCACCTGCTCGGAGTGGCCTTCGACCAGCAGCGCGCAGGAAGCACTCGGGCCGTACTGGGTCAGCTCCGGTACGGGCAGGCCGAGCATGGCGCGCGCGTGCAGGGCGAACTGCGAAAGGTTCTGGGAAATCAGCGTCACCAGGCCGGTGTCGTGCGGGCGCGGTGATACCTCGCTGAACCAGAC
>CAYQJJ010000214.1:0-5134 GCA_964417745.1 uncultured Wenzhouxiangella sp.
GCTCAGGCCTCGCGCTGAAGCTGGGTCTCGATGCGCTTCAGGCTGGTGTCAGGCCGAAAAACGGCCTGCTTGATTACCGGACTGCGACCCGTCATGGCGGTTTCCCCTCGAATTGAACACAGAGCACGATTGTACGCCTGGAGCGCACTTCGATATCCTTCGTAGCCAACATACTGGCCCTCTGATACCCGCTCGCCGAGATATGCCGATGCCGATTTTCCAGCTTGATCAACAACTCGCCACCGACTCACTACCGGTTACCGAGCTTCCGCTGTGCCGGATCCGGCTGATGAACGACCGGCGTTTCCCCTGGCTGCTGCTGATACCGGCACGACCCGATTGTGTCGAGGTACTCGACCTGTCTTCCGAAGACCAGCTCGCACTGTGGGCGGAAATCCGGCAGACAGCCGATGCTCTTCGCCAGATCGTCGAGCCCGACAAACTCAACATCGCCGCGCTCGGCAACCAGGTCGCGCAGCTTCATGTCCACGTCATCGCACGCTTTCGTGACGATGCCGCCTGGCCGGCCCCGGTATGGGGTGTCGGCCAGGCCGAACCCCGTACCTCCAAAGACCGGCACTTGATCGACGCACTCCGCCAGGCCCTGTCAAAGCCCTGAAAGCCTTTCCGCCGCGAGCCTGTGGGGGGCTCCGGATTGCTTTCCTGCCTTCGGAACTCCGTCCCTGCGGGAAACTGGGTTGGCGAAAAGCTCCAACCATGCTTGAGGCCTGCCGCGACCGGGCAGTGCTGTCCAGGAGGCCCTGGATTCAGCGAGGTGCCCTTGTTGGTCCAGTTCCGCCGGATTTGGTCGGTGACACCTGCTCCGGTAGGGCGGTCAAAACGAATTTGTCGCGAACGGCTCGAATGCAAGTTTCTGGACCCGAGCATGGAGATCGTGGATATTTTTTTCGGTCCCGGACCGCTACAGCGGCTGTAAGCCCCGGAAACCGGTAGCGTCACAAGCCTCAGGAATCGGCTCACACTGTGAGCTACTGAACATATAATTGTCTCCACAAAAACCGGGATCGATGACCGGCGCATCTGGCACAGGAATTGCTGTCACCCTGTTGAACCAGCACTGCCGAGCATCTTCACTACCGGATCCGGCTAAAAAAAAGATCAATTCAGTACATCCGCTGCAATTGGCGGGTCGAGGGTCAATCAAACACTCGCGAGGGGGAAAGAGGCGAAGCCGAGTGAGCGACCATTCTCGACACTAGTCGACCTAAATCAACAAAGCCGGACATAACCGGCACCAACAACGATTGGCAAATGCCAGAGGAAGTTGCATGAACAACCGTGATCATGGAAGGGGGCTTCACTCCATTCTTGGTTTTTTTCACTGGACGAGGGGCAGGCAAAAAAGCTTGTCGGTCAGCCGCTATTCGTTCATGGTCACTCTTGGAGCCATAGCGCTTCTGGCAGCCAGTCACGCCGCCGCGCAGCTCTCGGTTACCCCGATAACCTGGGATGTCGTCGGCCTCGATCACAACCGCCCGCTGACCAGCGGCCCGGAGCTTTTTCCGCTGGGCGCCCGGGTCTGTAGCGACGCAGGCACCAGCAATGCCCAGGTTAATCTGGTCTGGGAAGAGGGAAACCCCTACATAGACAGCCGCCCCGGCTCGCTGACCACCTTGCAAACCGGTGCGCTCGGTGCCGGTGAGTGTTTCGACGCCTATTTCGAGATCCAGCTGGTCCGTTCGGCGGATGCATTCGGTGAATCCCGTCGTTATCGAATCGAAGCGACCGATGATGACACCTCGACGACCGCTTCGAGCCCCACGCCCCGCGCCATCTATATCGAGCGGCTGGTTTCGCAGAACAGAAACTCCACCGAGCAGATTCGCTGGGGACAGGAGGCCAACCAGTCGGACTGGGTCACGCTCGGGGCCGGCGGAGGGCTGAATCTCGCCGTGGACGAGACCTACTTTATCGAGCTGACCACCCAGACCGCGACTGCCTATGAGCAGCTCCAGTCGTTTCTGACGCTGTCGAACACGATCTTTCAGGTCAAATCGGTCGAAACCACCTACTCCACGCGCACAGCACCGATATCCCGTGTGCCCGTACCCAATCCCAGACTGTACGCCGATGGGTGTTTGTGGGACCCGGATCCCGGCAGTCCGAATTACAACTCCTGCCTGTCCTCCGGCAAGGCTGGCGGCGTTGTAGTGACAACCTATGAAATCGATATCATTGCCGGCGGTGGTGATTCGGTGGGCTTGCTGGCGCTGATCTATGACCTGTCAGGCGGCAGCTTTCACTACAACACCGACTTCAGCCAATCTCCGGGCGAAATCATCGTCAACGACCCGAACGAGGCCGGTTTCGCCAAGCGTTTCATCCCGTCGACCATCGGCGCCGACGGCACAGCCGCGCTGCGTTTTACCATCTCCAACCCCAACCCCTTCATGGTTGAGGGTTATCGATTTACCGATGTCCTGCCCGGCAACATGGAGGTCGCTGATCCGGCAAATGCCAGCAGCACTTGCGGAGGCACGGTTACCGCAGTACCAGGCAGTGGTGAAATCAGCTTCGAAGACGGAGTCATCAATGCCAACAGCACCTGCACGATTCTCGCGACGGTAACGGTTCCGTTCGATGCTGGCGCAACCTACCCGGTCGAGCTGGACAATTCCGCCGACCTTTTTGTCGGCGACGCAGAAGATCCTTCGGACACCGCCGAGGCGACGCTGGAGGTCACCGAAGAGCCCCCGCCACCACTGGAGTGCACGGAGATAACCGCAGGTACGGAACTGGCCATGTGGGGCTCATTCGATAACGATCTGACACCCGCCCCGACTTCTGAAATCGTTGCCGGAATCGCCAGCGCACAGAACGGCCCGGGGCTGACTTTCGACCGCAGCAATGACTTCGTCGAGTGGCGTGCACGCGCCCAGGTCACAGGCCAGAACCTGGCCGCGGCTCGAACCACCGGCGCCTACTACGAGTTCCGTATTGATACTACCGGCATCGACGTTGTCGATTTCAGCCTGGAAGCATTCCGCCGCAACGGCAATGCTCCGTCAAGCCTGACCCTGGATTATGGCCCCATCGGCGGCCCGTTTACCCAGTCGACAACTTTTTCACCGGTCCCGACGCAGAACAATCGGCCCGGCGCTGCCAATTTTCTTGCACCGGGGCTGGCCAACCTCAACTCAGACGGTGAGACCGTATTCCGCATTTATGCCTATGGTGCCTCCAACTCCAATCAGCCGGTCAGCCTGCTCGATGTGCTGTTGGAGGGAGAAGGAACAATCTGTTCTCCGGTCGATCCGGAAGACGCGCCCGAACCACCGAACTTGAGCAAGGCCTTCAACCCCACCGAGGTATTTGCAGGGCAAGCCTCGACGCTGACATTCACCATTACCAACCCGAACCCTGACGATGAACTCAGCGGCATCACCTTCCGTGACGAACTGCCTGCCGGCATGCAAGCAGTCGCGGGCACGTTCATCAATAACGGGTGCGGTGGCTCCTGGGACCTGGAGGCAGGCGACCCGGCCACCGTGCTTTTGACCGATAGCGTACTGGCCGCCAATAGCAGTTGCAGCCTGGAAGTCGATGTATTCTCGACCTCGATCGGCGCCAACACCAATATCAGCGACCCGGTTGATGCCATCGAAACATTACCAGGCAACAGTGCCATCGATACCCTCGAGGTACTGCCTCCTCCGCTGACGCCTTCAATCGCCAAGCGGTTTGACCCGAACCCGCTTCTCGATACCACAGGCGCCAGCACGCTGGTTTTCAGAGTCACCAACAATGATCCGGTTCTGGATATCAGCCAGGTAGCATTCACCGATGAGCTGCCTGCCGGCATGGAACCGGCCGATGATCCCATCGTCGTATCCGACAATGGCGCCTGCGGCCCCTACAACCTGACCTGGGACAACACTCTCAACGAACTGACCTTTTCCGGCGGAGGAATCCTGGCGGGCGAAACCTGCCAAGTCGAGCTTGATGTGATTGTGCCGGGTCTCGACCCGGGCGACCTGCCAGCCATTTTCGAAAACGAAACCGGCTTCGTGAGTCATGTCTTTGAAGGTATTGTCTACGAAGGCAACCAGGCCGATGCCAGCTTGCTGGTGGATGACCCGATCCCCGGTATCGACATGCTCAAGCAAGTGGGATTGACCAGCGACCCGGACGATGCCTGGTCGAACTACCTGGCAATCCCGCTCAACGACGAGCTTTACTACAAGCTTACCGTCGAAAACATCGGGGAAACCGTCCTGACCGACATTGACGTCAATGACCCCGAAGTCGATACAACTTCCTGCCCGTGGGAAGCGCCGGGCTTCGAATTGCCAATTGCTGATTTCAGCGATCCTGAAGCACACATTGCCACCTGCATCATCGGCCCATTGACGGCCGGAACGGCTGGAGAGTTCATAAACGTTGCCACCGTTACTGCCACCGGCAATGGAGAGGTCGTTGAAGAAACCGACTCGGCCACCTACGCTACCTCAGAGCTGACCCTGACCAAGAGCGCCGACCGGAGTGTCTTTGAAGCAGTCGGAGAGACAATCAACTACACCTTCACGGTCGAGAACACGGGCAGCGCCATCCTCACCGGACCGGTGCAGATTGATGATGATCGCATTCCGAGCGTATCCTGTCCCGACCTGAACACCGTCGGTAATCTCGATAACTTCTTCGACCCCGGCGAAACGATCGTTTGCACCGGCAGCTATCTCACCAATAGCGATGACGTCAATGCCGGCTCGGTCACCAACCTGGCATTCGCTTTTACACCCGAGGCGGAATCCAACCTCGACGAAGAAACCGTCCTGCTTGCCGACCCGGGCTTGACAGTTCAGAAGACACTGATCTCGGCCAATCCCGATCCCGTTGTTGCAGGCAGCGAACTTACCTACACGGTTACAGCCGAAAACACCGGCAACGTCACCCTGACCAACGTGGTGGTGTCCGACCCGATCCTCGATCCGGCCAGTCAGACCTGCCCGAGCGTGGATCCCGGCGACACCTGTATCCTGACCGGCACCTACACGGTCACCCAATCCGACGTCGATGCTGGCGAGATCGTCAACACCGGCACCGGCGACAGCGAAGAGTCCGATTCCGACAGCGATACCGTCACCACGCCGATCGATCAGGACCCGGCCCTGGC
>CAYQJJ010000215.1:0-5094 GCA_964417745.1 uncultured Wenzhouxiangella sp.
ACGCCGGCAAGATCGCCGGGCTCGAGGTCAAGCGCATCATCAACGAGCCGACCGCAGCCGCGCTGGCCTACGGCCTGGACAAGAAGGGTGCCGACCGCAAGGTTGCGGTCTATGACCTTGGTGGCGGTACCTTCGATATCTCGATCATCGAGATCGCCGATGTCGACGGTGAGAAGCAGTTCGAAGTACTGGCCACCAACGGCGATACCTTCCTGGGTGGCGAGGATTTCGACTTGCGCCTGATCGACTACCTGGCGGCCGAGTTCAAGAAGGAGCAGGGGGTCAACCTGCACAATGACCCGCTGGCCCTGCAGCGGCTGCGTGAGGCGGCCGAGCGTGCCAAGATCGAGCTGTCTTCGGCCCAGCAGACCGAAGTCAATCTGCCCTACATCACCGCCGATGCATCGGGCCCGCGCCACTTGAGCATCAAGGTGACGCGCTCGAAGCTCGAATCGCTGGTCGAGGACCTGGTCAAGCGCTCGATCGACCCGTGCCGTACCGCGCTCAACGATGCCGGTTTGAAGGTCGGTGAGGTCGACGAGGTGATCCTGGTCGGCGGTCAGACCCGCATGCCGGCGGTACAGAAAGCCGTGGCCGACTTCGTCGGCCGTGACGCCCGCAAGGATGTCAACCCCGACGAGGCGGTGGCCGTGGGTGCCGCGATCCAGGGTGGTGTGCTCGCCGGCGACGTCAAGGACGTCCTGCTGCTCGACGTCACGCCGCTATCGCTGGGTATCGAGACGCTTGGGGGTGTATTCACCAAGGTCATCGAAAAGAACACGACCATTCCGACCAAGGCCTCGCAGGTTTTTTCAACCGCCGAGGACAACCAGAGCGCGGTCACCGTGCACGTTCTCCAGGGCGAGCGCGAGCAGGCCGCGGCCAACAAGTCGCTGGCGCGCTTCGATTTGACCGGCATCCCGTCCGCACCGCGCGGCGTGCCGCAGATCGAAGTCACTTTCGACATGGACGCCAACGGAATTCTGCACGTCTCGGCCAAGGACAAGGCGACCGGGCGCGAGCAGCGTATCGAGATCAAGGCTGGCTCGGGTCTGAGCGAGGAAGAGATCGAGAACATGGTGCGCGACGCCGAGACCCACCGCGAGGAAGACAAGCGCTTCCACGAGCTGGTCAACGCCCGTAACCAGGCCGAAGGCACCGCCCACGCCACTCGCACCAGCCTCGAAGAGCACGGGGAAAGCCTCGATAGCGGCACCACGCAGAAGATCGAGGACGCCCTGGCCAAGGTTGACGAAGCGATCAAGGGCGACGACAAGGAGGCCATCGACTCGGCCGTCAACGAGCTGCAGCAGGCCGGTACCGAGCTTTATCAGAAAGCGGCCGAAAAGGCTCAGGCTGAAACCGCGGCCGGCGACGGTGCGGCTGAAAGTGCCGGCGAGTCGCAGGCGGAAAACGCCGAGGACGTGGTCGATGCCGACTTCACCGAAGTCGATGACGACAAGAAGTAAGCCGTTCTGATCAGATCCGGGCCGGCGTATTGCGCGGGCCCGGATTTTTTCGTTTCAACCGAACCCAATCCAAACAAGATCGACACCAGTCTATGCCGGCAGATTTCTACGAAACACTGGGCGTTTCCCGCGATGCCAGTGACGCCGACCTGAAAAAGGCCTACAGGCGCCTGGCCATGAAGTATCACCCGGACCGCAATCCCGGTGACGAGGCCGCCCAGGACAAATTCAAGGAAGTCCAGAAGGCCTACGAGGTGCTCAAGGACGAGCAAAAGCGCGCCACTTATGATCGCTTCGGCCAGGAAGGCCTCAATGGCATGGGCGGCGGCGGAGCCGGGCCACAGGGCGGCTACGGCGATTTCAACGATATCTTCGGCGACATTTTCGGCGACATTTTCGGCGGTGGCCGGCGGCGCCAGCGCCAGCAGGCGCGGCGCGGACAGGACCTCCGCTACACCCTCGAGCTGGGCCTCGAAGAAGCCGTCGCCGGTCTGGAGAAGGAAATCCGCATTCCCTCCATTGGTCGCTGTGGTACCTGCGACGGCAAGGGCTCAAAGAGCGGCAAGATGGGCATCTGCACGACCTGTGGTGGCCAGGGGCAGGTGCGCATGCAGCAGGGCATCTTTTCAGTGCAGCAAAGTTGCCCGGCCTGCGGCGGCAACGGCCAGAGTATCCAGGACCCCTGTGAGGATTGCGACGGCAGCGGGCAGGTTCGCGAGACCCGCACCCTGTCGGTGAAGATCCCGGCCGGTGTCGACGAGGGTGACCGTATCCGGCTCAGTGGCGAGGGTGGAGTCGGTATGCAGGGCGCCCAGGCTGGCGACCTGTATGTCGATATCCATGTCAAGTCCCACCCGCTGTTCCAGCGCGAAGGGGACGATCTGTTCTGCGAAGTGCCGATCACCATCACCACCGCGGCGCTCGGCGGCCAGCTCAAGGTGCCGACGCTCGATGGCTCGGTGATGCTCAAGATTCCCCCCGAGACCCAGTCCGGCAAGCTGTTTCGCCTGCGCAACAAGGGTGTACAGTCCGTGCGCAGCCGTTCCAAGGGTGATCTGCTCTGCCGGGTGACGGTCGAGACTCCCGTCAACCTGACCCGGGAACAGAAAGACCTGCTCAAGCAGTTTCAGGAATCGTTCGGCGAGACCGATGAACACAACCCGCAATCGGGCGGCTGGACCGACAAGGTCAAGAGTTTCTTTGACCGCATGGGGTTCTGAACGAGGCGTCGGTTAGGATGGGCGCATGAGTCTCGAGATCCTTCTCAGTGGCGCGACCGGCAGTGTCGGCCAGCACATCATCGCTCTCTCGGAAAGCGATGAGCATATTCATATCGCCGGCCGGGCTTCCCGCCGGCAGATGTTCGAGCCCGACGCCGATGCCGATGTCGTGGTCGATTTCTCCCACCCCGAATTGCTTGGGCCGGTGCTGGATTTCGCCGTGCGCCGCCGTCTGCCGCTGGTGACCGGAACCACCGGTCTGGATGACCGCCTGCAGGGGCGAGTCGAAGCCGCCGCGCAGGTCATCCCCGTCTGTCAGGCCGCCAATTTCAGCCTCGGGGTTCATCTCCTGCTCAAGCTCGTTGCCGAGGCTTCGGCTTCCCTGGGCCGGGGGTACGACGCCGAAATCAGCGAAATCCATCACCGGCGCAAGATCGACGCCCCTTCGGGCACGGCGCTGGCGCTCGGAGCGGCCATCGAGCGTGGCCGTGGCCGGCCCGGGCGCCGGGTTGACGATCGCAGCCAGACTCGCAAGCCGCGCGGGAACGACGACATCGGCTACCAGGCCGTGCGCGGCGGCGATGTGGTCGGCGAACACACCGGCTATGTCCTCGGCCAGGGCGAGCGTATCGAGCTTTCCCACCGCGCCACCGATCGCAGCCTGTTCGCCCGCGGCGCACTCGCCGCGGCACGGCGGATCATCGATTCGGGCCCGGGAGTGATCGATTTCTCGAAGCTTGTGTTATCCGCCTCACACTGAAGCGTCCTCATGTTGAGCCGGCTCAACCGCCGGCTTGCGCACACTTGTCAGGGAAGAACTGATCGGTTAGGGTGATCGCCACTTTGGCGGGTGTGTAGGGAATCCCGTCATCGTTATCGGCCACCAAGGGGTTTGGTGGCTGGCCGATAAATTTCCCACGCGATCAAGCGAATCGGAACAACTCGTCGAAACGGTCTCCCGTCTCGCGCCCTGGCGCGCGTGCTGATGGGGCGTTGTGACGAGCTTCGATTGTTGAGAAAAACAAGCGACTAAAGGTGGACTCCATGAGGGCTGCTTCAGATATGTTGGCAAAATGCCGTTCAACCCGCGGTACCGGAATCATCACGGCGGTACTGATTCTCCTGGCGACGAGCGTCGCCTCCGTTCAGGCACAGGACATCCGGCTGGTCGAGCCTACCGGCGCTGACACCGGCGATTGCATCGCTGAGGCCTGCGCGACCATCCAGTACGCGATCGATCAGGCCGCTGCCGGAGACACGATCGAAGTCGAGCCCGGCGTATATGCCGAAGCGATCGATGCCTCGGTCGCCGGTCTCCAGCTGTCTGGTCCGAATGCCGGCACTGCGGGCGCCGATGCTGCGCGCGGTGACGAGGCGACCATCGAGGGCCAGGTTGTACTGTCGGCCGATGGCGTGGTTTTCGATGGCTTCGACATTTCTCCGCCAGATGCCACGGACAACCAGCAGGCCGAAGCGGTGCGCGTCAGCAATACCCCTGATGATGTCATCGTGCGCAACAACATCGTGCGCGACTTCGGCGAGGACGGATTGCCGCAGTGGGTTGGCGTCGATGGCATCAATGTCTTTGGCGGCGACGGATCTGAGGCCATCAATAACGTCGTTGTTTCGTCCAACCTGGTCACTCGAATCCAGGGACGCCTTACCGATGGTGGCTCAACCGGCATCAGCATCCAGGGCAATGTCAACGGAGCCGAAGTCACTAACAATCAGGTTGTGGATATCGGTCAGGCGGCGACTGCCTGGGCATTCGGGATCGTTGTGCGCGGAACTGGCAATCACGAAACGGACCCGGTTGATGTCTCGATTACCGACAATTCGGTGGCTCTTCCCGCTTTTGTGTGGGCGGCCCGGCTCCGTTAGTCTACGGGCTGGCCCAGATTTCCGTCCAGAACCATGCACGACCGTGAGCTTTATCGGCAGATTCTTGGCATTGAGGCACCCTGGCGCGTCTCGGAGGTTGAAGTGGACCTGCCCGGCAGCGGTGTGACGGTCCACATCGAGCATTCCGGGGAGGGGCTGGCCTGCCCGCAGTGCACCAAGTCCACGCCCGGCTACGATACGCGGCAGCGGCGCTGGCGGCATCTCGATACCTGCCAGTACCAGACCTGGCTGGTGGCGCAGGTGCCGCGAGTGAAGTGCCCGGAGCATGGCGTTCATCAGCTGCCGGTGCCCTGGGCCGAGAGCAACAGCCGATTGACCGCACTGTTCGAGTCGCTGGTTATCGACTGGCTGAAGATCGGCACGATTTCCGAAGTTGCTGAGCGGCTTGGCTTGAGCTGGTCGGCAGTCAGCCGGGTCCAGGAGCGCGCGGTGGCCCGGGGCCTGGCGCGCCGAGACCAGGCCTTTCCGGACTCGATCGGCATTGACGAGACGGCGTTTCAGCG
>CAYQJJ010000216.1:0-5092 GCA_964417745.1 uncultured Wenzhouxiangella sp.
GCCGTAGGTCGCCAGGCCGATGACAATGCCGATGCCGCCGAGCACCAGGATCCAGATCGGCACCAGGGCTTCCTGGGTCACATCGCCGCTGAGGGCCACGCTGACCACGGCGGCGGCCGGACCGACCGCGTTGGCGACATCGTTCGAGCCGTGGGCAAAAGCCATGCTGCAGGCCGTCACGACCATCAGCACCCCGAAGATCCGCTCGACGGTGACGTAGTGAAAATCGTGCTTTTCCGGCTCCTGGTAGGGAATGCGCAGGATGAAAAAGGTGCCGATGGCCGTCACCAGGAGCCCGACCGCGACCGCAAGGGCATTGGCCTGCAGGGCCGAAAACTCCAGGCCGACGTGAGCCAGGCCCTTGTCGACGGTCACCCAGGTCATGAAGAACCCGGCCAGGAAAATGTAGACCGGCACGTAGCGGCGCGCGTAGAGCAGCGGGTCATCGCGCTCGAGCACCAGGCGCTGGACGCTGGAAAACAACAGCCAGGCCAGCGCGCCGGCGATCACCGGGCTGACCACCCAGCTCATCGCGATACGCCCGACCTGCGGCCATTGAACGGCGCTCATGCCGATGCCGATGGCGCCGAAGCCCACCACCGCGCCAATGATGGTGTGGGTGGTCGAGACCGGCCAGCCCATGCGCGAGGCGATCAGCAGCCAGACGCCAGCGGCCAGCAGGGCCGAGAGCATGCCGAAGATCACCAGTTCGGGCTGGCCGCCGAGCAGCGAGGCATCGATGATGCCCCGGCGAATGGTGCTCGTCACCCCGCCACCGGCAAGCACCGCGCCGGCGAACTCGAACACCGCGGCGATCAGGATCGCCTGCTTGATGGTAATGGCCTTGGAGCCCACCGAGGGCGCCATGGCGTTGGCCACGTCGTTGGCACCGATCCCCCAGGCCATGAACAGGGCAAAGCCCGCGGCCAGGATGATGTAGAAAATTGCCTGCTCCATGGGGATCGAGCCGGCTTAACGCGCCATCATCATGTAGAGGCGACTACCGACGCGCTGCGAGATATCGCCGAGGTCGCCGGTCCAGTCGAAGATCTTGTAGAGAAACATCACATCGACCGGGTTGAGGTCCTTTTCGATACGAAACAGCTTGAGACGCAGCTCGACCTGCATGGCATCGCCCTCGTCTTCGATGCGGCTGAGCTCGTCGGTCATCTCCATGATCAGGTCGACCTCGGCACCCCGAAAGCCGCTCTCGAAGAGCTGGTCGAGTTCGTGGACTGACTTGTCCGCCTGGTTGACCGCATCCAGGCAACGGGTAAGAAACACTTCGTAGTCGGCCTGGAGTGGCTCGGGGATGACCATGCGCCGGCCGATGATCAGGCCGGAAATGTCCTTGGCCTTGTTGGCGATCCGGTCCTGGATCGACAGCATCTCGAGCACGTCGGAACGGCTGACCGGCATGAACATGCTCTTGGGCAGGTTGAGGCGAAGCTCGCGTTTTTTCTCGTCAGCGGCGTGCTCGAGCAGGATGATCTTCTCGCGCACCGATTCGGCCTTGCGCCAGTCTTCCCGGTAGGTTGCCGAAATGAACTTCGGCAGCTTGCCGGCGCATTTGGCGGCCTTGTCGAGATGTTTCTGCAGGGGGCGCACCGGCGAGGCGCCGAAGATACGCGAGATATAACCGTTGGCGTTCATCGACCGACCGGAGCGTTGTCATCGAAATGAAGCGCGATTGTAACATTCCGGATTCCACCCGGGCCACGACCGGATGCTCGAGTCAGGCTTGAGCCGGACCCGGGAGTGGCCGGGTCAGTCACCCAGGCGCCGGTCGATGATCACGCCGATTGCTCCTTCGGCACCGACCGGATGGCGCTCCGACTCACCCTGCAGGTCTCCGGCGCGCGCCTCGGCGTTACCGCTGGCCGAAATCCGTGCCGTGAGCACGACTTCATCGAAGCTCGACAGCTCGAGACCTTCGACCATGGCGTCACCATCGCCGAAGGACACGGAAAAGGGCAGCTCATGGGCCGGACGCCGCGCCACGGCCAGCGGCGCGCTCGGCCCGTCGGCGGCGCGGGCGATGACGAATACACTCTCATCCCCCTCGAGTTGATCGGCCAGCTCCGGGGCGACCGAAACCTCGACGCGCAGCGAAATATCATCCTCGCCGTTGGCCGCCCCGAGCGGCGGATGGTCCGGCGGCAGCTCGGAACGGTCTCCGGATTCGGCCGCCAGCTGTCGCCGTGCGCGAGCCATCTGCTCGCGCACCGACCCGCGCACACTGCCTTCGGGCAGAAGGGCATCGAGCTCCTGCCAGTGCGCCAGCGCCTGGCGATAATCACCGCGCTGGAAGGCACCGATACCCAGCAGCCACAGCGCCTTCTGGTTTTCCGGCTCGCGCTCGACGGCGCGTTCGAGCAATTCGCGGGACTCCTCGGGCAGCCGCGGGCTCTGCGAGGCGAACAGCAGCGTCTCGGCCAGCTCGACGCGAACGAATGGGCTGTCCGGGTCGAGGTAGAGCGCACGCCGGAAGGCGTGCTGGGCCGAGCTGAATTCCTCGAGGTCCTTGTAGGCCATGCCAAGCCGAACCCAGTTCTCGACCCCGTCCGGGTCGCGCTCGAGCTCGCGGGCCAGGCCGATCAGCCCGGAGCGCACCTGTTCGATCGGTGTGTCGCCGGGGCTGATGCCTTCGGGCTCACCCACGCTCTGGTAAAGCAGCCAGGTGGCGGCCGGGACGATCAGTACCAGGCCGACGATGATGCCGGCACCCGGGCTCGCCCGGCCGGCCGATTCGGCATCGGACTCCAGGCGCGCCTTGCGCGCTCGATAGTCTTCCGGGTCGAGTTCATCGGCCAGGTCTTCCAGGGCGGCCAGGCGGCGCCGTCGGCGGCGTGCTTCCGGATCCGCAAGCAGCGGTACCAGAATGAAGGCGAGCGCGAGCAACACCGCGGCCAGCGCGGCAAAAAAGAACAAGGTAGTATTCAAAGCGCTTTCTGTCTCCGTCGGATGACCACGGCGACGCCGATCAGGCTGCCGAGCAGCAGTACGATCGGGCCGCCCCAGAGCAGCAGGGTATGGCCGGCCAGCGGCGGCCGGTAGAGCACGAAGTCGCCGTAGCGCTGGACCATGAAATCACGGATTTCCATATCCGAGCGACCGTCCTGGAGGAGCGCGAACAGCTCGCGGCGAAGGTCCTGGGCCAGCGGCGCGTCGGAATCGGCCAGCGACTGGTTCTGACAGACCGTGCAGCGAATTTCCTCGGCCAGCGAGCGGAAGCGCTTTTCCTGAACCTCGTCGTCGAACGGCAGGGGCTCGATCGCCGAGGCCAGCACGACCGCCGAAAGCAGCATGGCGACGAGCGCGGCCGGCCAGGCCATCCAGCGTGCCCGGGACGGGGACGGATTGCCGCTCATGATCCGGCCTCCGAGCGCAGTTCGACGATCCGGCGCATCAGGTCCTCGAAGCTGTTGGCGTCGATCGGCCCGATGTGCTTGTGCCGGATGATGCCCTCGTGATCGATCAGAAAGGTCTCCGGAGCGCCGTAGACGCCCAGGTCGATCGCGGCCCGGCCGGGTTCGTCGACCATGTGCCAGGTCCAGGCATCGCCAAATCGATCCAGCCAGGCCAGCGCATCGGAGCGCTCGTCTTTCCAGTTGAAGCCGATCAGCGGCACCCCGGATTCGTTGCCGAGGCGCTCGATCCAGGGGTGCTCGACCCGGCAGGCCCAGCACCAGCTGCCCCAGACGTTGAGGATCCAGGGCTCGCCGCGCAGTTGTTCGCTGCTGCGCTCGACTTCGGGCTCGTGGAGCGCCGGCAGCGCGATCGCCGGCACCGGCTTGCCGATCAGCGGCGAGGCAACCTTCTTGCGGTCCTCGGCTGTCTGCAGCCCGGCCACCAGCAGCCCGACCAGGCCAACGAACACCAGTAACGGAACGATCATGCGAATCATGCCGGCACCTCCGCGGTATTGGTCTGCACACCCTTGTCCTCGGTCTGGCGCGCCTTCCAGTAGCGCCGGTCGGAGGCCGAAACCAGCCCGCCGATGGCCAGAATCAGCGCTCCGGCCCAGATCCAGCGCACGAACGGCTTGATGTGGATGCGCATGCTCCAGGCATCACCGCCGTCGAGCGGCTCGCCCATGGCGAGGTAAAGATCCCGGGTCACGCCGGGACGCAGGGCGACTTGTGTCATGACATCACCACTTCGATGGTAGCGACGCTTCTGTGGTTCCATATCGGGCAGGTCCCGGCCGCCGCGGCTGACGCTGAAGCGAGCCTCGTCGGCGATCCAGTTCGGCCCCTTGACCGAGGCGATCTCGTTGAGCGTGAAGGTATAACCGGCCACCTCGATGGTATCGCCCGGCGCGATGCGTACATCGCGCTCGAGGGTGGTCGATTCGACCATCGCCACGCCGATCAGGAAAATCCCGGCACCACCGTGGGCCAGGATCATGCCGATCTGGTGACGCGGCAGACCGAACCGGCCGCTGCGCTTGTGGTGGCGCCAGTAGCTGGCCGAACCCAGCACCAGCCACAGCCCGCCGACCCAGCCGCTGATCGCGCGCAGGTTCCAGGCCCCCAGCCAGGCCGCAATGGCCATGCCGAGCAAAACCGCCAGCACCGCACTCAGCAGCAGCGGCGCGACCACCCGTGAGACCTGGTCGGACTTCCAGCGGGCGAACGGCCCGAGCGGCATCAGCAACACCACCGGTGTCATCAGCAGGACAAACATGGCGCCAAAGTACGGCGCGCCGACCGACACCTGGCCCCAGCCCATGAAATCAACGATCAGCGGATACAGGGTGCCGAGCAGCACCATGGCCGCCGAGACGGTGAAAAAGACGTTATTGAGCAACAGCCAGGTTTCGCGGCTCATCCAGCCAAAGCCCTCGCCGGTCATGATACGCGGCGCCCGGAGGGCGTAGAGCAGCAGCGCACCACCGGTCACCACACCCATGAAGGCGAGAATGAACAGCCCGCGTTCGGGGTCATTGGCAAACGCATGGACCGAGGTCAGCACCCCGGAGCGCACCAGGAAGGTGCCGAGCAGCGACATCGAAAACGCCGCGATCGCCAGCAGAATGGTCCAGGCCGGAAAGGCGCCGCGTTTTTCGGTCACCGCCTGGGAGTGAATC
>CAYQJJ010000217.1:0-5071 GCA_964417745.1 uncultured Wenzhouxiangella sp.
CGAATTGCCCGGTGTGCGTATTGTCGGCTTCGCCGACCCCTCGCCGAAAGACGACCCGATCAACCCCGGACGCCGGCTGGTGCTCACCGGGCCGCTGGTCGACGTCGCTTTCCGCCACCGTATCGATGACATCGTGGTCGCCGCCGACGACCTGCGCAACGGCCTGTCGATGGACGAACTGATGAGCTGCCGGCTGGCCGGCATCGAGGTGCTGCGCCTGGACAGCTTCTACGAGCGCGAATACGGGCGCGTCATGCTCGAGGGGCTGCTGCCTTCCTGGTTCGTGTTCACCGCCCGCTTCAACCGCTCGGTGCTGCGTCGGATCAGCAAGCGCAGCTTCGACCTGCTGGCCGCATTCACCATTGCCCTGCTGTCCTGGCCGCTGATGATCCTGGTGGCACTGGCCATCTGGATCGAATCCGGCGGTCGCGGGCCGGTGCTCTACCGCCAGCAGCGGCTTGGCGAGGGTGACCTCGCATTTCGTCTGATCAAGTTCCGCAGCATGCGTACCGATGCCGAGATGGACGGGGTGGCACGCTGGGCCTCGGCCGACGATGACCGCGTCACCCGCGTCGGCCGCGTTATCCGGAAGCTGCGCCTCGATGAGTTGCCGCAGCTCTACAATGTGCTGCGCGGCGACATGAGCATGGTCGGCCCGCGTCCCGAGCGGCCCGAGATCGTCGCCGAGTTGAGCCGTGTCATTCCCTACTACCGGCTGCGCCACAGCTTGAGCCCCGGTCTGACAGGCTGGGCCCAGCTGCGCTATCCCTACGGCGCGAGTGTCGACGATGCCCGGGAAAAGCTTCGCTACGATCTCTACTACATCAAGAATCAGAGCCTGTTGTTCGACTTGCAGATCCTGCTGCAGACCGTCGAGGTGGTGCTGTTTCGCCGGGGTGGACGGTGAGCGCCCGGCCCGTGGTCAGCGCGATCGTCCCGGTCTACAACGGTGCGCCGTGGCTGGCCAGTACGATCGACAGCGCCCTGGCCCAGACCTTCGAGGACCTCGAAATCATCGTCGTCAACGACGGCTCGACCGACGACAGCCTGGCGGTAGCCACCCGGTGTCTCGCCCGCGCCGGGGGACGCCTGCGCATCATCGACCAGGCCAACGCCGGGGTGTCGGCCGCTCGCAATGCCGCCCTTCAGGCCGCGCGCGGGGATTACTTCGCGCTGCTCGATGCCGACGACTGCTGGTTGCCCGATCACCTGGCCACGGCGATGGCCGCCTTCGACCGCGACCCCGATCTCGGCCTGGTGCACGCCAACATCGAATTCATCGACACGCACGGCAACAGCACGGGGGTGGCCAGGCGCTGCTGGTCGCGACAAGCCGATGCCTACGAGGCCATCGCGCTGCGCCATGAACACGTTTCCTGCCCGACCGCGGTCTTCTCGCGCGCCGCGCTGGAAACGGTCGGCGCCTTCGATTCCACCTTCACCGGATTCGGTTGCGAGGACCGGGACCTTTGGCTGCGCATCGCCGAGCGCTTTCGAATCCACTATCTCGATCGCGTCTCGGCACGTTATCGCGTCCACCCGGAAGGTATGAGCCGCCAGGTCGACCCCATGGCAATGGCGCGCGCGATGCTGGTCGCAAAGGTCGCGTGCAGCGAGCGTGGCCGCGGGCTGGTCGCGCGCATGCAAGCCATGATCGAGAGCGATCTCGGCCTGACCTGTCTCGACGAGGGCCGGGCTGGACAGGCGCTGCGCCATCACTGGCGGGCGCTGCGCCTGGACCCGTCCGAACGCATCATCCGCCGCCGAATCCTCGGCGCGCTGGTAGCCATCGTCCGAAAAATGCCGCGGCGGCTGCTGACACTTACCGAACAGGAGGCAGCACGATGAGACGCATACCCACAATTCTGGTGACCGGCGGGGCCGGCTACATCGGCTCGCACGTCGTCGCCCAGCTTGGCGGGCGGGGCGAACGCCTGGTCGTGCTCGACAATCTGAGCACGGGTCATTCGCGCGCCGTGCTCCACGGCCGGCTGGTGGTTGGCGATATCGGTGACGCGCGATTGCTGCGCGCTCTGTTTCGCGAGTATCACATCGAGACGGTGCTGCATTTTGCCGCGCGCATCGTCGTGCCCGAGTCGGTTGCCCGGCCGCTGGACTACTACGACAACAACACCGCCCGGACGCGCACCTTGCTGGCTGCCTGCCAGGCAGCCGGGGTCAGGAATTTCGTGTTCTCGTCCACCGCGGCAGTCTACGGCGACCCGCCCGGCGGCCGGGCCGAAGAGACCACCCCGACGGCACCGATCAATCCCTACGGGCGCTCCAAGCTCATGAGCGAGTGGATGATCCGTGATCTGTGCGCGGTCACCCCGTTGCGCCATGTCATCCTGCGCTATTTCAACGTTGCCGGCTGCGACAGCGCCGGGCGCATCGGCCAGGACACCCCCGAGGCGACCCACCTGATCAAGGTCGCCTGTCAGCATGCAGTCGGGCTCCGGAAGGAGCTGGAAATATTCGGCACCGACTACCCGACCGCCGACGGCACCTGCGTGCGCGACTATATTCATGTCGAGGACCTGGCCGCCGCCCACCTCGATGCACTCGATTACCTGCGTGCCGGCGGTGAATCGCTGACCGCCAACTGCGGCTACGGCCACGGCTACAGCGTGCGCGAGGTGCTCGATGCGCTCGCCGAGCTCCAGGGTCGAAGCCTGTCGCTGCGCGAGTCGCCGCGGCGCGCCGGCGACATGGCCGAGATCGTCGCCGACAGCACAATGATTCGCGAACGCCTGGGATGGCGCCCGACCCGCGACAACCTGAATCTGATCCTCGGTTCGGCACTGGCCTGGGAACGCCGCCGCCAGGCCCGGCCGACGATCCCGATGGAGGCTTTTGCCAGCCCGCCACCGGCCAGACCAGTGCCGGCCAGTCAGGCATCGGAGCGCCGGACAGGATGAGTGCTCAACCCGCAACTGCCGGCCCGGAATGTCCTTCGGTCAGCGTCATCATCCCCGCATACAACGCGGGGCGTTTTCTGGGGCGCGCACTGGACTCGGTGTGCGCCCAGACCTATCCGCTCGAGCACCTGGAAGTGGTGGTCATCGATGATGGCTCGAGCGACGAGACCGCCGAGGTCGCCGGCCTGTTCGCCGAAAGCCTCCCCGGACTGCAGATCTACTCCCAGCGAAACCGCGGCGTGGCCGCGGCGCGCAATCTCGGAATCCTGGTCAGCACCGCCGAGCTGGTGGCGTTTCTCGACGCCGACGACCAGTGGCAGCCCGACAAGATCAGCCGCCAGGTTGCCGTATTCGCCGACAATCCCGCCCTGGGCCTGGTCCACTGCGGCTGTGATTTCGTCGACTCCGACGGTCATCTTCTCCCGGACTGGCCGCGGAAGTCACGCCTCGATCAGGGCGACATCCTGCTCGAATTCCTGTGCGATTTCTTTCTCATCACCTCCGCGGTGATGGTGCCGCGCGCCGTGCTCGATGAGGTCGGCGCATTCGACGAGGCGCTGCGCGTGGGCGAGGACAACGAGCTGTTTTTGCGCATCCTCGCCGCCTACCCGGCCGGCTGCGCGACCGAGACGCTGCTGCTGCGCACGGTGCGTCCGGACAGCCTGAGCCGCGAGGACTACGACCTCGACGCCCGCGTCGATCTGGAAATCATCGAGCGCTTCCTTGCCATGCACCCGGCCTTCGCCAGGGCCCATCAGGAACGCATCGACCGATACCTGGCCGAATACCTGTTCGGCTATGGCTACCGCCTGCTCGACGACGGCCGGGTGGGCCAGGCGCGCGCGGTGTTCATGCAATCGCTCGGCCGGCATTTCTCGACCGGCGCCGCGCGCAGCCTGCTGCGAAGTTACCTGCCGCACTCGCTGGTGCGACGCTACCACCCGCCGGCATGAGCGCACCCCTCGGACGACCGTTCCACCCGTCGGGAGATTCCGTCCCGGCCGACGGTGTTGCGCAATCACCGAGCCTGGCGGGGCGTGGCCAGCGCCTGCGCCGCAGCCTGGCGCAGACCCCGCTGACCCTGCCGCTGCGATATCTCGGCCGCGGCATGGCGACCTGCCTGATGTATCACCGCGTCTGCCCCGATGCCGGGTCGCCGGGCGTCGCCGAGGTGGGCTTTGACCCCAACCGGTCCCTGGCCGTGACGCAGCGGGCTTTCGAGGCCCAGATGCGTTATCTCGCCGAGCACTGCAGCTGCCTGAGCCTGGATGATCTGATCGACGGGCTGCGACGCGGCCGGTTGCCGTCGCGCAGCGTGGCGGTGACCTTCGACGACGGTTATCTCGACAACCTCACTCTGGCACTGCCGGTGCTGCGCGCGCACCGGGTCCCGGCCACGGTGTACGTAACCACCGGGCTGGTCGAGCGCGTGGCCGGCATGTGGTGGTACGAGCTCGAGGCCCTGATTGCCGACAGCGCACAGTTGCGGTATTACTGGCAGGGACGGCGCTGGAACTGGGAGACCGCGAGCCTGGCCGAGAAGCAGCGCGCCTTTCGCGGTCTCAACACGCTGTTCAAGACCCTCGACAGCGACCAGCAGGCAGCATTGATGAGTAAGCTGCGCGCAGCCTGCGGTCAGCCGCCAGCCGATCGTGGCGGGGCGGTTCTCGACCGTTTGCAACTGCTCGAACTGGCCGCCGACCCGTTGATCACCATCGGGGCGCATACTCACCATCATCCGGTGCTCAGCCGGCTTCCCGAGATCCAGCTGCGACATGAAATGATGCGCTCGCGCGATTTGCTCGAGCGCTGGCTCGGGCGTCCGGTGAACCATTTCGCCTACCCGTTCGGCGGTGCCGAACAGGCCGGCCAGCGGGAGTTCCGCGCCGCGGCCCAGCTTGGTTTCGCCTCGGCCGTCACTACCCGGCCCGGACACTTCCACCGCTTTCATCGCCGTCATCTGCACGCGCTGCCGCGCGTGGCCATCGACCACGGCGATAGCCAGGCCAGCTTCGAGTTCAAGCTCAGCGGCCTGCACAGCCTGATCCGTCGTCCGCTCGGGCGATTGCGAATCTGATCGTCCCGCCATGCGGTTTTAGTTACTAAGACATTCACAAATCGTGCCTCATTCAGCTTGTCTCTCGGCGTTCGTG
>CAYQJJ010000218.1:0-5017 GCA_964417745.1 uncultured Wenzhouxiangella sp.
CGATGCCGGCCGTTGCATCGGTGAGCAGGACGCCGCCCCCGAGCCCATCGCTGTTGCCAAAGACGCCTGCGCCTCCGTTGTAGTAAAACTCGCTGTCGATGATTGCCAGGTCGGCCCCGTCGGCACTGAACGCCAGGCCGCCACCACCGTTGTCGGCATAGTTCTGCGCGAATCGCGCATCGTCAAGGGTCAGGAGTCCGCCTTCAACGCTGGCACGAATCGCGCCACCGGAATCGCTGGCCGTATTGAGCTCGAAGACGCCCCCGATACTGACGTCGCTGTTGCTGACGCTCAGGTCGATGGCGCCACCGTTGCCGTCGCCTGCCAGGTTGTCAAAGAACACATTGTTGCTCAGGGTGGCTTCATCGGCGCCGCTGATGATCAGCTCAACAGCACCACCGCTGTACTTGGCCTCGTTTTCCCTGAATTCTGAATCCGTGATTGACACAGTACCGGTGACATCGGCAAGTACCGCGCCACCCCGGCCATCGGCATAATTGCCGATGAATTCGGAGCCATGGATATTCAGAGAGCTGTCGGCCAACGAGCCAGCCAGGTGCAGTACGGCCCCACCATTGGCCAGGGAATCGAAGCCGGTGAATGTCGAGCCCTCGATCGTCAAGTGTTGTGTCACGGAGATGATGCCGGGGCCCTGTCCGCTGCTTCCCCCGCTCAGCGTCATGTTTTTTAGGGTAAAAGACTCCGCATCCTCGCGAACATTGAAGATCGTTTCGTCTTCGGAGACCTCCACCGTGATCCGATCGCTTCCATCAATGATCAGTGGCACGTCGATATCCATCCGCGACGACTCCGATATAGTGCCGTTCAGGCTGCCGAGAAAGCTGATCGTGACCGGGCTGCTCGTCGGCACGTCGCACAGACTGAACTGTGTTCCGCTGTTGGCCGTCGCGATTGCCGCTCTCAGGGAGCAAGCGTCGACCACGAACCCGGCATCCAGAACGTTGACCGTGATTGTCGAGCCCCCACGCTGGTCGGCCCAGGCAGGAGTGGTTCCGACACTCAGAGCGGTTGATATCGCCAGGGTGAGGGGCACAATGTTTGCCGAAAGCCTTTCCTGGCTGTCGTATTTGAATTGTTGGGTCTTGGTCCGCGTTTGCATGTTTTTTCGGAGTTATGGGCTTGACCGAAACAAACGCAGTAATTGAAAAAAAGCGACATTCCCCAAAACACGAAAATCCAGAGGATTTTCGGGGCGTACGGGAAAGGCCCCGGGGGTGGCCAGGCGGGGTGAATCGAAGGATAGGCAGGGAGGAATGAATCTACCGACGACGCTGGGGGCGAAAATTCAGCGGCGGGCGAGGTCTCCCGGGTGCTGACAGGGCAAGAGGTTCAGCCAGCGCTTTCCAGGAGTTCGTAGCGGAGCCATGTGCTGGCGCGTTTGAGTTGGCGTTGAATCGTCCGCGGCGACCTGCCTTTCATCTCTGCGATCTCGTCGGAACTCAACCCGACGTAGAACCGGGCCGTGATCAGATCGGCAAGTTCCTGGTCGACTTCGGCCAGACGGTCGATCGCCGCGTCGATGTCGAGAACGAGCTCGGCATCCCGACTGGCATCGGCCACTGCCTGCTCGTTCAATTCGACGTGAGGGGCTTCTCCGCCGCGTTTGTCGGCGAACTGGCGGCGTGCGTGGTCCACGATGATCTGGCGCATCGCCAGAGCCATGATGCGCATCAGATGCGCCCGGTCGTTGATGATTGCGTCGTCCTGGCGAAACACCTTGAGAAAGGCCTCGTGGGCCAGTACGGTCGTTCGCAGGGTTTCGCCACCGCGAAACCCCTGCCGTTGATGGTGGGCGAGGCGGTGAATATCGGCATAAACAATGCCCGCTAGCTGTTCGAGGGCCGCGGGTGACTCTTGCAACTTGCCGAGCAACCGGGTTACCTGGTGTCGATCCGATTCTGACATGGCGTAATATTAAGCCGAATCGGTATCGCTTGACAGCGTATTCGCCGACCGGCTCGAACAACCATGTGCCCGCTCTGAGCACCACCCGCCGATTTGCCGATTTGCCGATTCCCCTGCTGCTGGATTAGTATGCAAAGGGTGTTGGTGCTTGAGGAGCGACCATGGCCGAGCACGAGACCGGTTCCATACGCAACGTGGCCCTGCTGGGCCACTCGGGTTCAGGCAAGACCTCTCTTATGGAGAGGCTGCTCGTAAAGGCCGGCGTACTGGGTGAGCCCGGCTCGCTCGAGCGCGGCACCACTCTGAGCGATTTCGACCCGCTCGAAAAGACCTACCAGCACTCGATCGATTCGGCGATCGCCTCGCTCCGGTTCGAGGGCGTTCGCGTCAACCTGCTCGACACGCCCGGCAGTCCGGACTTCCGCGGCCAGGCCCTGGCTGCGATGGGGGCAGCCGAAACCGCGGCGATCGTCATCAACGCCACCGCGGGTATCGAGATGTCCACACGGCGTCTGATGCGGCGCGCCCGGCAGCGTCGGCTCTGTCGCATCATCGTCATCAACCGCATGGATGCCGAGGGTGTGGACCTCGAAGGGCTGGTGCGTGAAATCCGCGAGACCTTTGGCGCCGAGTGCCTGCCGATCAACCTGCCGACCGAGAACGGCGCGACCGTTCGCGACTGCTTTTTCAAAAGCGACGGCGAGACCGACATCTTCTCGGTTGCCGATGCGCATACCGAAATCCTCGACCAGGTCGTCGAGGTCGATGAAGATCTGATGGCGCGCTACCTGGACGGTGAAACCATCGACAGCCAGTCACTCCACGACGCCTTCGAGACCGCGCTCCGGCAGGGGCATCTGGTGCCGGTGTGCTTCACCTCGGCGCTCACGGGCGCCGGCTGCGGTGAGTTCCTGCGCCTGTGCCGCAATCTTCTGCCGAGCCCGCTGGAAGGCAACCCTCCGCCGTTTCGCAAGCGACCGGGTGATGAGCGGGTCACGGCAAGCCTGGAGCCCGACGATCATGTCCTGGCGCACGTGTTCAAGATCAAGAACGATCCCTACGCCGGCAAGCTGAGTATCTTCCGCGTTTACCAGGGCACGATTCGCCCCGATACCGAACTCTACATCGGAGATGGCCGCAAGCCGATCAAGGCCGCCCACCTCTATCGCGTGCAGGGCAGGGAGCATGTCGAAATCGACCAGGCCGGGCCCGGCGATATCTGCGCGCTCGGCAAGGCCTCGGAGGTTCATTACGACGCCATCCTCCACGACAGCCACGACGAGGATCACTACTACCTCAAGCCGATCGACTTTCCCCGGCCCATGTTCGGGCTGGCGGTCGAGGCGACCTCGCGCGGCAACGAACAGAAACTGGTCGCATCGCTGTCGCGGCTGGCCGAGGAGGATCCCTGCTTTATCGTCGAACACAACCAGGAACTCAATGAAATCGTCATTCGCGGGCTCGGCGACATGCACCTGCGCGTCATGCTCGAGCGTCTCAAGCAGCGCTACAGTATCGAGGTAAACACGCGCAATCCCCGCGTCGCCTACCGCGAAACCATCACCCGCCCGGCCGAGGGCCACTATCGCCACAAGAAACAGACCGGCGGTGCCGGGCAGTTCGGCGAGGTGTTCATGCGCGTGCGGCCACTCGGGCGCGGCGAGGGCTTCGTGTTCCGCTCGGAAGTCGTCGGTGGTGCCATCCCCACCAACCTGATCCCGGCCGTTGAAAAGGGGGTGCGCCAGCTGCTCGACGAAGGCGCCATCGCCGGTTTTCCGATACAGGATGTCGAAGCCGTGGTCTACGACGGCAAGCATCACCCGGTCGACTCCAAGGAGGTCGCGTTCGTGATCGCCGGGCGGCGAGCGTTTCTCGACGCGGTCCGCAACGCCGGGCCGCAAGTGCTCGAACCGGTCGTGGAACTGGAAGTCACCGTGCCCGACGACACCATGGGTGACGTCACCGGCGCCCTGGCCGCCAAGCGCGCGCGCATCCAGGGCACCGACAACCCGCGTGGCAGGTTCACCACCATCTCGGCCGCCGTTCCGCTGGGCGTTCTGTCCGAGTTCCCGATCGAACTCAAGAGCATGACCGCCGGCGAGGGGCGCTACACCATGACCTTCTCCCACTACGAAGCCGTTCCGGCCGGCGAGCAGCAGGAACTGGTCAAGCGTTTCGAATCGGGCGATTCCGGGGCCTGAACCCGCACAGCTCCTGATCAGTCTGCAGGAAGCGCGCTTCGCTCGAAGCGGCCGAACCCTGCACTGAATCGTTCCGACGCCGTCGACTGGTCAGCCGTCACAGCGCCGCTCGCGCGCTTAGCCTCTTTCCAGCGTACCGAACCAGATGAAATGCCGCGCACCCTTGCCGGCACGATGCGGGCGCACCACGCGCTCATCGACCCGGAAACCGGCCTGCTTCATGCGCTTGATGAACAGCTTGTCGGGCCCGGCCGACCACACCGAAAGCACACCACCCGGCCGCAGTGCCCCGGCCATCGCCCGCAAACCCGCAGCTGTGTAGATCCAGTCGTTCTCGCGCCGGATCAGCGCCTCGGGCCCGTTGTCGACATCCATCAGAATGGCGTCGAAACCACTCTCGGGCTTGCGGATCAGGTCGCTGACATCGCCGATGAAAACCGTAGTGCGCGGATCGGACAGTGGGTGCCCGGACGGCTCACCCATCAGATCCCGGTTCCACTCCACCACCTCCGGCACCAGCTCGGCCACCACCACCTCCGCCTCCGGCCCGACCGCCTCCAGCGCCGAGGCCAGCGTAAACCCCATCCCCAGCCCGCCGATCAACAAACGCGGCTTCGCGACCCCCTTGATCCGCTCACAAGTCAAATCCGCCAGCGCCTTCTCCGACCCATTGACCCGGCTGTTCATCAACTCCCCCCGGCCCGGAATGGTGATCGAGAACTTCACGTCATGCTGGTACAGCAGCATCTGCTTGTTGGTATCGGGAATGGTGGCAGTACCGAGGTGGATCGAGGGTTTCATGGTGGTGTGTCGCTGGTGGCCGGGTGGGACGAGAAGTATAGTCGACCCGCAGAAACCAGACCCATTGCACCCCGGATCCCGCCCACCAA
>CAYQJJ010000219.1:0-4987 GCA_964417745.1 uncultured Wenzhouxiangella sp.
ATCTTCGCCGCCATTCACTGGGGCCCCGAGGCGAGTCCGGGGTAAACGGCGGCTACCCCCGCCAACGCCGGAAAAACGATCCGGTCAGATCACTCGAGCCGCCCAGCTGCCAATGGCCATGCCCACCCCCAGCAGCGACGCCACGGCGATCATCAGCCAGGTCAGCAGCGTCCCGATAAAGCGCCCCCTCGAGGTACCGGCGGTCCGGTTCAGGCCGAAAAAGCCGTGCAGCAGGCGGCCGACGACCAGCGTCAGGCCCAGCACGTGAAGCACGATGCCGGCCAACGCCGCAGTGGCCTCGAGCACCAGCAGCAACACCAGCGCCAGCGGCACGTATTCGCAGAAATTGGCATGCGCGCGCACCGCGAGTTCCAGGGCCTGATTCTGGCCGGTACCGACACCGACCGAGTGCCGGCGGCGCAGCGCCACGACCTGGAACGACAGGGCCAGCAGAACCAGGCCCAGCAGACTGGCGTAGAACAGGGTGATCGAATAAGGCATGGAGCGCCTCCTTCAGGGAGCGGGTCAGGCGGCAGTATAGCGCCGTGATAGACTCCGATCCATGGCTCCCCCAGCACTGGTTCATCAATGAAAAAGACTCCGACCCCATGGATTTTCACCGCACTGATACTGTTTTCGGCAAGCATCTTCTCGGCAAGCACCATGGCTGACAAGCCGATCGCGATTGCCATCCACGGCGGCGCCGGCACCATCGAGCGCGACCAGATGAGCGACGAGCGCGAGCAGGCCATCCGCGCCGCCCTCGACTCGGCTCTGAGCGCCGGGCATGCCGTCCTGTCCGAGGGCGGCAGCAGCCTCGATGCGGTCACCGCGGCGATCAACGTGCTCGAAGACGCGCCCGAATTCAACGCCGGTCGCGGCGCGGTACTGACCAACGAAGGCAGCGTGGAAATGGACGCCTCGATCATGGATGGCGCCAACCTCGACGCCGGCGCGGTCGCCAGCATCAAGGGCGTTCGCCACCCGATCAAGGCCGCGCGCCACGTAATGACCGACTCGCCGCATGTCATGCTCGTCGGCGATGGCGCCGGTGACTTCGCCCGCAGCCACGAGCTCGAGTTCATGGACGAAGATTGGTTCATCACCGATTTCCGGCGCGAACAGCTCGAGGCCATCCAGGCCGACGAATCGCAGGCCTCGACCCAGCTCTCGGAGAGCTGGTTCTCGACCGTCGGTGCCGTCGCGATCGATGCCGAGGGCAACCTGGCCGCAGGAACCTCGACCGGCGGCATGTCGAACAAGCGCTGGGGCCGGGTCGGTGATTCACCGATCATCGGTGCCGGCACCTACGCCGACAACCGCACCTGCGCCGTATCGGCCACCGGCCACGGTGAATTCTTCATCCGCCACGTCGTTGCCTACGATATCTGCGCCCGCATGGCCTACACCGGCCGGCCGCTGGCGCATACCGCCAACGAGGTGGTTCATCAGGTCCTGCCGGTCGCCGGGGCCGAGGGCGGCGTGATCGCCATCGACCGCCGTGGCCGCATCGTCATGCCGTTCAATACCGCCGGCATGTACCGCGGCGCTGTCTACCGCGACGGGCGCCGGGAAATCGCCATCTACGGCGACGAGGGCGACGAGGAGTCCGACCAGTCCCGCGGCCACTGATGCTGAACGAATCGCAGGGTTTCGCCTGCCCCTGGTGTGGCGAGCCCAACGCGGTTGATATGGAGCCGGGTGATGCCGGCCAGACCGTCATCCAGGACTGCGTGGTCTGCTGCCGCCCGATCGAGATCGTGCTTCCGGACCGGCCGGACGAACCGATCCGGGTCTCCGGCGAAGGTGACTGAAACCAAAAAAACCCGGCGCAAGGCCGGGTTTTTTTTTGGTATCGGGACGGCGAGCCATTCAGCCCGCCTGGCCCCTGATTCCTGTAGAGCGGGAACTCAGGCGGTCTCGCGCAAGGCGTCGAGCTGACCGAGGCCGAGATTCCGGCACAACGCCAGCGACGGGCCGGCGCGGTTGAGCGTGTAGAAATGGATGCCGGGCGCCCCGCCTTCGAGCAGGCGACGGCACAGGTCGGTCACCACCTCTTCGCCGAAGGCCATGATCGACTTGGTGTCGCCGGCTTCTTCCCAGGCCTCGATGCGCTTCTTGATCCAGTACGGGATCTCTGCGCCGCACATGTTCGAGAACCGCTCCAGCCGCGAGTGATTGGTGATCGGCATGATGCCCGGGATGATCGGGATGTCCACACCCATCTTGCGCACATCTTCGACGAAGCGGAAATAACACTCGGCGTTGAAGAAATACTGGGTGATCGCGCTATGAGCCCCGGCCTTGGCCTTGGCGGCAAAATTTTCCAGATCGGCCTGCGGCGACTTCGACTCCGGGTGATGCTCCGGATAGGCGGCGACTTCCATCGTGAAATGGTCACCGTAGTGCTTCTGGATGAAGTGAACCAGATCGACGGCATAGTCGAAAATGCCCGAGCCACCACCTGAGGGGCGGTCACCACGCAGGACCACGAGACGATCGATGCCGGCCTCGCGATAGGTATCGAGCAGGTCGCGGATGCTGCTCTCGTCCTCGGCCATGCACGAAATATGCGGCGCGGCCGGGATGCCGGTCTCGCGCTGGATATTGAGGACGGTATCGCGGGTACGCGAGCGCGTCGAGCCGCCGGCGCCAAAGGTCACCGACATGTACTCGGGCTTGAGCGCGGCCAGCTTGTCGCGCGTCTTGGGAAACGCGGCTGCCTGATCGCCATCCTTGGGCGGAAAGAATTCGAAACTCAGTTGTGGGGTGCTTGCATTGGGCACTTCTGACTCCTGCTCGGCTCCGGGCCGAGTCCGGGTAATTGCTGCGGTAAAAAAGGAAACGGATAATCCATGGGGAAAAAGCCCTCGCCTGGTTCGCTCAAAAACGCCGGCGTGGGCCCTTTCCGCATGGCCCACGCAAGTGGGCCACCGGAAAGCCGCTTCCGGGCGCGCAGTGCGCGCCCGGAAACCAGCCGGGTTACCGCTTAGTAGCGGTAGTGATCCGGCTTGTAGGGGCCTTCGATCGTCACGCCGATGTAGTCGGCCTGTTCCGGCTTGAGCTCGGTCAGGCGTGCGTTGACACGCTCGAGGTGGAGACGTGCCACCTTTTCATCGAGGTGCTTCGGCAGGACATAGACTTCGTTGTCGTAGCGATCACCATGCTTGTACAGCTCGATCTGAGCCAGCGTCTGGTTGGTGAACGAGTTCGACATCACGAAGCTCGGATGACCGGTAGCGCAGCCAAGGTTGACCAGGCGACCGCGTGCGAGCAGGGTGATCTTCTTGCCGTCGGGGAAGGTGATCTGATCCACCTGCGGCTTGATCTCGTCCCACTCGTACTGCTCGAGGCTGGCTACGTCGATTTCGTTATCGAAGTGGCCGATGTTGCACACGATGGCCTCGTTGCGCATACGCTTCATGTGGTCATGGTTGAGCACATTGTAGTTACCGGTCGCGGTACACAGGATATCGGCAGCTTCGACGACACCCTCGTCTTCCAGGTTGACGACCTTGAAGCCTTCCATGGCAGCCTGCAGGGCACAGATCGGATCGACCTCGGTGACCCAGACATTGGCCGACAGGGCGCGCAGCGACTGGGCCGAGCCCTTGCCGACGTCGCCGTAGCCGCAAACGATCGCGGTCTTGCCGGCAATCATCACGTCGGTGGCGCGCTTGATGGCGTCGACCAGCGACTCACGGCAGCCGTACAGGTTGTCGAACTTGGACTTGGTTACCGAATCGTTGACGTTGATCGCCGGGAACTTCAGCGTGCCTTCCTTCTGCATGCGGTACAGGCGAGCCACACCGGTGGTGGTTTCCTCGGTAACGCCCTGGATGTTCTTGAGCGCTTCGGTGTACCAGCCCGGGCTGGCCTCGAGACGCTTCTTGATCGAGGCGAACAGGGCTTCTTCTTCTTCGCTGCCCGGGTTGTTCAGAACCGAGGCATCCTTTTCGGCCTTCGCACCCAGCTCCAGCAGCAGCGTGGCATCGCCGCCATCATCAAGAATCATGTTGGCGGTCGAACCGTCGGGCCACTGGAAGATGCGATGCTGGTATTCCCAGTACTCGACCAGGGACTCACCCTTGTAGGCGAATACCGGTACACCACGGTCGACCATGGCAGCTGCGGCGTGGTCCTGCGTGGAGTAGATGTTGCAGGAAGCCCAGCGTACATCGGCACCCAGTTCCAGCAGGGTTTCGATCAGCACGGCGGTCTGGATGGTCATGTGCAGCGAGCCGGCGACCTTGGCGCCTGCCAGAGGCTTGTCCTTGGCGTACTCGGCGCGGGTCTGGATCAGGCCCGGCATTTCGGTTTCGGCAATTGCGATTTCCTTGCGACCGAAGGCAGCCTGGCTCAGGTCCTTGATCAGGTAATCGTTGTCGGTCGGGGCGATGGTGTCGTCAAAAAACACGCCTTTTCTTACGTCTTCTGCTTTCGCACTCATAATTTCAATCCTTTCGATTTTTGAAGAATGTGCAATGGGTATCCATAATGGTCCCCAAAGACCCTAACTCATGAACTTTCGAGCTGGGCCCGGCCCCGAAGGGCCCGGCCCGGCCTTCCCGCGGGTATCGGGAAGGCGCTCGTTTCTGTTTGCTTACAGCCCGGCAGCCTTGCGCAGCGCATCGGCCTTGTCGGTACGCTCCCAGCTGAAGGTGTTGAAGTGTTCTTCAACCTGCTTGCCGTCGCGCAGCACCTTGGCCGAAACGGCCTCGGAGTGACGACCGAAGTGGCCGTGCGAGGCGGTCTGCTGATACATCGGGTGCAGCAGATCGAGCATCTTCAGGATGCCGTACGGGCGCAGGTCGAAATGTTCGCGCACCAACGTTTCGATCTGTTCTTCCGGGATCTTGTTGGTGCCGAAGGTGGTCACCGAAACCGAGGTCGGCTCGGCCACACCGATCGCGTAGCTGACCTGCAGCTCGCACTTGTCGGCCAGGCCGGCGGCGACGATGTTCTTGGCCACGTAGCGCGCAGCGTA
>CAYQJJ010000220.1:0-4980 GCA_964417745.1 uncultured Wenzhouxiangella sp.
TCCAGACCTCGGCCACGGCGGGGCCCACAATAACCCCGCCAGAAAAACGGCCTGTCGCGCTGGGTGATTTCCAACGGCTACTACCGTCTCGAGAAGCTGATCGCCGAGGCCTACGTCGGGGACGATCCGCTGGTCGCCGGCAATGAAGACCCTCCTGCTCGCCCTGGGTTATTCGTGACCAACAGCACATGCCCGCAGACCATATGTTCTTTACAGTGTGATCTTCGAAAATTCCGTGCCCCGGCGCCGGCTGAGCTTTTTTGCCTGCAACCGAACCGGCCGATTGAATAACCCGATCAGGAGTGCGACATGAAAACCCTTGAATCCTTCCAGGCCCGGTACGCCCAACGGCTGCTGGCTGCCCTGCTGCTCTGCCTGCCCGCGCTGGTGCTGGCCGGCGAGGCCGACACCAGCGCCGACGAGCGCCCGCCATTGCTCGACCGCGAACTGTTCTTCGGCGACCCGGATATTTCCGGGGCCCAGCTCTCTCCCGACGGTCGCTTCGTGACCTTCATGCGCCCGTACGAGGGCGTGCGCAATATCTGGATCAAGTCGATCGACGAGGCCTTCGACGAGGCCCGTCCGCTGACCGCCGACGACAAGCCGGTGCCCGGCTATTTCTGGAGCCGCGACAGCAACTACGTGCTCTACGTCCAGGACCGCGGCGGCGACGAGAACTTTCATGTCTGGCGTGTCGACCCCGAGGCCGGGGACGGTGACGAGCTGCCGCCGGCGCACAACCTGACCGACATCGACGGGGTGCGCGCGCAGATCATCGCGCTGCCCAAGTCCGACCCCGAGCACATCCTGGTCGGCCTCAACGACCGCGACCCGGCACTGCACGACGTCCACCGGCTCAACCTGGCCAGCGGCGAGCGCGAATTGCTGATCGAAAACGAAGCCAACATCGCCGGCTGGACCGCGGATCTCGACGGCCAGGTCCGGCTGGCCTCCCGCCAGACCTCCGACGGCGGCACCGAAATCCTGCGCGTGAGCGACGGCGAGCTCGGCGAGAAGCTGTTTGCCTGCGAATGGACCGAATCCTGCGGCCCGCAGCGCTTTCTGCCCGACGGCGAGCGCGTCTGGTTCCAGAGCAATGCCGGTGATGAGGTTGATCTGACCGGGCTGTATGTCATGAATCTGGAAACCGGAGAGCTCGAGCTGTTCGAGCGCGACCCGGAAGGCGAGGTCGACTTCGGCGGCGCGGTCTTTCACCCCGAGACCGACGAGCTGCTGGCCACGGTCTACGTCGGCGACCGCCCGCGGATCTATCCGCACGACGAGGACTTCGCCGCCGAACTCGAATTTCTGCGCGACTCGCTGCCCGAAGGCGAGATCGGCCTGCCGTCCCAGACCCGGGACGGTCGCCTGGCGCTGGTCAGCATTTCCCGTGACGTCGATCCCGGCACGGTATTCCTTTTCGACCGCGAAGCCGGGACGGTCGAGGAACTCTACCGCTCACGCCCGGAGCTTCCGGTCGAGCACATGGCCCCGATGCAGCCGATTCGCTACACCGCCCGCGACGGGCTCGAGATACCGGCCTACCTGACCCTGCCCGAGGGGGTGCCAGCCGAGAATCTGCCGGTGGTCGCGCTCATCCACGGCGGGCCCTGGGCGCGCGACTCCTGGGGCTATCGCTCGCAGGTACAGTTCCTGGCCAACCGCGGTTACGCCGTGCTGCAGCCCAACTTCCGCGGCTCGGCCGGCTTCGGCAAGGCCTTCCTCAACGCCGGCAACAACGAGTGGGGTGATGCCATGCAGGACGACATCACCGACGGCGTCCGCCACCTCGTCGACGAGGGCATCGCCGACCCCGACCGGGTGTGCATCATGGGCGGGTCCTACGGCGGCTACGCCACCCTGGCCGGAATGGTCTTCACCCCTGAGCTCTACGCCTGCGGCGTCAACATCGTCGGGCCTTCCAACCTGATCACGCTGATCAATTCCATCCCGCCGTACTGGGGACCGATCCGCGAGCTGTTCGTCAATCGCATGGGCGATCCGGATACCGAGGAAGGCCGGGCCCGGCTCGAGCGGCAATCGCCGATCAACCACGTCGAGGCCATCAAGCGCCCGTTGCTGGTCATCCACGGCGCCAACGATCCGCGCGTCAAGCAGGCCGAAGCCGACCAGATCGTGGTCGCCATGCGCGAGGCCGGGTTGCCGGTCGAATACATCGTCGCCCCCGACGAGGGCCATGGTTTCCGCGGGCGGGAAAACCGCCTGGCGATGTTCGCGCGTACCGAGCAATTCCTGGCCCAGCACCTGGACGGTCGCTACCAGGCCGAACGCCCGGAGCCGATCGAGCAGCGGCTCGCCGAGATCACCGTCGACGTCGAGACCGTCGAGGTCACCGACCTGGCCGACGAGCTGGCTGCGGCGCGCACCCGGCCCCTGCCTACGGTCACCCCGGAGACACTCGCCCGGGGCCACTTCGAATACCGCACCGAGCTCGATATCCAGGGCAACGCGATGGAAGTCGAGGCCGAGCGCGTCATCGAACAGCTCGAGCGCGACGGCCAGTCGGTGATCGAGATTCGCTCCGACAGCCGCACGCCGATGGGCGAGGTCAGCGATCGCACCGTCCTCGACGCCGGCTCGCTGCGGCCGGTGTCGCGCCATATCGACCAGGGCCAGGCCTCCGTCGAGGCTCGGTTTTCCAGCCGCGAGGTCAGCGGCCAGATCAAGGCCGGTGGTCAGGAAATGCCCATCGACATCGAGCTCGAGGCGCCGGCATTCAGCGACGATGCCGGTTTCGAGGCCGCGCTGACCAGCCTGGACCTGGCCGAAGGCTACCGCTCGCCGGTGCGGGTGGTCGAGATCGGCATGCAGCAGCGCGTGCGCTTCTTCGACATCGAGGTCGGGGCGGTCGAGACCATCGAGACCCCGGCCGGTACCTTCGAGGCCTGGCGCGTCGAGCGCCACCCGCTCGACGACGAGGGCGGCGGCCAGACCTACTGGATCAGCGCCGAGACACCGCGCATGCTGCTTCGCACCGAGGGCAATCTGCCCGCCCAGATGGGCGGTGGGTCGTTCCTTACCGAGCTGACCGCCGCACCGGCACACGACTGAGCAGCCACCCGTCGCGCCCCCGCCGGTCACCGGCGGGGGCGCGAGCGGTTGCAGGCAAGCCTCAGCCGCCGCGCAGGCGCTCGAAGGTCTCGAGCGTGTGCTTGTCGAACAGCACGAAACGAACCTTCAGTTCATCGCCTGCCGCGCGCTCGACCGTCTCCAGGGCAATCCGGGCGGCCTGTTCGAGCGGGTAACCGAATGCCCCGGCCGACAGCGCCGGAAAACCGACCGAGGTGACGGCGTGTTCGGCGCACAGCTCCAGCGCCCTCTTGTAACCGGCCGCGAGCAATTCCGCGGCCGGTTCGTCGATGCCATAGCGCGGACCCAGCACATGAATGACGTAGCGGTTGGGCAGCTCGAAAGCTTCGGTGATTACCGCCTCGCCCGGGCGGATCAGCGCCATCGGCTGGCAGGCGCGCTCGAGCTCCGGGCCGGCCGCGCGGTGCAGGGCGCCGGCCACGCCGCCGCCGATCCGTAACTCGGCATTGGCGGCGTTGACCACCGCATCGAGATCGGGCTGCCGGGCGATATCGCCCTTGACCAGTTCAATCGACATCGCGATTCCTCCATCCTGCTTTCAGCTTCTGCTCGGAAATACTACCAATCCGGCAGAACAGCCGATTACATACTGGCTTCAAGCGCGTCCGAATCCGGACCTCGCTCGCCGGGGATCCACGCGCAGGCGGCATAATTGGCGCTGTTTCGCTCAGCCGCCCCTGCCAATCAGCCACCATGCCCGAACTGCCCGAAGTCGAAACCACCCGCCGCGGCCTGGCGCCCCTGACCGAGGGCCGGACCATCGAGGCGCTGGTCGTTCGCCAGCGCCAGCTGCGCTGGCCCGTGCCCGAGGCCATCGAGCGCGCTCGGGGCCAGACGGTCCTGGCCCTGGACCGGCGCGCCAAGTGGCTGATCTGGCGCCTCGAGCAGGGCAACCTGCTGTGGCACCTGGGGATGTCGGGCTCGTTTCGCGGCTGGGCCGACCCGCCCGCGCCCGGCGCGCACGACCATATCGACCTCCAGATCGCCGGCGGACACCTGATCCGCTATACCGACCCGCGCCGTTTCGGCGCGCTGCTGTGGTGCCCGCACGACCCCGCCGACCATCCGCGCCTGGCCAGGCTGGGGCCGGAGCCGCTGGGCCCGGAATTCGATGGCAGCTGGCTGTGGCAGGCCAGCCGGGGCCGCCGGGTGGCGGTCAAGCACTTCATCATGGACGCCGCCACGGTGGTCGGGGTCGGCAACATCTACGCCTCCGAGGCGCTGTTTGCCGCCGGCATTCACCCGACCCGCCCGGCCCGACGCATCAGCCTGGCGCGCTACCAGCGCCTGGCATCAAGCATTCGCGACGTGCTCGGCCGTGCCATCACCGAGGGCGGCACCTCGCTCCGGGACTTCACCGTCGGCGACGGAACGCCGGGCTACTTCGGCCAGTCGCTGGCCGTCTATGGCCGCGCCGGGCAACCCTGCCCGGGCTGCGGCGCGCCGATCCGCCGCCGCATCATCGGCCAGCGCAGCAGCTACTTTTGCGTCGAATGCCAGCGTTGAAAAGCCCGTAGCACGCGTAGCCCGGACAGTGCACCGGGACGATCCCGCCTTTGGTGTAGAGTGTCGGTCTGTTCAACGGGAGTGAGAGACATGAGCCTCTGGCGACTACTTGGAATCGCCCTGATCATCATCGGGCTGGGATTGGTGTATTTCGGCTATCAGGCCACCGAAAGCGTCGGCGAACAGGCGCGCGAGATGGTTACCGGCCGTTACTCCGACGAGACCACCTGGTACCTGATCGGCGGCGGCGCGGCTGCCGTGGTCGGACTGCTGCTGGCGCTGTTCGGCGGCCGACGATAGACAACAGTCGGTCCCCGGGCTGCGGTAGAGTTGCCGCAGCCACCCACGCAGGACCTGTCCGCA
>CAYQJJ010000221.1:0-4980 GCA_964417745.1 uncultured Wenzhouxiangella sp.
CCACCCAGGTGCCCACCAGCGGCTTCGCCGATGCGCTGGTCGATGCGATCAACCGTGCTTGAACAGGCTCCTGACACCTACTGGGGATCTGCCCGGGCGGCGCTGGCCGAGACCGACCCGGCGGCCAAGTGCCGCCGGGTCGATGAGCTCTGGGAGGCGGTGGAAAGCGGTCGCTGGCAGCCGTCCAGCCCGGGCGAGCCCGGCATCCTGGCCTGCGGCCGTCCGGGCCGGCCCGAGCTGGTCAGCCCGGCGCAGCTGCCGCGCCGCGGGCTGGGTTCGCTCGAGGGGCGTCAGGCGTTGATCCACGCCGTAGCCCACATCGAGTTCAACGCCATCAATCTCGGGCTCGATGCGGCACTTCGCTTTCCGGGCATGCCCGACGACTTCTATCGCGACTGGCTCAGCGTGGCCTTCGACGAGGCGCGGCATTTCCGGATGCTGACCGGGCGTCTCGAGGAACTCGGCATGCGCTACGGTGATCTGCCGGCCCACAACGGATTGTGGGACATGGCCGAGAGAACCGCTCACGACCCGTTGGTGCGCATGGCGCTGGTACCGCGTGTTCTCGAAGCCCGCGGCCTGGATGTCACTCCGGGCATGATCGAGCGCCTCGAGCAGGTCGGGGATACCGAGAGTGTGGCGCTGCTGCGGGTGATCCTCGAGGAAGAAGAGGCACATGTTGCCATCGGCAGTCGCTGGTTCGAACACCTGTGCGCCGAGCGCGAAGTCGAGCCCGGCGAGACCTTCGAGCAATTGCTGGAGCGCTACTACGCCGGTCAGCTGCGCGGCCCGTTCAACCGGCCCGCGCGTCGTCGCGCCGGCTTCAGCGAGCGCGAGCTCGACAACCTGGTCGCCATGGATGCTCGCCATTGAGCGCGAGTGACCGGCCCGACGCGCTTGAGCGCCTCGAGCTTGGTCTGATTCAGGCCGAGCTTGTCTGGCAGGATGCCGCGGCCAATCGCGCCCACCTCGAGTGCTTGATGGATCAGCTGCCGGGGCGTCACCTCTACGTGTTGCCCGAAACCTTTTCGACCGGATTTCTGGGCGATCGTGGCCTGCCGGCCGAAGACCTCGATGGACCCACGCTGGCCTGGATGCGCGAGCAGGCCCGTGCGCGTTCGGCCGCGCTCGCCGGCAGCCTGGTCATCGAGAGCGACGGCGAGCGGTCGAACCGGTTTCTGGTGGTTGACGAGGCGGGTATTCAGGGCCAGTACGACAAGCGCCATCTTTTCGGCTTCGGTGGCGAAGATCAGCGCTACCGTGCCGGTGACCGGCGGGTTGCGCTTGACTGGCGCGGCTGGCGGATCGATCTGCAGGTATGTTTCGACCTGCGCTTTCCGGTCTGGTGTCGCAACGATCGCGGTTTCGACGTGCAATTGTTCGTGGCCAACTGGCCGGCGCCCCGGGTGGCGGCCTGGCGTGCGCTGCTGCAGGCGCGTGCGATCGAGAATCAGGCCTATGTTATCGGCATCAATCGCACCGGCCGCGATGGCAACGATGTGGCCTACCCCGGAAAATCCTCGGCCTGGGACATGGCCGGGCAGTGCCTGGCCGAACTCGGGGATCGCCCGGGCGTGGCCGGGGTCACCCTCGAGCGCTCGGTGCTGGATGATTATCGTCGGCAGTTCCCGTTTCTGGCCGAAGCCGATCGCTTCGAGATGCCGGCGAATCTTTCCGGCTGAAAACCTTATCTCAGACCGCGGCGCACCACGCCGACGCCGATGCCCTCGATTGCGAAGTCGTCGCTCGAGTCCGGCTCGATGGCCTCGAAGGCCGGGTTCTCCGGCTCGAGGCGCGGGCGACCCTCGGCCAGGCCGAGGCGCTTGACGGTGACTTCGTCGCCGATCCGCGCGACCACGATCTGACCGTTGCGCGCCTCGAGGGTGCGATGGACGAGCAGCAGATCCCCATCGTGAATGCCGGCACCGGACATGCTCTGACCCTGCACGCGTAGCATGTAGTCCGGTGGCGGATTGAAGGCGGCCCTGTCGATGGCCATGGCGTCTTCGTGGTTCTCGACCGCCAGGATCGGCTTGCCGGCCTGGACGCGGCCGATGATCGGGATGCGCGCCTCGCGCGCTGCCGGCACGGTCTCTGCGCCCTCGGATCGATTCAGTACGATGCCCCGGGCCGAGCCCGGAATCAGTTTGATGGCACCGCGCGCGGCCAGTGCACGCAGGTGGCACTGGGCGGCGTTGGGCGAGCGGAAACCGAAACGCTCGACGATCTCGGCACGCGTCGGTGGCATGCCCGAGTCGGCGACCCGGCGTTCGATGAATTCGAGAATGTCGCGCTGACGCAGCGTAAGTTCGGTCATGGACCGAACTGTATCAAAAAACAGTCCTGGTGGAGTCAGCGGCGAATGATCACGCTGCCTGATATGCGCGTGCGCGGCCCGTAATAATGCCGATAGCCGCGGTACGGCCACCAGGGGTCGTAGTAGCCGATGTCGCGGTAGACCACGGTGTCGGGTGGCTTCGACCAGAGATAGAGGGTCTCGGCATCGAGGCGCGGGTAGCGGTAAACGAACTCGCCGATCTCCTGGTCGCTGAAGCCCTCGATGGTCCCGATGACGGTCACATCGCGGCCCTCGCTGAAGATGGCCGGGTCCTGGAAGCCATCGCGGCAGGCCAGAAAGCGTCCGTAGTGCTGATCACCGCGGACCGGGCGATAGTCCCGCCCCAGATCGCGCGCGAGGATTTCGATGCAGGTTCGATCTCTGCCGGGCCGGGTGTCGACGATTTCGCCGCCCCAGCGAACCTGCCCGCCTACCGATCGCTCGGTGGCCTGGTCGGGCTGAAAAGCCGGGTAATCTCCGGCCAGCGGTGCGGGAATCGAGGCGCAGCCGCTCAGGCCAAGCATCAGCCCGGAGAGAACGAGCAACCTCTGGAAAACACGAACTTCAATCTGCCACATGAAAAGTATTCCGATCGATACTGTTGAGTTGGATTGTGTCGCCGCTCTTTGGTTCAGGCCGGCCCGCGACGTGGACGAAAACCGGGAATACGCTCGATGAATTCCTCGAGCGGGCTGCCGGCCTCCGGGCCGTAGCGGACGCGCTGGTACTGCACCGCCAGCGCGATCAGTTCGTCGCGCTGCTCGGGAGCGAGTCGATGGCTCGCGCGCTGGGCGAACTGCAGCGGGGTTTCCGATGGTTGCGGTTGCATGCCGAGCCGGCGCAGCCGGCGCAATAGTTTGAACCACATCCGCTGCGCCTGGCTGTCGGGCCGCGGGCGGGTGAGCTGCCAGTAGACCAGGGCCATGACCAGGATGATCAGGCTCAGCGCGGCGATCATGGCCACGGCAAAATGGGTCGACCGGACGTCTTTCAGGCCGAACCATTCGAGCAGGCGCTGCTGGCGATCTGCATCGAAGCCCAGGATCCAGCGGTTCCACAAATGCTGGATGCGATCGTAGCGATTCATCAACTCCACAACCCAGTCGGCATCGAGCAGGGCCGGGCGGTCATCGATGACTTCGCGGGCGCCCTGTTCGATACGCCCCGGGGACACTGCGGCTGTCGGATCGACGCGAATCCAGCCCAGGTCCTCGAGCCAGACCTCGTTCCAGGCGTGCGCGTCGGACTGGCGCACCAGCAGATACCCCGCGTCAGGTTGCCACAGGCCGCCCTGGTAGCCGGTCACCACGCGACTCGGGATGCCAGCCGCGCGCATAAGGATGGCAAAGGCCGAGGCGTAGTACTCGCAGTAGCCATCACGGATGTCGAACAGGAACTCGTCGGCACCGTTGCGGCCGAGCGGGACTGTCTGCAGGCTGTAGGTGAATGCTTCGTCGCCGAACCAGCGCAGCACCGCGGCAACGAAGTCCTGGTCATCGGGGTGGGTCTCGCGCAGCGATTCGGCCCAATCCCGGGTGCGTGGATTGCGTTGCGGCGGCAGGCTGGTGGTGGTCAGGCGCTCGCGGGTGCCCAGTTCCCGATCGTCGAAAAAGCGCGGGTTGGATACCGCATCGTACTGGGTCAGGCTGGTGATGCGGTTGCGCGAAAGCATCTCGTGACTGCCGGTAATCGAGGCATGGTCCGGCCCGCTGACCGGATGGTCGAGTGCGAACAACCAGCGCCGCTCGTGCGGCTCGAGCTGGACCCGGTAGTGCAGGTTGTCGTCGAGTGCGCCGGCAATGGTCGAGCGCGTTGGCCGATCAGCCAGCTCCGGGCGTCGCCAGGTATTGCCTTCGAGCTGTGACAGCACAGGGCCGCGCCAGTAGCGCTCATGGACGGGCGGCGGCTGGTTGTCGAATTCCACCCGGAAGGCTGGCGAGTTGTCGAGGAACAGGTTGGCAATGCTGCCGGCGGTCATCTCGTCCGACAGGCCGGTGCGGCCCTCGACCGCACTCTCGGGAAGCCCCCAGAGCGGCTCGGCCAGGCGCGGGAAAAACACGAACATCGCCGCGGCCAGCGGCAGCGTCAGGGCGAGCAGAAAGCCGGCCTGGCGAAGGCCGGACCAGAGCCCGTCGGAGCGCTCCGACTTCAGGCTGGCCGCGGCGTTCTCGTGGCGCTGGATTTCCAGCAACGCCGTGGTTACCAGCCAGGCGCCCAGGAGCAGGTATGCCAGGTAGGCCAGGCGTTCGTTGAACAGGAAATGCGCCGTCATCAGGAAAAAGCCCAGCGCGGCGACCAGGCGCAGATCGCGTGCCCGGAACATCTCCATGAGTTTGGCGGCGAGCATGATGCACAGCAGCGTGGCAGCCGCCCGTCTAGACCACTGGCTGCCATGAGCGAGCACCACCATACCCAGCGCGAGCAGGGTCAGGGCGATCCTCAGGTAGCCCGGCGGGGGTGACCAACCGAGGCGTGCTGCCGCCAGCCGCCAGGCCACGGCGGCCAGAAACAGCAGTGACAGCCACAGCGGCATGGCGACCAGGTGGGGCAGGGCGGCCACGACCAGCGCGGCCAGGGTCCAGGCCACCGGAGCAAAGGGCGGACGATTCACCAGGCCGGTCATAGTTCGGCCAGCGCACGCA
>CAYQJJ010000222.1:0-4948 GCA_964417745.1 uncultured Wenzhouxiangella sp.
GTATAGGCGGCTATTCTCGGCGCAGATGCGCCATTAAGGTGCTTGGAATTCACCCCTAGTTGATGCCATCAAATATCCCAGCGCCTCGCCCGGGCCGGGCAGGCGCATCAGTGATTCGCCGATCAGAAAGGCGCCGATTCCCCCTTTTTGCAACCGCTTGATGTCCTCAGACGAATGAATCCCACTCTCCGAAACCACCAACCGCTCCTCCGGCACCATCGGCGCCAACCTTAACGTAGTCTCCAGGTCGGTGACAAACCGATGCAAATCCCGATTATTGATCCCCACCAGGTCCCCGGGCACGGCCAGTGCACGCTTCATCTCTTCCTCGTCGTGCACTTCCACCAGCACGGCCAGGCCCAGCTCCTTGCCCAGCTCAGCCAGCTCGGCAAGCTGCCAGTCATCCAGTGCGGCGACGATGAGTAGCAGGGCGTCGGCGCCCATGGCGCGGGTTTGCCAGACTTGCCAGGGGTCGATGATGAAGTCCTTGCGCAGCACCGGCAGGTCGCAGGCGGCGCGGGCGGCGCGGAGGTAGTCGGCGTGGCCCTGGAAGAATTGCTCGTCGGTGAGGATCGACAGGCAGGTGGCACCACCCCGGGCGTAGGATTGCGCGATTTCGGCCGGGACGAAGTGTTCGCGGATCACGCCGGCCGAGGGCGAGGCGCGTTTGATTTCGGCAATTACCGCATCGCCGGAAGCCTCGGCGCGTGCCTTGAGCCGGCCGGCGAAGTCGCGGCACGGCGGCATTTCGGCGACACGGGCCTGTAGCTCGGCCAGCGGGGTTGCGGCCTTGCCGGCCGCGACTTCCCCGGCCTTGACGGTGAGGATTTTCGACAGGATATCGTCGCTCATAGCTGCTGGGTCTTTTCGGCGTAGGCGCGCAGGCGGACCATCCCGGCGCCCTTGGTGAGCACTTCGCGCGCGACCGCCACGCCGTCGGGCAGCGAGGCGGCAATGCCGGAGACGTAGATGGCGGCGCCGGCAGTGAGCGCGATCATGTCAGCCGCCAGGCCGGGTTCGCCGGCCAAGGCGGCCTCGCTGAGCGCCAGGCTGGCCGAGGCATCGGCCACCTTGAGCGCTTCGAGATCGGTCACGGCCACGCCGACCGAGGCCGGGTCGAACTCCCAGGTCATTACCGCGCCGTCGTTGAGTTCGCCGATCAGGGTCGGCGCGGCGGGTGAGATCTCGTCGAGGCCGTCGCGGCCGTGGACGACGAGCACGTGGCGGGCGCCGAGCTGGCCCATGACCTCGGCCCTGGGCTCGACCAGGTCGGGCGAGAACACGCCGAGCACCTGGTTGGGTGCGTGCGCGGGGTTGGTCAGCGGCCCCAGCAGGTTGAACAGGGTGCGTAGCCCCAGCGACTTGCGCGGGCCGATGGCGTGCTTCATGGCCGTGTGGTGCTGCGGGGCGAACAGGAAGCCGACGCCGAGCTCGTCGACCAGGCCGGCGACCTGCTCAGGGGCCAGGTCGAGTCGGCAGCCGGCGGCTTCGAGTACGTCGGCAGCACCCGACTTGCTCGAGACCGAGCGGTTGCCGTGCTTGGCCACGCGCACGCCGGCCGCGGCAGCGACGAAAGCCGAGGCGGTCGAGACATTGAACAGCGATGCGCCGTCGCCGCCGGTGCCGACGATGTCGGTCAGGCCATCGGGGTCGAGCTCGACCCGCGCGGCGAAGCTGCGCATGACCTTGGCCGCGGCGGCGATTTCGTCCGGGGTCTCGCCCTTGACGCGCAGCGCCATCAGCAGGCCGCCGATCTGGGCCGGGTCGGCCTGCCCGCCCATGATTTCGGTCATCGCCTCGTGCATCAGGTCGGCATCGAGGTCGCGGCCCTCGGCCAGCTCGGCCAGTGCGCGTTGGGTATGGCTCATAGCGTATCCAGGAAGTTTTTCAGAAGGTCGTGGCCGTGGCGGGTCAGGATCGATTCGGGGTGGAACTGGACACCCTCGACGGCCAGGCTGGTATGGCGAAAGCCCATGATCTCGTCTCGATGGTTACCGGCCTCGTCATCACTATCGTCATCAGAATCGTCATCAGAATCGCCATCGAGCTCGGTCCAGGCGGTCTCTTCGAGGACTTCGGGCAGGGATTCGCGCTCGACGATGAGCGAGTGGTAGCGGGTGGCCTCGAAGGGGTTGTCGAGGCCGCGAAACACGCCCTTACCCGTGTGGTGCATGGCCGAGGTCTTGCCGTGCATGACCTCGCGGGCGCGCACGACCCTGCCGCCGAAGGCCTGGCCGATGACCTGGTGGCCGAGGCAGACGCCGAGAATCGGCAGCTTGCCTGCGAGCTGATCGACCAGCTCGAGGCAGATACCGGCCTCGTCGGGCGTGCACGGGCCCGGCGAGAGCACGATGCCGTCGGGTTCGAGCCGGCGCACGCCGGCAACATCAATGGCGTCGTTGCGAAGGGTGATGACCTCGCTGCCCAGCTCGCCGAGATACTGCACCAGGTTGTAGGTGAACGAGTCGTAGTTGTCGATCATCACGATCTTCATCGCTCGAGTCCTCCGCTGGCTTCGGTCACGGCGCGAATCAGCGCGCGGCCCTTGTTGAGGGTTTCTTCCCACTCGCGATCGGGGTCGGAATCGGCCACGATGCCGGCGCCGGCCTGGACGTGCAGCGTATTGCCCTGCACCAGCGCGGTGCGGATGGCGATTGCCAGGTCGGCCTGGCCGTGCCAGTCGAGGTAGCCCACCGCGCCGGCGTATATGCCGCGGCGGATCGGCTCGAGCTCGGCGATGATTTCCATCGCGCGCACCTTGGGCGCGCCGGAAAGCGTGCCGGCCGGGAAGGTGGCGCGCAGCACATCGATGGCGCTCATGCCGCCGGCGATCCGTCCGTGGACTTCCGAGACCAGGTGCATGACGTGCGAGTAGCGCTCGATGACCATCTGGTCGGTCAGCCGGACGCTGCCGGTCTCGGCGATGCGGCCGATGTCGTTGCGCCCCAGGTCGATGAGCATCAGGTGCTCGGCCAGCTCCTTGGGGTCGGCGCGAAGCTCTTCTTCGAGCGCCCGGTCTTCGTCGGCATCGCGGCCGCGCGGGCGGGTGCCGGCGATCGGGCGCACCATGGCCTCGCCGCCCTGGACGCGCACCAGCACCTCGGGCGAGGCGCCGATGACCTGGCAGTCGCCGAAGTCGAAGAAGTACATGTAAGGCGACGGGTTGAGACTGCGCAGCGCCCGGTAGACATCGAGCGCTCGCACCGCCAGGTCGACGCTCATGCGCTGCGACAGCACTACCTGCATGACGTCGCCGGCGAGGATGTAGTCCTTGATGCGGCGCACGCTGTCCTTGAAGTCAGCGCGCTCGAACTCGAAGCGGTAGTCGGCCTCCGAGGGCACCGGCAGGTCCGGCGCGGGCGGGTAGCCCGGCGAGCCGCAGCGCAGACGATGCGCGAGCTGCTCGAGGCGGCGGCGGGCGCGGACGTAGGCATCGGGCTGGTCCGGGTCGGCGATGACGACCAGGTTCAGTCGACCGGCGAGGTTGTCGAACACCGCCAGCTCTTCGGCCTCGAGCAGGCGGATCTCGGGAATATCGAGATCGTCGGGCTTGGCCGAAAAATCCAGCCGCGGCTCGAGCAGTGCCACGGTCTCGTAGCCGAAGTAGCCAACCAGGCCGCCGCTGAAGCCGGGCAGTTCCTCGAGCTCGGGCGCGCGGATGGTGCTGACGAGCGAGTCGATTACCTCGAGCGGGTCGACATCCTCGTGGCGCTCGACCACCCGGCCGAATTCGAGCTGCTCGACGGTGCGGTCGTGCGCCTGCCAGGCGCGCCGACACGGCAGGCCGATGATCGAGTAGCGGCCCCAGTTTTCACCGCCCTGGACCGACTCGAGCAGGAAGGCATCGGGCCCGTCGACCAGCTTCAGGTAGACCGACAGCGGGGTATCCAGGTCGGCGGCAACGCTGCGCCAGACCGGGATGCGGTTGTAGCCGTCAGCGGCCAGTTGCTGGAAGCGTGAAGAATCCAAGTTACAAACCGGATAATCGGGGTGACCGGGTATTGTAAGCGCAGCGCGTCAGCGAATGGATGTCGGGCCGGACGCCTTTTGGGATGGATAGGGGGACGGGGCGGCAGGGCCGCCCCGTCCGACGCTTTATTGTTCCGATTCCTCGAAGCGATCGTGGAAGATGCCGGCCTCGAACACCTCGAAGGTGTCGGTGACGGTCGCATCGAGTTCGTCCTGGTCATCGGCGGCACGCAGGCGATACCCGTCGCCGATGGTGTCGATCGCCAGGTCGTCGAATACCGCGACCCCGCCGCTGACCTGAACCGAGAGCGTGCCGGAGAGTTCGGCGCCATGCGGGTTGGTTTCCAGTTCGATGGTCACGACCGTGTCGTCGTCGTCCTCGACCAGTTCGCCGGTGCTGTCGAGCACATGCACGATCACGGCCGGGCTGATGGGCTCGTCGACCACCACGCCGACCGGCTCCGCGTTGAACATCAACTCCACCGGACCGGAGGGCTCGATCTCGTAGGGCATCTGCGCCTGGTCCGATTCGTTGTTGTCGTCACCCGGGTAGGTGGCCGTCAGCGTCGTCTCTCCAACCTCGGTCGAGGTCAGTTCGCAGGACGTTGCCGGCAGTGCGATCTCGCAGCTCTCGCCATGACCGTCGTCCACCGTGACCGTGCCGCCGGGCTCAAAGCCTTCGATTGCAATCTCGACTACGTAGGGCAATCCGGCCACCTGCCAGTCGGCGGGATCGACCGAAACGATCACCAGACCCGGCTCGGCCGGCGTGATGTCATAGCTGACCTGATCGGTGCTCGGGCCATGGCTGTCATCGCCGGAATACTCGGCCGTGATGGTCCTGGCACCGACACTGGTCGAGGTCAGCGAACAGCTTTCGTCAGGCAGGGTGATCTGGCAGGACGCACCACTGCCGTCGTTGACAGCGACCTTTCAGGTCGGGTTGTCGCCAGTTACCGACACCGTCACGCCGTAGGAC
>CAYQJJ010000223.1:0-4908 GCA_964417745.1 uncultured Wenzhouxiangella sp.
GGCTGCGCTTCGGGTTTCATCTGGCCGAGCGGTTGATCGGGAACCCGAAGGATGACCGGGTCTACATCACTGAACAAGCAACCGGTGCATACGCCTGGGCGCGTGGGCGCTACGCGCGCCTGACCGGCAGCGAATATTTCGATGACCAGCAGCGCCAGTCTCTAGTGGGGCGGCTGCAGGGGTTGGGCATCACCGACGAGTCGCCACGTTTCGAGGACGCTACCGCGTTGAGCTTCGCCGACAGGTCGCTCGAAGCCGTGCTGTCATTCGACGTGCTCGAGCACATTCCCGACTACAAAACGGCGCTGGCTGAATTTGCGCGCGTCCTGAAGCGAGGTGGACACCTGATCCTTACCGCTCCGTTCATGCAGGATCGCGAAGCGACCCGGGTTCGCGCCACGGTCGGCGCCGATGGTGCAATCACCCATCACCTCGAGCCGGAGTACCACGGTGATCCGGTGCGCTCGGAGGGTACGCTGTGTTTTCAGCATTTTGGCTGGGATCTGCTCGAGACGACCCGCAAAGCCGGTTTTCGCCGCGTGGTCTGCGCTCAGCCCTGGGATCTTTCGCGTGGCCTCATCGGCCCGCTCTGGACACTGGTCGCCCTGAAGTAGCCGGCTTTGCCGGGCGCTGGCAAGGTAGCCAGCGCCCGGGCACCGAATCGTTCAGGAGTCCGGGTCTGGCAGCACCAGCCGGAAGCGATGGTTGCCGGGCCCAAGCTCCAGCCGGGTGACGGCCTTGTTGGCGTGGGGGTTGACCCGGGTGTCGAGTAGCTCAAAGCTGCCGTCGACTCGCTCCATTTCGATCACCAGCCGATCCTGTTCTCCGATTGGCTCGTCACCTTCGGTCCACCAGTTGCCGCGCCCCCAGGACTGGCTGACTTCGTTGCGATAGTACAACGCCAGGTCAAAATCACCGGTCGGGCCATCGACATCGAGATCCCAGACCCGGTCGATGCCGCGCACGTTTGTATCCGGGCTGACCAGCAATGCCAGGTTCGTCGGTTCGGGTGTCGCCTGCTGTGGCGTGACGCTGGCCAGGGTAAAGCCGCTGGCATCGGTCAGGTAGCTGGTCTCGGCGGCAGCTGCGGGTAGTTCGGCGCTGGCCTGGTCGATGTCGCCCGCGCCACCCTCGAGGCGTGCGCGGATGAAGCGGTAACGCAGGCTCACGAAATCGCGCACCGACTCGACGTGGTCGGCCAGCCGGCCCGGTTCACCATGGTGGTTGCTGGCGTGGCGGTCGAAGGCCAGTTCGCCGGGTCCGATGTTGATGCTGTCTTCGAGGCGTTCGGCCAACTCGTCGATGCGCGCGTGGACCCAGTCCTCGGTAAAGACCTCATCGATGAGCTCAATCAGGCGCTGTTCGGCCTGCGTACGCAGCGAGTCGGTGGCGAGGAATTTTTCGACCAGGCGGTTCCCCCAACCCGAGGCGGTCAGTTCGTATTCGTAGGCGAAGAAGTCGTTGGTGGTGAAAAAGCCCGGGCGAAAGTGCGACCCGAAGGTCTGATCCTTGTCCCAGGGAATGACCTGCCAGCGGGCTTCGGGGTCGTCGTGGTCCAGGTAGAGCCAGTAGTCATCGCCGAAGGAGTCGATATCGCCGATCAACCAGTGCAGGACGAGCCAGTCAATGAAATTCTCGCGGTTGATGCGCTCTTCGAAGCCGCTGGCGAATTCACTGCCGGCCGGAGTTTCCTGAACCCATTCGATCAGTGCCATGACGCGCTCCCACTCCGGGTCACCCCGGTAGTTGAAGTTGCCGGCCAGCAGCTCGGTACGCTCGTCCGGCTCGAGGTCGGAAAAGTCGTGGGCGAAGGACGAGTTGACCGGCAGGTCGGGGTTGTCGCGAAACTCGTCGCGCACCAGCGTGCCGTCGGGGTTGAGGTCGTTGAGGCTGAGCAGCCACTCGTCGACGCGCTGGATGTGGATGTGCAGCCCCTCGTAGCGGCCATTGAGCCAGAAGTCGAAATAGCGCGTCAGCGAGGCCGGCTGACCGAGCGCGCGGAACATTTCGAAGCTGATCGCCTCGCGCATCATCGCCGGGTCGGTATACATGGCGTTGAGGTTCATGCGGTCGCTGCCAAAGAGCAGGTCCTGGGCGCGCTCGAAGCGGATGTTGAACGATTTCTTGGGGTGAGCGCGCGAGGTATTGCCGCGGAACCTCAGCCCGACCAGGTCTTCGGCCTCGGCGCGATCGTTGAAGCGGATCTGCCCGGGCAGCCGGTCGTTGCTCCAGATGCTGCGGGTGTAGAGTTCGTCCAGGTCATCCCGGGCCATCGACAGAAACAGCCGGTCTTCGGCCGAGGCCTGGAGCTGCGGCGTGGCGTGCAGTCGCTGGATGTCGAGCTCACGCACAGGGCCGTCGGATGGATGGTGCCGGAACTGCCAGCCGGCCGAGGTGGGCTCGATGAGCGCGCTGCCGGCGGCGATGATCTCCAGGTCACCGGGCTGGATCGGCTGGTTGAAGCTGCCGCCGGCGGCGGTGATCATCTCGTCGAATTCGAGTTGGCCGTCCCGGGCTTCGCCGACGCCGAGATACCAGACCGGCTGGCCGCTGTCGCCATAAGCGAAGTAATTGAGGACCATGGTGTCGGAGTCGATGGCCACCAGGCCGAGGCCCTCGCCGTCGTGGGCCGGGTCATACCACTTTCCGGCCAGTTCGTGGACCAGCCCGTCGGCCGTGTCGGGTGCTTCATCGGAGCAGCTCTCGCGAGCGTCGAGCCAGACCAGCTCGCGGTTGTCGCTGGCACCGAACTCCTGGCCTGTGGCCTGGAAACGCCACTGCGCGTTATCGCAACCGGTCAGCGCCAGGCGCGCGCGGCCGGCCCGGCTCAGCGCAACCTCGCCATTTTCGAGCCGGCTGACGTAGAGGTCGTCGATGTCGATGACACGCCGGGTCGCGCGCCCACTGCCGACCAGCCAGAGCGGTTCGCCCCGGTCATCGTAGGTCGACCAGAAGACAATGGCAGCGCCGGCGCTGACCATGTTGACGATCAGGCCATCGCCGTCGCGCTGCGCGGGATCGTAGAGCATGCCGCTGCTGAGCGGGCTGGTCGGAACCAGCGATCGGCTCAGACAGTTCTCCGGCCCGCCGCCGAAGTGACGCTCACCGACGAAATCGCGCGCGGCCTCGGCCACCGTGATGTCGTTCCAGCACAGGTCCAGGCCTTCACCGGTGGCCAGGTCCGCTAGGGCGGTGATCGCGGCCGGAATTTCGCCGCTGAGCCCGAGTGCGGCCAGGTCGAGGCCGGTGATCGTGCTGCCGTCGTCACTGCAGCGCACACCGTGCCAGCGGCACTCGGTGCCGGCCGCACCCATCCAGTTGAGTGAACGATGCCAGTCGTCGCCGCCGGTAGCGGCATGAATTTCGCGCAGGGCCTCGCGCTGGGCCGATGGCAGCAGCGTGATATCGGGTTCGAGCGAAACGCTGTCGAGCCAGACGATACGTGCCGGCTCGCGCGGCTGTCCGTCGTTGCTGCGGTCGCGAACGCGCAGACTGACCCGGGCCGAGGCAACATCGGCGCCGAGCGCCCCGCGCCAACGGGTCTCGCTCTCCAGGCGCACCCACTGGCCGGCCGGGGCCCGATCGGGATCGAGGCTGATATTGGTCTCGATCTGCTCGGCGTCGGCGTTGACCGAGTCCTCGTCGCAGTCGCTGTCGGCGTAGAAATCCACGCGCAGGCGCACGGCCAGTTCAGGATGGGGTTCGTCGGTAAGCACGTCGGTCGACAGCATCAGCGCCGGGGTGTCGTCGAGCTCGATGCACTGGTCCATGCGTGCATCGCCAAAGCCGCGCCCGTGCGCCGAGAAGTAGAAGGCGCGCTGGCCGCTGGTAGCGAAGTCGATGTCCTCGACGATGCCGAGCTGGTCGCCGCGGTCGAGGCGGAGCTCCCATCCGGGCGGGCCCTCGCGGTCGCCCCAGGCGCCTGTTTCGGCCTCGAAATCGGCATTGATCAAGGCCTGTGCCGGTGCCGACAGCAACGACAGCAGGGCAATTCCAATCGAGCTTTTCATGATTCTGACTCCCATCTTTCCGTCCCCTGATTCAATCGCCGGAATACTAAGACATTCACAAATCGTGCCTCATTCAGCTTGTCTCTCGGCGTTCGTGGCAAGGCGTCGTCGTGAAGATAGTAGTTCGGCCTACATCGAACGGCGACAACGCAGTCCACGGGCGCCGAGAGGCAAGCCCTGTGGGAGCTTCGGACGCGCACGCTCGCTGCGTTCCGTTGGCTCGACGTAGGCCACGCTATGCCTTCGCCAACGCGCCTTGCGAGCGTGCGCGTCCGAAGCTCTGAATGAGGCAGGATTTGTGAATGTCTTAGTAAACCACCAATCCAAATGATCTGACTGATGCAGCTACTGAAAAACATTTCAAGGCTTTACCGGGTGCCGGCCGAGGGCGGGCAGGATGCAGTTGATGCGGTGGCTGATGCGGCGGTGGTCTGGGAAGGTGAACGGATTGTCTTTGCCGGGCCGGAAGCGGAGCTGCCGGCCGAATTTTCCGGGGCCGAGACGTTCGACGCGCACCGGCGCTGTGTGATTCCGGGACTGATCGACTGCCACACCCATCTGTGCTTCGGCGGCTGGCGCGGGGACGAATTCGCCGCGCGTCTGGAAGGCCAGAGCTACCAGGCCATCCAGGCTGCCGGCGGGGGCATTCTTTCGACCGTGCGCGCGACCCGGGCCAGCGGCTTCGACGAGCTGGTCGACAAGGCCGCCGGCGCGCTGTCCGAAATCTCCCGCCTGGGCGTGACCACCGTCGAGGCCAAGTCCGGTTACGGGCTCAGCCCCGACGACGAGATCAAGCAACTCGATGTCTACCGCGCCCTGAACGGACGCGCCGGGGTCGAGCTGGTGCCGACCTTTCTCGGTGCCCACCTGGTGCCGCCCGAGTTTCACGAGGACACAC
>CAYQJJ010000224.1:0-4860 GCA_964417745.1 uncultured Wenzhouxiangella sp.
CTCGACGCGCTCCGGACCCGCACCACGGTGACCGCCGACCCGTCCCTGGCAGCCGACGAGCTCGAACTCGACGGCCAGCCGGCCGACCCCCGGCGCATCGCACCGTTTCTCGACCTGCTGCGCACGCGCGCTGGCGGCGGGCCATTCTGCCGGGTCGAGAGCGCCAACAACTTCCCCACCGGGGCCGGGCTGGCTTCCTCGGCCTCGGGCTTTGCCGCCCTGGCGCTGGCCGGCAGCAAGGTTTTCGGGCTCGACCTCGAGCCTCAGGCGCTGTCGGAGCTGGCCCGTCGTGGTTCGGGCTCGGCGGCGCGGTCGATCTTCGGCGGCTTTGTCGAGATGGCCGCTGGCAGCGCCGGGGATGGTCACGACTGCGTGGCCCGGCCGTTGCTTGCGGCCGGGGCCTGGCCGCTCGAGGTGGTCATCGCCGTGACCGATCGGGCCGGCAAGCCGGTGTCGTCGACCGATGGCATGAACCACACCATGCAGACCTCGCCTTACTACCCGGCCTGGGTGGCCTCGGTCGATGCCGATCTGGCTACCGCCCGCCGCGCGATCGACGAGCGCGATTTCCAGGCCCTGGCCGACGTGGCCGAGGCCAGTGCACTGACCATGCACGCCTCGGCGCTGGCAGCGCGCCCCGGCCTGATCTACTTCAACCCGGCAACCCTGGCCTGCCTGCACGCCGTGCGCAGCTTGCGCGCCGAGGGCTGCGGGGTATTCTTCACCGTCGATGCCGGCCCGCAGGTCAAGGCGTTCTGCCTGCCCGGCCATTCCACCCGGGTGGCCGATGCCCTGGGCGGGCTGGCGGGGGTCGAGCGGGTGGTGACTTCCGCGCTGGGCGAGGGGGCCGAGCTGCTTTGAATCCGGTCATTCACTCGCGCGCGCCCGGCAAGGTCGTGCTGATCGGCGAGTACGCGGTACTCGACGGCGCCCCCGCGCTGGCCATGGCGGTGGATCGTTATGCACGCGTGACCCTGGAGCCGGGCAGCGGTCGTTCCGGCACGCTCGCCGCGCCGAAGCTGGTCGCCGAGCCCGTGGGCTTCGAGATCGGCTCCGACGGGCGCCTGAACTGGCAGATCGATGCGCCCGGATGGCTGACCCTGGCCCGCACGGCCTCGCTGCTGGATTTTCTGCACAGCCGGGTGCGCGAGCGCTTCGGCGACCCGGGCGGCTACCACGCCACCATCGATACCTCCGAGCTCTACCTGCCCCGCGACGGCCGGCTCAACAAGCTCGGCCTGGGTTCTTCCTCGGCCGTGGCCGTCGCGCTCGATGCCGCGCTGCGGCGCCTTGCCGGGGGCGCGCAGCCCTCGGGTCTGTCGATGCGCGCGTTCGAGCGCCTGATCACCCCGTACCGGCGCGGCCAGGAAGGGCAGGGCAGCGGCATCGACCTGGCCACCAGCCTGTGCGGCGGCGTGGTCTGCTTCCAGCGCCATGGCGAGCGTGCCGAGGTCGAGCGTCTGAGTCTGCCCGACGGCCTGGTCATGGTGTTCGTCTGGACCGGCCAGCCGGCCTCGACGGCCGATTTTCTCGGCCATTTCCGGCGCTGGCAGGCGGCGCAACCGGCAGCGGCCCGCGCGACCTTCGCGGCCATGGAGCGGGTTTCGAAGGCGGCGGTGAAAGCCTGCCGCGGCGGTGATGGCGAGGCCCTGATGGCCTGTTTGCGCGATTATGGCGGGCTTATGGGTAAAATGGGAGACGAGATGGGTGTAGCGGTAGAAACCGCCGCCCATCGGCGTATTCGCGAAGTGGCAGAGGGCCTCGGGATGGTTTACAAACCCTGCGGTGCCGGCGGGGGCGATATCGGCATGGCCGTTGCCAGCGATGCGCATCCGGCGCATGAATTTTCGGCCCGGCTGCAAGCCGACGGCTGGCCGATCCTGCCCCTGGGCGCGGATATGACGGGCGTGGAAGTCCGCTCCGGGAAAACCAACCCGGACCGGCACAACGGAGAACCCTAGACAATCATGGATCGATCCAGAATTCCGCAGTTTTACAAGATGTCGGTGCCCGAGCGGGTGCGCACCGTGCGTGATCGCGGCCTGTTGGGGCAGGATGACTACCAGACGCTGCAATCCGGACGGCACACGCTGTCGGTGCAACTGGCCGACAAGATGATCGAAAACGTCATCGGTGTGATGGGGTTGCCGGTCGGTCTGGGTCTGAATTTCCTGATCAACGGCAAGGACTTCGTGGTGCCGCTGGTGGTCGAGGAGCCGTCGATCGTGGCCGCACTCAGCTCGGCCGCCAAACTGGTGCGCCAGGCCGGTGGCTTCGAGGTCGAAAGCCAGCAGCCGATGCTGATCGGCCAGGTCCAGGTGGTCGATGTACCCAACCCGGCCGCGGCGCGCGCGGCACTGCTGCAGCGCAAGGACGAGATCCTCAACCTGGCCAACAGCCTGCACCCCAAAATGATCGCCCGCGGCGGCGGGGCCAAGGATCTCGAGGTCTTCGTGCATCCCTCGCAGGGACCGGGCGGCGACATGGTGGTCGTCCACCTGCTGGTCGATACCTGCGACGCGATGGGCGCCAACCTGGTCAACACCATGTGCGAAGGCGTCGCCTCGCTGGTCGAGACCATCGCCGAGGGGCGGGTGTTTCTGCGCATTCTGTCCAACCTGGCCGACCGCGCGCTGGTGCGCGCCCGGGTGCGCATCCCCACCGCGCTGCTCACCGGCAAGGGTTTTGACGGCGAGCAGGTGCGCGACGGCATCATCGTCGCCAATGATTTTGCCCGCGTCGATCCCTACCGCGCCGCGACCCACAACAAGGGCATCATGAACGGCATCGATGCCGTCGCACTGGCCACCGGCAACGACTGGCGCGCCATCGAAGCCGGGGCGCACGCCTACGCTGCCCGCGGCGGGCGCTATACCTCCCTGACAAGCTGGACCAAGGACGAAAACGGCGACCTGCTCGGCGAGCTGGAAGTGCCGCTCAAGGTCGGTACCGTCGGCGGACCGCTGCAGACCAACCCGACCGTGGCGCTGAACCTGCGCCTGCTCAAGGCCGAGTCGGCCCGCGAGCTGGCCGAGGTCATGGGCGCGGTAGGCCTGGCCCAGACCTTCTCGGCGCTGCGTGCGCTGGTCACCGAGGGCATTCAGCAAGGCCACATGACGCTGCACGCGCGCAGCGTGGCGACCGCGGCCGGCACACCGCCGGAGCTGTTCGATACGGTCGTCGAACGATTGATCGCCTCCGGCGAGATCAAGATCTGGAAAGCCGAGGAAATCATCGCCAGCGTGCGCGATCAGGCCGCGCCCCGTATCAGCCAACCCGAAAACGAGCGCATCGAGGGCGAGCGCCTGGGTGCCGGCCACGGCAAGATCATCCTGCTCGGCGAGCATGCGGTGGTCTACGGCCGGCGCGCGATCGCCGCACCGATTCCGCTGGCGATCCAGGCGCGCATCGAAGACACTCGCGAAGGGGTCGACCTGATCATTCCGCGCTGGGGTGTCGAACAGCGCCTCGATCTCGATGCCAAGCGGCCCTCGTCGTTTACCCGTTCGATGGCCCGGCTGCTCGAGGCGCTCGGGCTGAGCGGGCGCGGCATGCGCATCGAGATCTTCCCCAACGTGCCGCGGGCCATGGGCCTGGGCGGTTCGGCCGCGCTGGCGGTGGCGGTGATCCGCGCCCTGGACCTTCATTTCCGCCTCGGCCTGAGCGACGAGCGCGTCAATGAGCTGGCCTTCGAGTCCGAAAAGGTCGCCCACGGAACGCCCTCGGGGCTGGACAACACGCTGGCGACCTGGGGCGAGTTCACGCTGTTCCAGGTAGGCGAGTCGCCGAAGCGCGAAGTCATCGAGGTGGCCGAGCCGCTGCCGATCGTGATCGGCATGAGCGGCGTCGAGAGCCTGACCGCGCGCACCGTGGCGCGGGTTCGCGAGGCCTGGCAGCGAAACCCGGCGCTCTACAACCGCATTTTCGATGAAATCGATACCCTGGTCGGGCAGGGCCTGGAGGCTCTCAAGACCAGCGACTACGAGACCCTCGGCGAGATGATGAACGTCTGCCAGGGTCTGCTCAACGCCATGCAGGTCTCGAGCTGGGAGCTCGAAGAACTGATCCAGATCGCGCGCAACGCCGGCGCGGTCGGCGCCAAGCTGACCGGCGGGGGCGGCGGTGGCTCGATCATTGCCCTGGCACCGGGTTGCAGCAAGGAAGTGGCGCGCGCCATCCGCGGTGCCGGCTACCACGCGCTGGAGGTCGACATCGGTGGCCATTGAGCAGGCAGGACCGGCGCGGATCGTATCCTCGGACCGGGAGTTGCTGATCCTGGTCGACGAGAACGACCGCGAGACCGGCACGCTCTCCAAGCGCGAATGCCACGACGGCGAGGGCATCCTGCATCGTGCCTTTTCGGTATTCCTGTTCGACGACGATGGCCGCTTGCTGATCCAGCAGCGCGGGGCCGACAAGCGGCTGTGGCCGCTGTACTGGGCCAACAGCTGCTGCTCCCACCCGCGCGCCGGCGAGGACATGACCGAGGCCACCCGGCGCCGCACCTACGAAGAGCTCGGGGTGGAGACCGAACTGGCGTTCGTCTACAAGTTCCGCTACCAGGCGCTGTTCGGCGACCAGGGTGCCGAGCACGAGCTGTGCTGGGTCCACGTCGGCCGCACCCGCGCCGACGAGGTACGTCCCAACCCGTCTGAAATCGCCCACTGGAAATTCCTCCCCCCCGCCGAAGTCGACACCCTGGTCGCCGACCAGACCGCCCTGGTCGCGCCGTGGTTCAGAATGGAGTGGCAGGAACTACGCGCGAATCACTGGCGGCAGTGGGAAAACGGGAAACCTGAAACCTGAAACCGGAAACCGGAAACCGGAAACCGGAAACCGGAAACCGGAAACCGGAAACCG
>CAYQJJ010000225.1:0-4798 GCA_964417745.1 uncultured Wenzhouxiangella sp.
GCCACATCCCGCCCCGGCCGCAGATCGACCGTCACCGCCTCACCCGGCTGCCAGGAGCTCGACACCTGAAGCATCGCCGGACCACTCAGACCGCGGTGAGTAAACAGCAGGTTCTCGCGAAACGACCGACCGCCTGCCTCGCTCAAGGTATCGACCGAGAGCCCGGACAGGTCGGCCAGCTGTTCGAGCTTTCGCCCCTCGAGCACGAACGGTACCAGCGCGGCGCGGGTCGGCTCCACGGGCAGGCCGAGCTCGCGGGCGAAATCGAACCCGAAACCGGAAGCCCCCATGCGTGGAATCGAATAGCCGCCGGTCGCGATGACCAGCGATTCGCAGCTCACCGGGCCGGAAGGCGTTGACAGGCGGTGCGGCGGACCAAGCTGTTCGACGGTGACCGGGGCATGCGTGCGGACATCGACCCCGCCGGCATCGCATTCGGCCAGCAGCAGGGCCACGATGTCCTTCGATGAGCGATCGCAGAACAGCTGTCCGAGCTTTTTTTCGTGCCAGGCGATGCCGTGACGGTCAACCAGGTCGATGAAATCGTACGGTGTATAGCGGCTCAGCGCCGACTTGCAGAAATGCGGATTGGCCGAGATGAAGTCGTCGGGCCCGGAGTGAAGGTTGGTGAAATTGCACCGTCCGCCTCCGGACATCAGGATCTTCTTGCCGACACGGTTGGCGTGGTCGAAGACGCCGACGCGCCGGCCGCGTTGCCCGGCCACCAGCGCGCACATCAATCCGGCCGCGCCGGCGCCGACGACGGCCACATCGAGTTGCTTGACCACGAGTGATCTGCCAGACCGAAGGCGGCGGCTACTGCAGCCGTGCCGTCGAGTGATAGCGACCTTCGTGGAAGCGATCGAAGAACTCACCGAGCGCCGGGTGAGCCACCTGCTGGCCGCTGGTGTCATCTTCCAGATGGCGTTCGGCCACATAAGTGGCATGGTCGGCCCCGTCGACCAGAACGTGGTACCAGGGCTGGTCGCGGGGCGGCCGGGTCGTGGCAACGCGCTCGTACCACTCCTCGGTACCCTGGAACACCGGATCGACATCGACGATCACGCCCCGATAGTCGAACAACTGGTGATGAATGACCTGACCGACAAAGAATTTTGGCTGACTTTCCATAGTCAAGCAGTCTAACAGCAGGCCATTCAGAGAGCCGCGAACGATCTACAGAATCAATCTACAGAATCGGTCAGTAGATCAGCATCGCCAGGCCGATCGCCGCGCCGGTGGCGACCAGCGGCACGAGAACCGTGACCGCGAAGATGTCCCGATAGGCCTCGCGGTGCTTGAGACCCATGATCGTCAGCATGGCGATGACCGCGCCGCTGTGCGGCAGGGAATCGAGCGCTCCGGAGGCGACCGTCGCAATGCGGTGCAGGGCTTCCGGGTCGACCCCCAGCGCGAGGTAACTCTCGGCGAAGGTCTGCATGAAAATCTGCAGCCCGCCCGAAGCCGAACCGACGATCCCCGAGACCACGTTGACCGATGCGGCAACCGAAGCCAGCGGCGGCAGATCCAGCCCCATGACCGCCTGGGCAAACACCGAGAATCCGTCGGTCTGGGTCACCACCCCGCCGAAGCCGATCACCGCGGCGGTGTTGAGCAGCGGCATGACCGAGTCATTGGCGCCGGCACCCAACGCCTCGAGTGCCTGCAGGCGCAGGCTCTCGAACATGGCAATGCACACCAGCCCACCCAGCGTCAGCGCCAGGCTCGGCCAGACCACCGGCTGGGCATTGGCAAATTCGAACAACGCCCCGAGCAGCGGGGTGTCGGCCTGCACCCAGCCCAGCCCGGTGGTCAGCCGGGGCAGCAGAATGGTCCCGAGCACCACCGCCAGCGGCACCAGCGCGAGACCCCAGGACGGGGCGTGACGGACTTCCGGCGACATCTTTTCCATCGCCGCGTCCTGCGGGTTGGCCTCGTAGCCCTCGCCGCGCGCGCGGGCCCGGCGCCACTGGTCCTCGAGATACCACCAGCCACCACCGAACATGACCGCTGCCGCCAGCAAGCCCACCGCGATGCCGGCGAACAGATCGGTGCCCAGCGCCGAGGCCGCGATGACGTTGTGGATCGACGGTGTGCCCGGCAGCGCGGTCATCGTGAAAGTGCCCGCGCCCAGCGCGGCAGCGCCGCAGAACAGGCGCTTGGGCAGATCGGCCTCGCGCATCAGGGCGATGCCGAGCGGATAGATGGTGAAGATGACGACGAACACCACCACCCCGCCGTAGGTCAGCAGCGCGCACACCAGCACCGTCACCAGCAAGGTTCGCCTCGGCCCCAGCCAGTCGATCACCGCCGCGGCGATCGAGGCGGCAGCCCCGCTGGCGGCCATCATCTTGCCGAAGATCGCGCCGGTCAGGAAAAGAATGAAAAACTGGCCGGCGAAGGTGAATGCACCCAGCGGGCCGAACGGGAAATATTCCAGAAGCGTCTCGGCGGTGCCGAGCTGATTGGTCACGGCCACGATCAGGCTGGCGACGAGCGCGGCGATCAGGATATTGATCCCGCGCAACGCCATCAGAATCAGGGCCGTCAGGCCCAGCAGTACGCCCAGATTGCCCACTAGGCCCCGGCCTGGCCGCCCGGCGGCTGGTCCTCTTCGAGCAACTCGCGCTGACGTTCCTGGCGCTCGCGCGCGTCGTCGGCAGCATCACGGGCCCGGTCGAGCGAGCGCTCGTACGTGCCCGGCTCGCGCTCGGAATCGTTGCCGTCGGTTTCCGGGCTGTCGCAACCGGCCAGGAGCGCAAAGGCCAGCGCGATCGGCAAGACAACTTTTTTCATGGCATTCGAATCCGGCCCTGAGCAGAGCGCACTATTGTAGGCCAGGCAAACGGGATGGCCAGCCCCGGTTTGCCAACGGGTTTATCATTCCGGCTTCAATACCCCCTGCGAAACCTCTGCCCATGCCCGAGACCACCTCCAACAGCAAGCGACGCGCCAACCGGCCGATCACCATCGGCGGGATCGAGGTCCGGCCGGGCGAGCACCGCAGCATCGACCTGGAGGTCGGGCGGCTCTACACCCACTCGCCCACCACCATGCCGGTCCAGGTTCTGTGCGGCCGTCGGGCCGGGCCGGTCCTGTTCGTCTCGGCGGCCATCCACGGCGATGAACTCAACGGCGTCGAGATCATCCGCCGCCTGCTCAAGGTGCCCGCGCTCAAGCGCTTGAAGGGCACGCTGGTTGCCGTGCCGATCGTCAACCTGCACGGGGTCATCAACACCAGCCGCTACCTGCCCGACCGGCGCGATCTCAACCGCTGCTTCCCGGGCTCGGAGTCGGGCTCGCTGGCCGCCCGGATTGCCCACCTGTTCATGCGTGAGATCGTCAGCCAGGCGACCCACGGCATCGACCTGCACACCGGCGCCATTCACCGCACCAACCTTCCGCAGATCCGCGCCAACCTCGACGACGAGGAAACCGCCGCCCTGGCCCGGGCATTCGGAACGCCGGTCATCCTCAATGCCGCGATTCGCGACGGTTCGCTACGCGCCGCGGCTGCCGAGAGCGATATTCCGATTCTGGTCTACGAGGCCGGAGAGGCACTGCGGCTCGACGACTTCCCCGTGCGCGGCGGGGTCGAAGGCGTGGTGCGCGTAATGCGCCATCTGCGCATGCTGCCGCGCACCCGCGGCAAGGCGCCGCCAGAGCCGGTCATGGCGCGTTCGAGCAGCTGGGTGCGCGCCCCGCAGAGCGGACTGTTCCGGACCTTCTCCCGGCTCGGTGACCGCGTGACCCGCGACCAGACCGTACTGGGCGTGGTCTCCGACCCGTTCGGCGAGCAGGAACACGAAATCCGCGCTCCGTTCAGCGGTATCGTCATCGGCCGCCTCCAACTGCCGCTGGTCAACGAGGGCGACGCGATCTATCACATCGCGCGCTTCTATCGCACCGACATCGCTGCCGAACGCGTCGAGGACTATCAGGAAACCATCGAGGCCGATGACTTTCCCTGGGCCGACCAGGCACCCAACTAACGGCAGGAATCCCCATGGACACCATCCCGACCGGCCAGCCCTTGCCCGACGAGTTGATAGAGCGACTGACCGCTGCCTCGCGCATCGCCGTGCTCACTGGTGCCGGCGTGTCGGCCGAATCCGGCGTTCCGACCTTCCGCGACGCCCAGACCGGCCTGTGGGCCAACCACGACCCGATGGCCCTGGCCACGCCCGAAGGCTTCGAGCGAGACCCCGGGCTGGTCTGGGACTGGTACGTCTGGCGCCGCGAGCTGATTGCCCGGGCCGAACCCAACGCCGGTCATGCAGCGCTGGCGCGGCTGGAGCAACACTGCCCGGGGCTGAGCCTGATCACCCAGAATGTCGACGGCCTGCACCGCCAGGCCGGCTCGGAGCGGGTGCTGGAACTGCACGGCAGCATCCAGCGCACGATCTGTTCGGTGACCCGCCAGCCGATTGCCGCGGACTGGCTCGCCGACCACGCCGGCCAGCGCCCGCCGCCCTCGCCCCACAGCCGCGAGGGCTTCGCCCGCCCGGACGTGGTGTGGTTCGGCGAGATGCTCGACAGCGCCACCCTCGAAGCCGCCTTCGAGGCCGCTGGCCAGTGCCAGTTCATGATCATTGCCGGTACCGCCGGGGCGGTACAGCCGGCCGCCAGCATTCCTGCCCTGGCGCATCGAAACGGCGCCACGCTGGTCGACATCAACCCCGAAGCCGGCGAGCTGAGCGCCCTGTGCGACTGGCACCTGGCGGGCAACAGCGCACACTGGCTACCCAAACTGGCCGACTGCCGACAAGCCGATCGGGGACATCCCGTATACTTGCCG
>CAYQJJ010000226.1:0-4795 GCA_964417745.1 uncultured Wenzhouxiangella sp.
AGCCGACCTGCATGCCGGTGTCGAGATGGCCGAAGACGGCCGACTCGAAGGCGCCGAATGGCGCCACCTCGAGGCCGACGATGCCGCACTCGCAGCCGCCTGCCAGCCGGGCTGACCGGATCAGGAAACCAACCAGGGCAACCGAAAAGCTTGCGCTGCCGGATTCAGCCGCTCCGGTGCCGGGCCAGACGACTGAGCAGGGCGCGCAGGGCGGCCGGCTTGAGCGGTTTGTGGAGCAAGTGGTAGGCGCGCGAACGGGCCTGGTCGCGCACCGCTTCGCTCTGGTCGGCCGTGATCAGGATGCCGGGGATGGTGGTATCGAAGCGCTGGCGTAATCGGTCCATGACGTCGATCCCGTTCTCGGCATCGTCGAGGTGGTAGTCGGCCACGATCACGTCAGGCTCCGGGTCGGCGGTCTCGGCCGACGCCCCGTCTCCGGCGGTAATGACCTCGCACCCCCAGGGGGTCATGAGCGAAGCCATGCCATCGAGGATCTCGGGTTCGTTGTCGATGCACAGCACACGCAGCCCGTCCAGGCTGCGGGCACGGGTCGCGCGCGGCCCGGCCGGCACCGGGCTGGCCTCCGTAGCCGCCGAAAGCGGAACGCGAATCGAGAACACCGTCCCGCGACCGACCCGGGAATCCAGGCCGACCTCGTGGTCGAGCATGCGCGCGATGCGCTCGACGATTGCCAGCCCGAGCCCCAGTCCACGCTGGCGGCTGCCGCGCGAGCGCTCGAGGCGATGAAACTCGCGAAATACCGCCTCGCGCTGCTCGGCGGGAATACCCGGGCCGGTATCGAGCACCTGGACCTCCAGGGCATCCGTGCGGCGTCGGCACCCCAGCAGCACCCGACCCTGCTCGGAGTAGCGCAGTGCGTTGGAAACGAAGTTCTGCAGCACGCGGCGCAACAGTTTCGGGTCGGAGCGGACCCGCGCCGAGCTGTCGACGAAGTCAAAACGCAACCCGCGCTCCTCGGCCATGGCCGAGAACTCGTCGTGCAGGGGCTTGAGCAGCTCGGCAATGGCAAAGTCGCTGACCTCGACCGGGGTCGCACCGGCGTCCAGGCGCGAGATATCGAGCAGTGCGCCGAGCAGCTGCTCGGCACTGGTCATGGCGCCATCTAGGCGCGTGATCAGCTGCTGCTGGCGATCGCTGAGCTCCGAGTCCTGCGACAGCGCCGAGGCGAACAGGCGCGCCGCGTTGAGCGGCTGCAGCAAGTCGTGGCTGGCGGCGGCCAGAAAACGGGTCTTGGACTGGTTGGCCTCCTCGGCCTCAGCCTTGGCCTGACGCAGTGCCTCCTCGACACCGGCGCGCACATTGACCTCGTGGCTGAGCGCCTCGTTGAGCTCGGTCAGCTCCCGGGTTCGTTCGCTGACGCGTTTTTCCAGCCCCTCCTTGGCCTCGGTCAGCCGCCGCTCGCTCTCGCGCAGCGCCTCCTCGGTGCGCTTGCGCTCGGTCACGTCGGTGAAGCTGGTCACGAATCCACCGCCGGGCATGGGATTGCCGCGGATTTCGATGACCCGGCCGTCGCCCGTGAAGCGCTCGAAGAAGTGCGGGCTGCGGCGTCGCAGCCACTCCATGCGCCGGGCAACCAGCTCATCGACCTCGCCCTCGCCCAGGCGCCCTTGCCGGGCATTGAAATACAGCACTTCCTCGATCGGCCGGCCGATATGAATCAGCCCGTCCGGGTAGTCGAACATTTCCAGGTAGCTGCGATTCCAGGCCACCAGCCGCAGCTCGCCATCGATAACGCTGACCCCCTCGGACAGGTTTTCCATCGCCGATTGCAGCAGCTCCTGGCGAAACTTGAGCTTCTGGGAGGTCTGGTCGAGCAACGCAACCACCTCATCAAAGCGCATCCCGCTTCCGGCCAGTGCCGACGACAGCACCAGTCGGGCCGAGCTCGCGCCGATCACGCCGGAGAGCACACGCTCGGTGTGGCGCACCAGGTCAGCGTCGGCCGGCGCCTCCTCATCGAGCGAGCCACCACGCTCGCGCGCGTAATTCTCGAAGGTCTCCCGGGCGCGGCGCATACCCAGGAAGCGCCGGGTCAGATCGATGAAATCGCCCACCGTGGCAATCCCGGCCCGGGCATCGGAATCGGTGCCGACGCCGCTGGCCGCGCCGCGAAATGCGTTGGCCTGGATGCGGTCGATCGAGCGCACCGGCCCGCTCAGTGATCCGGCCACCAGCCCCAGGCTGTTGATCAGCAGCGACCAGAACACGCCGTGGCTGAGGCGATCGTCGAAAGCCACTCCGAACAGGGCTTCGGGGTGCAGCCAGGCCAGGCCGAGCGGACCGCTCTCGAGCCAGTCACCACCAAGGCCGGTGGCTCGGAGAATGACCGGCAGCAAGAGGCAGTAAAACCACACCGCAAAGCCCGCGCTCAACCCGAGCATGGCGCCCAATCGATTGGCGCCGCGCCAGAAAACCGCCGCGATCATCAGCGGCCCGAACTGCGCAACGGCTGCAAACGACAGCAAGCCGATCCCGGCCAGGGTCTCGGCGTAGCCGAACAGCCGGTAGTACAACCACGCCAGAAGCAACAGCACCACAATCACGACGCGGCGAACCCGCAGCACAAGCCGGCCCAGATCGGCGCCCTGCTCCCGGGCCACCAGCCGTCCGCGCAGCAGCGCGGGCATCACGATATCGTTCGAGACCATGATCGACAGCGCCACGGCAGCAACGATCACCATGCCGGTGGCCGCCGAAAAGCCGCCGAGCAGGGACAGCAGCGTCAACCACTGCTGGTCGGCCACCATCGGCAGGCTGAGCATGAAGGTGTCTGGATGGACGGTGTCTCCAAAGGTCTGCAACCCGGCAACCGCCACCGGCAAGATGAACAGGCTGATCGCGACCAGGTAGAGCGGGAACAGCCAGCGCGCCACACGCACGTCACGTTCGCTGGTGCTCTCGACCACGGCAACGTGAAACTGGCGCGGCAGGCAGAACGCCGCCAGCATCGACAGCAGCAGGATGGTGAAAAAGCTCAGCCGCAGGCTGTCGCCGGCAAACATCGACACGACCACCACATCGTCGGCATGAAGCGGGTTGAGGGATCCAGGGCCATCGAACATGAACCAGGTCACGAACACGCCCACGGCGAGAAACGCCAGAAGCTTGACCACGGATTCGAACGCCACCGCCAGCATCAGGCCGGGGTGGTGTTCGGTGGCATCGAGCTGACGGGTTCCGAAAAGAATGGTAAACAACGCCAGCAACAGCGCCACCAGCAAGGCCGTATCCAGCAACGGCCCCGGCTGGTCGGGAATCGACAGGCCGGTCTCGGGATCGCCGGTCAGCAGGGTAAAGCCCATGGCAATCCCCTTGAGCTGAAGGGCGATGTAGGGCAGCAGGCCGGCGACGGCGACCAGGGTGACGAGTACCGCCAGCGACTGGGTCTTGCCAAAACGCGAGGCCAGGAAATCCGAGATCGAGGTGACGTTCTGTTCCTTGCTCACGCGGATCACGCGCATCACGAAGCCGCCGAAGACCGCGAACACCAGCAGCGGACCGAGATAGATCGGCAGAAAATCCCAGCCGCTGGTCGCCGCCTGGCCGACCGCCCCGTAGAACGTCCAGGAGGTGCAATACACCGCCAGCGACAGGCTGTAGATCACCGGTTGACTGAACCACTGCCCCCGACCCTGTTCGGCACGCCGGTCCCCCCACCAGGCGATCAGGAACAGGATCGCCACGTAGGCCAGCGAGACCAGAATGATCAGAGAAGCCGAAAACATTGCCGGTGACTGGCGCCGGGAAACCCGTGTCGTGGGACAACCGCTGATCATACCCGCACCGGCCTGACCCTGGCCAGAACCGGTCCTCGACCAAAGTTGAAGCGAATCCTGCTGCCTGTACTGGTATGTTGAGAAATGGAGCGGTCCGCCCGCCATCGGGTCAGGAGTATTGATGAACGATCTCCATCAGCAACAACGAATTGCCGACGATCGATGAATGCCGCGACTCCGGCGTTGCTCGAGGCGATCGCCGATGCCGGCGATGCCGAAGCATTGCGCGGGCTCGCCCCGTCGATCCCGAAGCTGCTGGTCACGCTGGTCGAAGCCGGGCAGCCGGCCCGCGCCATCGGCGAGCAGATCAGCGCCGCCGGCGAGGCAATCAGTCAACGCCTGCTGGAGCTGGCCGAGCAGCAGCTCGGTCCGCCGCCAGTCGACTACGCTTTCGTGGTCGCCGGCTCGCTGGCGCGCCGCGAACAGATTGCCGGTTCGGACCAGGACAATGCGCTGATCCTGGCCGATGACTTCCGGCGCGCTGACCACGACCCCTACTTCGCGGCCCTCGGGCGCTTTGTCTGCGACCACCTCGCCGCCTGCGGCTACGTCCACTGCCCGGGCAACATCATGGCCAGCAACGCCCAGTGGCGCCTGACGCTGTCGGAGTGGCAGCACCATTTCCGGCACTGGATCGACGAGCCGGATCCGCAAGCCCTGCTGGAGTTGTGCATCTTTTTCGATCTGCGCCACCAGCACGGTGCACCTGGCCTGGTCGAACAACTGCGCAGGGATTTTCTGGCCCAGGCGAGCTCAAGCCCACTGTTTCAGGCCCACCTGGCCGCCGCGGCCCAGGGCTTTCGACCCGCGTTGAGCTGGCTGGGCCGATTACGCTTCCGGCGCGACGAGCACGGCAGCAAGCGCCTCGACCTCAAGCGCCACGGCATCGCCCCGCTGGTCGATCTGGCCCGCACCGACGCCCTGGCCCATGGGCTCGACTGCCTGTCGACGGTCGAGCGCCTCCGGGCGATGATGGATATCCCCGACATCGACAGCCG
>CAYQJJ010000227.1:0-2816 GCA_964417745.1 uncultured Wenzhouxiangella sp.
TTCACCCGCTCTTCAACAAGCCGGGTCTTCGACGAGTTTGCGCATCTGGCGTTGTCCGGATTCGAATTCCGGGCGGATGCTGTCGATTTCGACGGTGATGTTGTTGCAGTCTTCGAAGTGGATTTCGAGCTGGCCGAAGTCGATGCGTTCGACGTCGGCCGGGTCGAAGGCCTGGCCGTAGTCGGCGCCGCGGGTGAGGATGACTTCGTCGAATTCCACGCGGCTGCCGAGGCGGCTGCCGGTGCCTACCAGCCAGGCCTGGTCGCCGTCGAGGTAGGTGTAGAAGCTCAGGAACCACGACTGGCCGTCGCCTTCGATGGACAGCTGGATGCCTTCGCCGTCGCGCGCGGGGTCGAAGTAGGTGGCGGTGCGCGAGCGGTCGAGTTGTTCGCTGGCGCGGCGGTTGCAGTCGGCCGGCACGATTTTCTCGATGGTGGTGATGAACGGCTCCAGGCCCTGGCCCTGCGGGTCGAGGCTGAGGCGGCCGGTGTTGCAGTCGAGTACGTCCATGCGCGCGCTGCCCCAGTTGCTGCGCTCGACCTCAGCGGCGTCGAAGTCGGCGCCGAAGCCGGTGCCTTCGGTGACGGTCATTTCGTCGAATGCGAAGTGGTCGCCGTTGTATTCGCCGGTGCCGATGAGCCAGAGCTGCTCGCCGTCGCGGTAGAGGTAGCAGGTCAGGATCGGCGTGCTCTGGCCGGCCTGGACGGTGAGCTGGCAGCCCTCGCCGTCGCGTCCGGGGTTGAACCAGGCGCCGGTGTACTGGTCGAGCTTGGCGGCGTTGTCGATCCAGCCCAGGTCGAGCATGAAATCGGGCGTGAAGTCCAGGCCGCCGTCGAAGGCCAGGCCGGTGTGGGAGGGGTTCATCAGCGATGGCGGGAACATCGATTCGGCAAAATGCGAGACGTTGCTGCCGGTGTTTTCGGTCGATGCCTGGAGGTTGACGAAACCCTGGCGGGTGCCGCGCGCACCGAAGGTCTGGTATTCGAGGCGTGCCGAAGCGGCCGGTACATTCGATACCAGCTGATCGCCGCGGCCCTGGCTGACCGACCACAGCGGGATCGGCAGTTGGCGATCGAGGTTCATCGAGTTGTCGCGGGCGATGTTGCTGTCCGGGTTGGCCGAAGCCACGCGGTCGTCGGCGATGACCAGGGCGGCAGCGCCGGCGTCGAAGGCGTTCTGCCACTTGGTCGCGAACGAACACTCGCCCCGCTTGGCCAGCACGATGGCGCCATCGGCTTCATCGCTGTTGTCGAGCGGCTGGCAGGCCAGCGCTCGGTGCCAGGGGCTTTCCGAGCCCGGCCCGGGGCCGGGGCCCTGGGCGAGCACCATGGGCGCGTCGAGGCCTGCCAGCGACAGGTAGGGAGGCAGGCCCTGGATGAAGGCGTTGATCGGCGGGTTGCCGGGAATGCGGATGCGCGAGGGCGGCAGCAGCCGCTCGGCGGCGCGCAGGTTGGTCCGCTCGCCGGTAAACACCAGTTCCGAGCCGGAAGTCGAGGACTCTACGCGCTCCTCGGCGCTCAATTCGCGCCAGGTCTTGTCCTCGCCGAGGTCGCGTATGAAGCGTGACATCCGGTCGGGGAGTCGTTCGTCAAATTGCTCGAAAAAGAAGAATTCGCGATCTTCATCGGTCAGTGACTGGAACCCGAGGCCGTGGCCGAGTTCGTGGGTTGCAACTTCGAGGAACGAGATGGTGCCGCCGGACGGCATGATTGCCGCGTCGAGCCCGTACCAGAAGCCGCTCACGCCATCCAGGCAGTCGCCCTGGTCGAGCCGGAGGTTGAATTGCGCGCGCATTTCGGCGTCGAAATCGTCCGGTGCCTCGCCGCTCAGGGCGGTTGCCATGGTTCCCGGGAAAACCGCGTTGGTTTCCGGCCGGTTGTCGAAGTTGACCGAAATGTAGTTGGTGCCGGCCTGGGCCAGGGTGGTGCGGTCGCCGCAGCCGAGGTCGTCGAATTCGACGTTCAGTCGCAGCCGGATGTTGCTGTCGAGCCGGCTGGCCCAGGCATCGATGGCCTTGTCCAGCGCGATGCGACGCTGCTCGCCGAGCGTGGTGCCGGGGTTGCCGGGCAGCGGGTCGACCGAGCTCGAGTCGAAGAATCCCGAACCCTGGTTGTCGAGGTAGTTGACGCTGATCATCTCGGCGCCGGCCGGCAGGGCCAGCGAGGCGGCCAGGGCGAGGGCGGTCAGGTGGGGCATGCAGTGATGTCGGCTCATCGTACGGGCCTCCCCGGCTGGTTGCCGTCGCGGAAGTCGGGCTGGCCACCGCCCAGGCGGTTGCGCAGGGGCTGGCAGCGGATTTGCACCTGCCCTTGTTCGTCGACGAAGGCCTCGGTGGTCTGCGCCAGCGGCCAGAAGGCCGCGGCATCCATCCGGCCGTCGCGCCCGGCCTGGAACCGGACCGGTTGCCGGACTTGCTCGGCCAGGCGCTGTTCGCGCTCGGCGACGTAGCGTTCGGCGGCGTTTTCCGGCTCGCGCAGCAGCTCGGCGGTACCGGGCTCGAGGTAGTCGTCCATGTTGGCCTCGGCGGCGCGCAGCTCGGCGCGGTCGAGGCGCTCGAAGGCTTCGATATCAAAAGCCGTGGCCAGTCCGGGCAGGGCCAGGGCCAGCGCCAGGACAAGAATCGGCACAAAAGCCTGCAGGGCCGGGCCGTTGCCGGGCCGGGGGGAGTGCGGGTACTTCATTCGGTCACCTTCGCGTGTTCTTATGATGTTCGATATTACTGCCAACTATGACAGTTTAATTGATTGACCGTTTGGCTGTCAGGTTCCCTGGTTGACGAGCCTGCGGGGTTGTCGATCCCGCGGGGTTGTCGAGGC
>CAYQJJ010000227.1:2826-4788 GCA_964417745.1 uncultured Wenzhouxiangella sp.
TTGCGCCTGCGGGGCCGGGTATCATGGACGGTTTTCCGCTGCCCGCCGGGGACCCATCCTTGTCCGAAGCCACGCCCCAATCGCCCGAAGACTATCTCGCCGGGCTGGATGCCGCGCGGCGCGAGCGGGGCGGGCAGCTCAGTGAACTCGGCGCGGTGACGGTGATCGAGCGCGCGCGGCTCGACGGCTTGTCGATCCTCACTGGCCGGGTGCGGGCCGATGACGAGGAGGCCCAGAGCGTTTATGTCGCCAGCGGCGGGCGAGCCGTCGAGGCCGACTGCAGTTGCGAGCGCGGCGCGGGCTGTGAACATATCGCCGCGCTGCTGCTGGCCGCCGGCGACAAATCCGGCCAGCCCGCCAGGGCTCCGACACCCCGGGTTCAGCGGGCGCGAAGCGCTGCCGCGCGCCCGGCCAGCGGGCAGGAGATGCGCTACCTGCTGAGCGTGTCGGCCGATGGCGAGGCGCTGAGCGTGTGTCCGGCGCGGGTCTCGATGGATGACTCGGGTGCGGCGTGCTCGGCCACGCCGTTCGCCCTGTCGCGGCTCGGCGAGCAGGCCCAGCCCGGTTATGTGGCCGATGCCGACCTGCACATTCTTCATGAACTGGCCGATCGCATGGTCGCGCCCGACGACCTGGTCTGGTATCCGCTCGGCCCGCGCGCCCACGGGCTCATCGAGGCGATGATCGACACCGGCCGGGCGGTCTGGGAGTCGGCCGGCGGTGTGGGCCTTTGCCGCGACGCACCACTGCCGGCGCGCCCGCGCTGGGAGGGGCTGCCCAGCGGTCATCAGCAGCTGGTACTGGAGGCCGAGGACGAAGCGGCGACCCTGACGCTGCCGCTGAACCCGCCGTGGCGGGTCAACCCCGAGACCGGCCGGGTACGCGCCCTGGCCGTGGCGGCCGAGGAGGCGCTGGTGGTCGATCTGCTCGCGGCCGGGCCGCTGGCGCCGGACGCGGTCGATGCAATCATCGAGCGCCTGGATGCACAAGCCGATGCCGGGTTTCCGCGCCCGCGCCGCTTCGAGATCGAGCGAGCCGCCCGGGCCACCCCGGTGCCGGTGCTGCGCCTGGGGGCGGTCGAGGTCGGCAGCGGCGAGCGCTTTGAACGCGCCAGCGCGGCGCGGCTGGTATTCGATTACGGGCCGGTCGAGCTGGCCTGGAACGACGAGGCCGCTTCGCGGCGGGTGGATGAGGATCGGGTGGTCATGGTCGAGCGTGATCGCGAATTCGAGAATGCCTGCGCCGAGCGCCTGGAAGCGGCCCGGCTGGCCGCGCTCGAGCAGCTCGGCGACCGCGATTATCCGCCCGGCGAGGGCGGCTGCTGGGTGGTTCGCCACCGCCATGCCGCCGACGAGACCTGGCTTCGCCTGCAGCAGGATCTGCCGGGCTGGGCCGAGGCGGGCTGGCGCATCGAGATCACCGACGACTTTTCGCCCGAGCTGGTCCGGCCGGAGGGCTGGTACGGCGACCTGGCCGCCGACCCGGACGATGGCGATGCCTTCGAGCTCGACCTGGGCATCGAGGTTGCCGGCCGGCGCCATTCGCTGCTGCCGGCGCTGCTCGACTGGCTCGAGAGAACGCCCGAGCCGATGCTGCGCATGTTGCTGTCGGCCGAGCTGCCGGCCGGCGAGGTCAGTCTGGCCGTCGACGAGCGCCGGGTGGTGTTGATGCCGATGGACCGGCTCTCGGCCACGTTGCGCGGCCTGGCCGATTTTTTCGAGGCCGCACCCGAGCTGGCCGGCGGCCGGCTGCGGCTGCCGCGCGCGCGTCTGGCCGAGCTGGGCGCGGCCGGCGAGCAGTGGCGCTTCGGCGGCGATGCCGAGCTCGCCGAGCTGAGCCGACGGCTGGGTGATTTTGCCGGGCTCGAGCCGCTCGCCCCGCCGCCGGGCTTTGCCGCCGAGCTTCGGCCCTACCAGGCGCTCGGCCTGGGCTGGCTGCAGTTTCTGCGTGAGTACGGATTCG
>CAYQJJ010000228.1:0-4782 GCA_964417745.1 uncultured Wenzhouxiangella sp.
CGGCTCGCCGTCGACGCGGATGTTGTCGAAGCGGTTGTTGCCGGTGGCACTGCTTGCGCCGTCCAGGGTAATGCGAAACACGACGCTGTCGCTGTCCTCGAGCGCCTCGATGCCGGCCAGATCGTAGCTCTGTACGCTCCAGCTCGATCCGAGTGCCCCGGTATCCGAACCCAGGTCGGTAAAGGTCGCGCCACCATCGGCCGACCAGGCAAACTGGCGCGAGTCGAAGCCGGTACCGGTGCCGCGCTGGGCCCAGCTCACCACCAGGTCCCGGAAGCCGCTGGTATCGACCGCCAGCTCGATCGCCATGCCGTTGTTGGCGGTCTCGGAGCAACCCTGCGGCGCCAGCGAACCCCCGCTGTCAAATTCCGGCAGGGCATTGTCGGAGGTGCCCGCGAAACTCGGGATACACTCCAGGACACCATCGCCGTCGGTATCGGTAACGAAGTCGGTCAGGTCGAGCGAGCCATTGCCGACATCGGCCGGCTGCGGGAAATCGCCCGGCTGGAAGCCGAAGCCGCCCCCCGGCAGGTCGTTGTCGTTCTGTGCCCAGTAGGCAATGGTCTCGGCGTGCGCGGCCAGCGGCAGCAGCACGGTCAGTAACAGCAATAAACGCATGGTTGTCATTCCTTGTCGATCGGTCGATTTCGAGGCAGGACGGGCGCGTGCTCCCCACCCGCCACACTCGGCATTGGCAGGCAGCTTGCCGATCGAAGCTGACAGCAAGATTGCAGGAAGATGATGACTTTCTTGCAGCCGCAGGGCTGCTATTCTCAAGCAAGTTCCGAACCGGCCAGGCCACCATGGGTTTTCTGGATTCGCTCCGGCTCAACCAGCCGGTTGAGCGCAAAACTTACAAGCGCGCGCTGCGCGACTGGCAATACGATCTGCTGAGCCTGCAACAGACCTGGCTACGCGGCGGCGGGCGCATGATCATCAATATCGAAGGCATGGACGCCGCCGGCAAGGGCGGCGCGATCCGGCGGCTGGTCGAGCGCCTCGACCCGCGCGGCTACAAGGTCTACCGGGTCGGCGCACCCGACCCGCGCGACCAGGCACGCCATTACCTGTACCGCTTCTGGACCCGCGTCCCGGCACCCGGCGAGCTGGTCATCTTCGACCGCTCCTGGTACGGGCGGGTACTGGTCGAGCGCGTCGAGGGTCTGGCCAGCGAGAATGAATGGCAGCGCGCCTATCGCGAGATCAACGACTTCGAGCGCACGCTCGCCGACGACGGCGTGGTAATGCGCTCGCTGTGGTTCCACATCGATCCCGACGAACAACTCCGGCGTTTCGAAAAGCGCCTTGCCAACCCCTTCAAGGCCTGGAAGATGACCGACGAAGACTGGCGCAACCGCGAGCGCTGGGATGACTACGTCGAAGCCGCCGAGAGGATGTTCGAACAGACCCACAGCGAGCACTCGCCCTGGGCCATCATCCCGGCCAACCACAAGCGCCACGCCCGCCTGTGCGCGCTGGCCAGCGCCGTCGAAGCGCTGGCCCGGGCCGCCGAGGCCGACGGCATGAAACTGCCCGAGCTGTCCCGGACCGCCTGGACGAGATGATCGGCCAGCCCGTTCCATCCGGCCTGCGGGCCGGTCGTGGCTCGAGCTATTCGATCACCACCAGGTAAGCCCCGCCCCGGCGGCGAATCTCCAGGTTGAGTTCGCGCGCCCCATCGACCGGGAACTGCTCGCGCAGCTCGCCGAGCGTGCGCACCGCCTGGCGGTTGACCGCCACGATCAGATCACCGGCGCGCAGGCCCGCCTCGTGGGCCGGGGTGTTGCGGCGAACCTCCTCGACCACCACGCCCTGGGCACGCGAGCGATCCGGCACCCGCACCAGGGCCACACCCTCCAGCCGCGCATCGAGCCGTTGTCCGGAGATGCGGCTGCTCAGGTCTTCCTCGATCTCGACGCGCACCTCCCGCGCGCGCCCGTCGCGCAGGTAGTCCACCCGCACCTCGGAGCCGGCCATCAGCAGGCCCTCGATATTGCGCAGATCGCGTGCGCTTTCGACCGGACGCGAGTCGACGGCGGTGATCACATCTCCCGGCCTGACACCGGCCCCGGCGAGCGCCGAATCCTCGCTCACGCGAGTAACGACCGCCCCCCGGCGCACCTCGATATCCAGCGCATCGCGCAACTCATCGTCGAGATCCTGCACCGCCACCCCGAGATTGCCGCGGCGCACTTCGCCGTACTCGACCAGCTGCGCCATGATGCGCTCGGCGGTACTGGCCGGAATCGCGAAGCCGATGCCGACGTTGCCGCCCGACGGGGTGAAGATGGCGGTGTTGATGCCCACCAGCCGGCCGGCCAGGTCGATCAGCGCGCCGCCGGAGTTGCCCGGGTTGATCGAGGCATCGGTCTGGATGAAGTTCTGGTATTCCAGCCCGCGCAGCCCGGAACGCCCGAGTGCCGAAACGATGCCCGAGGTCACGGTCTGGCCCAGCCCGAAGGGATTGCCGACCGCGACCACGAAATCCCCCACCCGCAGCCGGTCCGAACCCGACAGCGGCAGCTCGTGGAGATCTTCGGCCTCGATGCGGATCACCGCCAGGTCGGTATCGCGGTCGGAACCGACAAAGCGCGCGTTGTACTCGCGACCGTCCTGCAGGGTCACCGCGATGTCGTCGGCACCGTCGATGACATGATTGTTGGTCAGCACCAGGCCGGCCCCGGCATCGACTACCACCCCGGAGCCGAGCGACTGCTGGACCCGCTCGCGCGGCACACTGGGAAAATCGAAGAAGCGACGAAAAAACGGGTCGTCGTAAAACGGGCTGGAGCGGACCTGCACCCGGGTCCGGGTATGCACGTTGACCACCGCCGGGGTGACCTCCTCGAGGATGGGAGCCAGCGATGGCAACGGCTGCCCATCGACTTCCGCCGGCAGCGCGGCAAACGCCGCTCCCGAAACCACCCAGGCGCAAAGCGCGATCAGACCGGTTCTTGCCATTGCCAGACTTCCTCCATGCACTGTCGTTGAACGTTCACGGACCGATGCTATCAATCGAATTGTAGTGCCCCATGCGGTCAACCCGGCAACGCTCTGCCACCATCTGGCCGTTTAGATAGGGTTACCGGGTCGGCCGGACAAGAGGCGCCCGGCGTGAAAATCCCGGGCCGGATCCGGGCGCTTGCAATTGCCATGGAACAATGGTTTTATAAGCAGAGTTGTAAGGTACCCGAGCCCTTTCAAGTGCAACGTCAGGGTCAGGATTCGGGGTCCGATTCGACCATGGAGCACCAGATGTTGAGTCTCAATCAACAAGTGTTGCGAACCGATGTCACCGGCATGCCGCTTGAGTGGATCGGTTACCAGGAAGCGGTCAAGCTGATCGTGCTCGACCAGGTCAGCTATGCCCTCGGTCGAGTGCTGTTCCGGCTGCACGGCGGTACCAATGCAGCGACCGGGCGGCGCACCGAGGTGCCGGTCAATGCCATCGTCGCCACCCACGGCTCACACCCCAACGCGCATCAGTTCTACGACCGCTACATGCCGCCGCTGTCGAACCGCGCGCTGTTTCGTCGCGATGAAAACCTGTGCCTGTACTGTGGCAACCGCTTCAGCGAGCGCGACCTGTCGCGCGACCACGTCCACCCCATTGCCCAGGGCGGCGAAGACAGCTGGGTCAACGTGGTTACTGCCTGCAAGCGCTGCAACAATCACAAGGGCTCGCAGACCCCGGAGCAGGCCGGCATGCAGCTGCTGGCGATCCCGTTCGCACCGACCCATGCCGAGTATGTCTACCTGCAGGGCAAGCGCATCATGGCCGATCAGATGGAATTTCTGCTGGCTCACTTCCCGCGCCACTCGGTGCTGCGCAAGCGCCTGACCCGCGATCTCGCCGCCGGGGCCTGAGCCCCGGACCACTCATGACCCAGCCGGTCTACCTGGTCGACGCCAGCGTGTATGTCTTTCGGGCCTGGTATTCCATGCCCGACGAATTCATGGACGCATCCGGCCGGCCGACCAACGCAGTGTACGGTTTCGCGCGTTTTCTGTGCGAGTTGATCGAACACGCCGGGCCCGAGGACCTGGCAGTGGCTTTCGACGAGTCGCTGACCACCTCGTTTCGCAACGAAATCTACCCGGACTACAAGGCCAACCGCGAGCCCGCCCCGGAGGCGCTCCGGCGCCAGTTCGGCTGGTGCAAGGACTTGAGCCGAAGCCTCGGGCTACCGGTGTATGCCGATGCGCGCTACGAGGCCGACGACTTTATCGCCAGCCTGGCCGCGCACTGCCGCGCACAGGAAAGACCAGTGTGCGTGGTCAGCGGCGACAAGGACCTGACCCAGCTGGTCGGAGAAGGCGACTGGTGGTGGGATTTCGCGCGCCGCCAGCGCCTCGATCGCGCCGCGGTCTTCGACCGTTTCGGCGTCTACCCGCACCAGATCGCCGACTTTCTGGCACTGACCGGGGATAGCGTCGACAACATCCCCGGTGTGCCGGGCGTCGGGCCCAAGACCGCCAGCGCGCTACTGGCGCATTTCGGGGACCTTGACGGGCTGTTCGACCGGCTCGATGAAATCGCCTGGCTGAAGCTGCGCGGCGCAAAAACCCTGGGCGCGCGGCTGCGCGAGCACGAGAAAACCGCGCGCCTGGCGCGCCGCCTGACCGGGCTGGAATCCGGTATCGAGCAGATTCGGGCCGCGCCGGAAATCCGCCGCGGCCCCGGCAATGCCGACGCCCTCGATGCCCTGCTCGACAACCTCGGCGTCGGCCGCCCGCTGCGCGAGCGGCTGCACCGTCAGCGTCGGCCCTGATGAGCCACTA
>CAYQJJ010000229.1:0-4732 GCA_964417745.1 uncultured Wenzhouxiangella sp.
GAGCGGGTCACGTCACGAAGCGATCAGAATCGAAGCGTCAGGCGGGCGTAGACGTCGCGGTCGCGTCGGCGGCGGTCAGCCGCTCGCGGAATCTCGAGCTCGCGCCGCCAGCGGTAGCGGATTTCGGTGGAAATCTGCTGAATCGGGCGCCATTGGTAGCGAATCTCGGCAAGCTCGTCGTTGGCGCGGTAGTCGTTGGAGATCAGCCAGCCGGCCTGGGTGCGCCCGTACACGATACCCAGGTGATGGCCCGGGGCGAGGTCGAACAGATTGGCGCTGGCCTGCCAGCCGTTGCCGGACACCTCGCCGGCGCCGGACAGGCCGGCAGATTCGCGGCGTGGTGTCCCGGGTGCGTGACCGACCTCGCCGGCGAGCACGAGTTTCCGGCCCGAATCGGCCAACGGCCATTCGGCAGCCGCCTTGGCGGTAATCACCCAGTAGTCCTCGCGTTGCGAATCGCCCACCCCGCGGCTTGCCAGGGCATCGGGCATCCAGGTCAGGGTGAGCATGCGCAGGGTCAACGGCCCGGGGTGTTCGGTTGCCTCGATCGCGGCGTGCAGGCTGGCATCGCTTCGGCCACGGCTGAAATCCAGCGGGCCGCGAATGGTATTGCCGGTGCCGTTGCGGCTGTTGTTCTGGGCGATCAGATGGCTGCGCCAGCCATCGCCGGTTGGCAGCTCCAGGTGCACGCCATCGGTCCAGCCGACCCCGAAACTCGATGAATCGTTGCGATCCAGGCTCTTGCCGGGGACCACCGGCAGGGTCCAGCCGGTCTGGAAGCGGCCGATGCGCGCCCGCCAGCGGCTCTCCGGGGCGATATAGCCGAGGTAGAGCTCATCAAGCGTGGTATCGCCGGGGTTGACGCCGGTACCTCCAGGCCGCGCCCGGCGCAGGTAGAAATCGAACGAATCCTGATCGCTGGCATAGCTGCCGGCCAGGCGAGTGGTGAATCGCCAGTGCGCGCCCAGCGATCGCTCGGCGCGCAGCCGCAACCGGGCACGCCAGTTGTCGGCGCTGCCGGTGCTGCCGTCGCGGGCATCGCGCCAGCTGGCCGTGTAGCCGGTGCGCAAATCGCCGCTGAAGCGCCAGTCGGGCGTGTTTTCGGCTACTGACGGCGTACTCGTCAGCGCCAGGGCGGCGGCGAGGGCGAGAGTGATCGGGCCCGCCACGGCGCGCGAGGCTGGTGTAGCATTCGTGGCCATGATGATGCTCTATGCGTTACTCGCCATTTTCCTGGTTCACCTGGTCGCCTTCAGCGTGCTCGCGCTGCGGCGCCGCCAGCCCTACTACCTGGCGCTGATCGTCACCTTTGCGCTGCTCAGCGTGGCGATCGCTGTGAGAATCTGGTGGCCCGATCTGGATTTCGGCGACCGGCCGGTGCACGAAACCCTGCGCCAGCTGGCCCTGCTTGCCGCAGCGGTATCGATCACCTGGACCCTGGTCAGGCTGGTGCGGCGCTCGCTCAAGACCGGGGCGGGGGCAGACTGAGTCGCGTGCTCAGTCCGGGCGGCAGAACTGTTCGTAGAGCTCGCTCATGATCGCGTGGACACCGGCGCTGGCAAGCGAGTAGTAGATGGTCTGCTGCTCGCGGCGGGTCTTGACCAGGCCGCTGTTGCGCAGCACCGCCAGATGCTGGGACAGCGCTGACTGGCTCAACGGCAGGTGAGCGTTGAGTTCGCTGACCGACAGTTCTTCGTCGAGCAGGTGGCACAGCACCATCAGGCGGTGCGGGTTGGCCATCAGCTTGAGGAACTGGGCGGCCTCCTCGGCATGGCGCGCCATTTCGTCCGCTGGCGGACGGGGGCGCGTGCGCTGCTTCAGCGAAGTCGAATTCATGGGCACAATTATGACGAATTATCGGCTCGAGCGCACCCGGGTTTGCTTACAGCTTGGGGGCGTCGGGCCAGGCGCGGTAAAATGCTGCTTTGCCTCTCGATAGAGTTCGCCATGAGCCAGACTGCCAAAGACCTGTCCCGCGCCAACCGGCCGGAGCCCGACGCCCCGCTTCGTTTCGTTACCGCGGCCAGCCTGTTCGACGGCCACGATGCCGCCATCAACCTGATGCGCCGGTTGATCCAGGCGACCGGCTGCGAGGTGATTCATCTCGGCCACAACCGCTCGGTGGCCGATATTGTCCGCGCGGCCATCTGCGAGGATGCCGACGGCATCGCGGTCAGCTCCTACCAGGGCGGTCACACCGAGTTTTTCCAGTACATGGTCGACATGCTCGCCGAGAAGGGCGCTGGCCACATCCAGGTTTTCGGTGGCGGCGGCGGCACGATCACCCCCGAGGAGATCGAGGCGCTGCAGGACCACGGCGTCAACCGCATCTACCACCCCAACGACGGGATGAAGATGGGCCTGACCGACATGATCGACGACCTGGTCGAGCGGACCTGGGCGGGGCGCGATCAGCGCCCGGGCGCGTCGGGTGGTGGCGAGACGCCGGACGCGGCCCTTGCCCGGGTGCTGTCGTCGATCGAAAACGGCACGATTTCCGAGCACGAACTGACCCGGCTGCGCAACCAGGGCGCGGCGGCTACCTCGGTGCCGGTGGTCGGGCTGACCGGTACCGGGGGCGCGGGCAAGTCGTCGGTTACCGACGAGCTGATCAACCGGTTCCTGCAGTATTTCCCGGACATGCGCATCGGCGTGCTGGCCGTCGACCCGACCCGGCGGCGCACCGGCGGGGCGCTGCTCGGCGACCGGATCCGCATGAACACGCTGCGCTCGGAACGGGTTTTCATGCGCTCGATGGCGACCCGCCGCCAGCACCTGGCCACCTCGGAGATGGTCGCCGACAGCCTGGCCGCCATCAAATCGGCGGATTTCGACCTGGTGATCCTCGAGACCGCCGGAATCGGCCAGTCCGATACCGAGGTTGTCGACCTGGTCGATTTCCCCGCCTACGTGATGACCTCCGACTACGGCGCGGCCAGCCAGCTCGAGAAGATCGACATGCTCGACTACGCCGAGCTGGTGATTCTCAACAAGTTCGACCGCCAGGGCTCGCGCGATGCCCTGCGCGACGTGCGCAAGCAGTGGAAACGCAATCGCCTGGCCTTCAACCTCGACGACGCCGACGTGCCCGTCTATCCGACCATTGCCAGTCAGTTCAACGACCCCGGCGTGACCTGGATGTTCGTCAATCTCTGCCGCATGCTGCGCGACGGGGTCGAAGCGAAATCCGAAGATGGAAAGCCGAACAGCCCGTTCGGCACCAAGCGCTGTGATCTCGACCCGCAGATCGACTTGCCGGACAAGGAACCGCAACCATCGGTACTGATTCCGGGCAAGCGGGTTCGTTACCTGGCCGAAATCGCCGAGCAGGGCCGCGGCGTCAACGAAAACATCCTTGCCTGGGCCGAAGAGGCCCGCCGCGCTCAGCATTACTACGAGGTCCTGCGCGAACTGGATGAAGACGCAGCCGCCGAGCCGCTTGAAGCCATTCGATCCCCCGGCAGCGACAAGGACACGGCTGACGCCTCACGCCTGACGCCTTACCTCGCGGAGCGATACAACGAAGCTGTCAAGGCCATCCCCGAAGAAGCACGCGATCTGCTCAAGGGCTGGCCCGAGCTCAAGGCATCGGTCGAAGCCGACGAATACAACTACGAGGTGCGCGGCAAGACCATCTCCGGGTCGAACTACCGCGAGTCGCTGTCGCGGCTGGCGATTCCGAAGGTGGCACCGCCGCAGACCAGCGACTGGGGCGACCAGCTGGTATTCCTGATGAAGGAAAACCTGCCCGGGCACTACCCCTATACCGGCGGGGTGTACCCGTACCGGCGCACCAACGAGGACCCGATCCGCATGTTCGCCGGCGAGGGCACGCCCGAGCGCACCAACCGGCGTTTTCACTACGTGGCCCAGGGCCAGCCGGCCAAGCGGCTGTCGACGGCCTTCGACTCGGTCACCCTCTACGGCGAAGACCCGGCCGAGCGCCCGGATATCTACGGCAAGGTTGGCAACTCCGGGGTCTCGATCGCCACCCTCGACGACATGAAAAAGCTCTACGCCGGTTTCGATCTGTCGCATCCGACCACCTCGGTATCGATGACCATCAACGGCCCGGCGCCGATGCTCATGGCGATGTTCATGAACACCGCGGTCGACCAGCAGGTCGAAAAGCATCTCAAGGAGAGCGGGCAGTGGGAAGCCGCGCGTGCCCGGCGCGACGAAATCCTTGGCGACAACCGGCCTGAATACCACGGTCGCATGCCCGAGGGCAGCGACGGGCTGGGGCTGGAAATGCTGGGGGTTACCGGCGATCAGCTCGTCGACCGCGAGACCTACGAACGCATCCGCGCCGAGACCCTCAAGGTCGTGCGCGGTACGGTACAGGCCGATATTCTCAAGGAAGACCAGGCGCAGAACACCTGCATCTTCTCCACCGAATTCGCCCTGCGCATGATGGGCGACATCCAGCAGTACTTCATCGACAACGAAGTGCGTAATTTCTACTCGGTGTCGATCTCGGGCTATCACATTGCCGAGGCCGGCGCGAACCCGATCAGCCAGCTGGCCTTCACGCTGTCCAATGGCTTCACCATCGTCGAGTACTACCTGGCCCGGGGTATGGACATCGACGCCTTCGCGCCCAACCTGTCGTTTTTCTTCTCCAACGGCATGGACCCGGAGTACTCGGTCATCGGCCGGGTGGCACGGCGCCACAGGGCGCGCGCCCAGCGCGAGCGCTACGGCGCCAACAACCGCTCGCACAAGAAGAAGG
>CAYQJJ010000230.1:0-4685 GCA_964417745.1 uncultured Wenzhouxiangella sp.
ACCGTGGCAGGGAAGCCTGAGGGGACAGGTTTTCGCTAAAATGCAGTGATGTCACAGTCGTCGGAAGATCAAGCTGTCGTCGAGGCCATATGCCAATGGCTCGAGAGGATCGTTATCGGGCTGAATCTGTGCCCGTTTGCTGCTTTGCCGTGGCGTCAGGGCCGGGTTCGATTCCGGGTCAGCTGGGCAACCAGTCAACAGCAGCTGGCCGAGGATCTGGCCGATGAGTTGCTGGCATTGCAAGCCGCCGATCCGGCCGACTGCGAGACCACGTTGCTGATCCATCCTGAGGTGCTGGGTGACTTTCTGGATTACAACGACTTTCTCGAACTCGCGGACCGGCTGCTTGAGGATCTGAGGCTGGATGGAATCATTCAGGTTGCCAGCTTCCACCCTGACTATCAGTTTGCTGACAGCCAGCCGGACGATCCCGCCAACTGCACCAACCGCTCGCCTTACCCGATGTTGCACCTGTTGCGCGAAGCGAGCATCGAGGCCGCCACTGCCAACCTGCCCGATCCCGATTTGATCTTCGAGCGCAACATCAAAACGCTGCGGAATTTGGGCATGGACGGCTGGAAAGAGTTGGTGAAAGGGTCCCGCGACAGGCATTGAGTTGCAGAAATTCCCGCGCATCCAGGACAAGCCTTGAGATTGCTCGAGATTGTCCTGAATTGCCCCCAATCCTGCGTGCACCAGTTTTCCGAGCTACCGCAATGCTGCCAACGCCTGCTCCGCTGCCGGGCTGAAATGGTTCGCATCGGCCTCGACGACCGACCCGAGAAACTCCTTCCACTGGCGGGTTGCCTCCGCGTCCCGGTTCAGCCAGCGGGGGCGGATCAACAGCACGCCGGCGAGCTCTTCGGGCATGAACTGGTGATTGACTGTTGCATGATCGGCAAAGATGGTGGGCTCGAGAAAGCCGATCAGGCCGGGCACTGTATTGGTTTCCAGGTTGACCAGTTCGCCTTTACCTTCATGGAAGTGCGGTTCCAGGTATTCCAGGCTGGCATGGGGTGAGGCCAGGTATCGGCCGAGCTGAATGGAAGCGGCCTCGCGTTCCGGGCTGTTGTTGAACGCCCGGATGGATGCGGTGTGAATCAGTATGGCAGCGGCCGGGTTGACCGCCCAGTGATCCGATGGAAGGTCGGCATTTTCGGTGACCAGGCCGATGACCACCCGGGCGTGCTCGGCATGACCGCGCGCCTGCATCATGGCCGTGGCCGGCAAGTCGAAGTCATCGTTTTCGTCCATCTCCGAGACCAGCGCCCAGGTTGCGCGGAAAAAGCCCTCCGGGTCGCGGTTGACCATGGATGAGGCCGACTCGGAGAAGGTATCGCGGGCGGTCTGGCGAACGGCCTCGGAGCGCTCCGGATTTCCGGCCGCCGCCAGCAGAACCCCGAGCGAGGGCTCCAGAGGAGTCTCGCGGTTCCGGCGGACATAAAGGCCGAGCCGTGACAAGGCCATGGCACGGTGGTTTTCGGTGGCGGCCCGGGTGGACAGAGCGATCATGCCGGACGCGAAAGCACCCCGAATGTCCTGGTTTTCCCGGTCCATGCGTTCCATGGCATTGATGGCTTCTCGAAACTCGATGGTCGACTGGGTCCGTACGGCCTGGTCGAGCATGGCGTCCATGGACTCGGCGCGCGACTCCGAGGCCTGGCCCGGGTCCTCGTCGGCCAGATCGAACCGGCGAATCAGGTCCTGTCGCTGCGACGGGGACGGGTCGCCGATCTGCAATGCCGCATCGAGGGCCTCGCGGGTGCCGATTCTGACCAGCATGCCCTGGGTTCGGACCAGGTGTTCGGAGGCAACCCCCTGATAGGTCAGCAGGTGCCGGACTTTCTGGTCATCGGTGATGGCATCCATTTCATTCATGCGGTCGATCAGGAAACGAGCCGTGTCGTCATCGAGTTCGGCATCGAGCAGAGCCACTGCCAGGGCTTGCTGGCTGGGATCGGGCAGTCCTTCGGCACGCAGAATGCGCCCGGCATGGATCGGGTCCTCATCAACCAGCGTCATCAGATCCGATTGCAGTTCATCGGCGTCCATGGCCGTGACCGCGGCCTGAATCACCTGGCGCTGGGCGGCGCTGAACCTGGTGAAATCCCGGTCGCCCAGGGTCTGCCTGGCAAGCGCAGGCGCCTCGGGTGCCTTCATTTCCACCAGGGTCAGCAGCGCCATGGACCTGAGAAGGTCTGCCCGGTCGCGTTCGGCCTCCGGGTGGGGCGGGCTCTGAAAGACCTGGCGCACCGAATCCCGGGCCGGAAGACCGTCGACGCCCATCTGGGCGATCTGCCTCAGAGTCATTACGCCCATGCCTGCTTCGGCCTGCCCTTCCAGCCGCTCTCCCAGCGCGGCCGCAGTCTGGCCTCTGAAGGTCGCTTCGGGGTCATGGTCGGGAAGGGGTGCGCGAGCGGCCCGCTCCGGATCGGATGTGTCGGATGGGTCAATGTCACCGCCGCAACCGAGGAGGCCAAAAACGATGAAAGACAGGTATATGACACGCAAGTCGGGGCATCTTCTCTTCATGGTTCAACCTTCCGTGGTTGGCTGGCCGGTACATTTCCACACCCACCAGTGACGCTGGATACAAGTTTGGGCTTTCCCTGAAGGTAATTACGCGGCCGGGCCGGATTTCAGGACAGCATGGGAGGGCCATCTTTCATTCCAGTCCCTGCTGTTTACTGCATTGCTGAGCGCGACCCCTTTCAGTGGACCATTCGGTCAAGTCAGAAAAACATGCAGAATGTAGTACAGTCGCATCCTGCCTGTTTCAAAACTCGAGTTCGAATAGGGGGTCCCATGTTTTTTCGATTGCTGATTGCGCTTGTCCTTGCGAGCACTTCCGGTCTGGTTGCGGCTGCCGGCACCATCACCTACCAGGGCCAGCTTCAGGATGGCAGCGGCCCATTCACCGGCAGCGTTGACCTGGAGTTTCGCCTGTATGACGCGCCCGCTGACGGCAGCCAGGTGGGGGAGACCCAGGCTCGGGACGCAGTGAATGTCGTCGACGGTCTGTTCCAGGTGACGCTGGACTTTGGCAGCGATGCATTTGCCGATGGAGAGCGTTTTCTGGAAATCAGTGTGGATGAGCAGCCCCTGACGGCACGTCAGCGCGTGACGCCTGCACCGTTCGCCCTGAGCGTCCTGAACCCGCCCGATATCGATCTGATCTGGTCGCAAGTTGGTGACCAGGCTGTCTATCTCGACGGTGACGTCGGCATTGGCACGGCCAGCCCTGAAGACCGTTTGCACGTGGCCGGCATCGTCCGTGCCGGTGACGGCTTGCGCCTTCCCGACGGGGCTCTGGTCACCACGCTCGATGAGTTGATCGGGCCCGAGGGGCCGCAAGGCCAACAGGGTCCGCAAGGCGAACCAGGGCCACAAGGCGAACCAGGGCCACAAGGCGAACCAGGGCCACAAGGCGACCAGGGGCCCCAGGGCGAGCCGGGGCCACAAGGTGATCCGGGCCCGCAAGGAGAGACAGGTCCCCAGGGAGAGACCGGACCTCAGGGGGAGACCGGACCTCAGGGGGAGACCGGGCCCCAGGGGGAGACCGGGCCTCAGGGAGAGGCCGGCCCCCAGGGACCGACAGGGCCGGATGGGGAGCCTGGTCCCATCGGCCCGGCCGGGCCGGCTGGAGCAATCGATCGGTCGGCACCACGCGACAACATGATCCAGCAGATCGATGATCAGGGCACCCATCCGGTCATTACGGTGGGTCCCAATGGCAAGCCGATGATCGTTTATCATCATCCCGGCGAAGGACAGGTCAAGCTGGCCGCGTGTGATGACCCGAATTGCTCCTCGGCGATCGTGTCGTCTCTGGCGCCAACCAGCGCCGATCGCGATCACGATATTGCCATCGGTGCCAATGGTCTGCCCGTCGTTGCCTGGATCCGTACGTCCAACAACAGCTTGCAGTTGCTGACCTGCGCTGATGCGGCTTGCTCGACCGGGGCGATTGAGACGGTATCCAGCGCCGTCAGCACATCGAACGACGGGATTTCCCTGGCCATTGGACCGGCCGGGTTGCCCATGATCAGCTACCGTGACGGAGCCAACAATCTGATTGTGGCCGCCTGCTTCGAGTCCGATTGTTCGACATCGCTCAAGACGCCGATCTCTGACGGCGGTCGGCGCTCTTCCATGGTCATTGCACCATCTCCCGGAGGGCAGGGCACGCCGCTGATCAGCTTTATCGACAATTCCGGGAGTCTGGCCGTGGCAGCCTGCAGTCAACCCGATTGCGGCAACAGCACGGTCCAAAGCTTCTTTACGCTCGGAGACAATGTTGAATCGACATCGATGACGCTCAATCGGCTGGGGCAACCGCTCGTCTTCTTCACCCGTGGCAATCCTGACAGCGGCTCCTATCTTCTGACCTGCACGACCAACTGTGCCGGTTCGGTCAGCAACTTGACTCTGTCCTCCATGCGCTTCGATGCCATCGCCCTGGGTTCGCGTGCCCTGCCCGTACTGATCAACTCTTTGCCGGGCGGCCTGACCCTGAGCCAATGCGACAACACCGCCTGTACCGACCGCCACACCATGAACGAGTTCGGCGGCAACCCGGCCGAGTTCAGCAGCCTCACGTTCAGGCCCGACGGCCGACCGATCGTCGCTTACCGCAACACGGACAATCAGGCCCTGGAGATACTCGATTGCGCCAATGCGCTCTG
>CAYQJJ010000231.1:0-4644 GCA_964417745.1 uncultured Wenzhouxiangella sp.
GGACGCGTCGAGCGTGAAAGCGCCTTCTACAGCCGGGTCGTCGACACCGAGCTGGGCGAATTCGGAATCGAACTCGACGCCGACATCCTGACCAGCCGCGGCTACCAGAAACATCTCGCCGAGCTCGGTATCGAAATCGGCGAGGGAGTGAGGCGCGAGACGCTCGAGAAGGTGATCTCGCGCGTGGCCGGACTGGTGGTGCCGCTGGAGCTGGTCGGCCCGCCGGTGCCGTGGACCGAGCTCGAGCGGCTCGATGCCATCCGCCTGCGTCTTCACCAGGCCGGCGCACGCGGCACCGGCGCCTCGACCTTCTATGCTTTCGGCATGCAACTCAATATCGAGGTAGCGCGGCTGGAGGTCGACTACCTGCTGGCAATGCTGCGCGCCTTTTTCATCAGCTACGACTGGCTGATCGAACGCACCGAGGTCGACCTGGCGCGCCGAATCAGCCCCTACATTCACCCCTTTCCCGAACACTACGTCGCCCACGTACTCGACGGCGACTACGCGCCCGACATGGAAACCCTGATCGACGATTTCCTGACCCACACACCGACCCGCAACCGCCCGCTGGACATGCTGCCACTGTTTGCCCATATCGACCGCGAGCGGGTCATGTCGGCACCCGTGGAGACCGACCTGATCAAGCCACGACCGGCCTTTCACTACCGCCTGCCCGACTGCCTGATCGACGAGCCGGACTGGTCGCTGGCAACCGCCTGGAACGACTGGGTGAGCATCGAGCGACTGGCCGCCGACCCCGAGGCACTCGAAACGGCGCGGGCGGAACGACTGGCCGGGTCCAGCCTGTTCAAGCGGCTGGTATCGGACTTGATGCATCGGTTTCGCTCGTGACCCGACGCGCGCTCATCGGCGTGACCGGCCCGGACAAGGGCGGGCTTTCGGCCTGGTGGTTTACCGCCCGCGCGGTACGCCGGGCCGGCGGCCGTCCGGTGCGCATCCGCCCCGGCAAGCCGCGCTCGATCGACGGCCTGGCCGGCCTGATCATCGGCGGCGGCGCCGACGTCAGCCCGCAGCTCTACGGCCAGCAGGCCGTGCCCGAGCTCAGCGCCCTGCAAGACCGCGCCCTGCCCGGCTGGCGCCGGCTCATCGGGCTGGTACTGTTCCCGTTCGTGCTGCTCGTCCGGCGGCTGCTGACGACCAGGACCAGCGGGCTCAACCAGGCCCGCGACGAGCTCGAGAAGACGCTCATCCGCGCCGCTCGGGACCGCGGCCTGCCGCTGCTGGGCATCTGTCGTGGCATGCAGCTGATCAACGTGGTCGCCGGCGGCAGCCTGCACCAGAGCCTGAATGGTTTCTACGAGGAATACCCGGCCATCCGTTCGGTTCTGCCGCGAAAACGCATCGAGATAGCACCCGATTCGAAGCTGGCAGGAATCCTCGGAGCCACCCAGGGCCAGGTCAATGCGCTCCACGCCCAGGGAATCGACCAGCTCGGCGAACAGCTCACGGTTTGCGCGCGTGAGGACAGCGGCGTTGTCCAGGCCATCGAGGGCCAGGACCCGGGGTTTGTCATCGGCGTGCAGTGGCACCCGGAATACCTGCCGCAGCGCCCCGAACAGCGCGCGCTGTTTCGCGCCCTGGTTGAGGCTGCCGCGACCCGGTCGGCGCCATGAAACGACCCATCGCCGAACTGGAACGCGAAGAACTCGGCGCGCTGTGCGGCTTTGTCGCCGAGGCCTGGCGCCGCTTTCCCGACGCCCCGCCACCGGAGAAGCCGGTAACCCCGCCCGACGCCACGGCGCTGGCCGAAGACCCGGCCCAGGCGCTGCGGCGCTATCGCCAGCTCGCCTCGATCCACCTGCTGTGGAACGATCTGACCGGCCAGGCCGACATCGAGGCCACCGGCAAGACCATCAGCGAACTGGCGCGCAGCTGTCTGGAGCTCAGCCTGGAGGCGGCCGAAGCGCGCATCGCCGAGGCGCACGGCAGGCTGCATGATGCCGACGGCAAGCCGATCCGTCTGGCGATCCTGGGGTTGGGCAAGCTCGGCGGCAACGAGCTCAACTTCAACTCCGACATCGACATCGTCTACTGCTTCGAAGGCAGCGGCCAGAGCGACGGGCGCCGCCGGCTCGATGCGCCCGGCTGGCTCAACCGAGTCGCCCGCGAACAGATCGCGCTGCTCGACAACATAACCGGTCACGGCCGGGTCTGGATTGTCGATACCCGCCTGCGACCTTTCGGCGATGCCGGTGCGCTGGTGTGGTCGGTGCCGGCCATGGAGCAGTACTTTCTCAACGAGGGCCGGACCTGGGAGCGCTACGCCTGGCTCAAGGCCGGCCCGGCCGCCGGTGACGCGGATTCGGCGCAGCAGCTGCTCGATGCCCTCGGCCCGTTCGTGTTTCGCCGCTACCTCGACTACGGCATTTTCGACAGCCTGCGCGAGCTGCACGCGAAGATCGACGCCAACTCGCGCGCGCGCTCGCGGCGCGACGACATCAAGCGCGGCGCCGGCGGCATTCGCGAACTCGAATTTCTGGTCCAGAGCCAGCAGATCCTGCGCGGCGGCCACGAGCACGGGCTGCGCGCACGCGGCTTCTTTCCGGCCCTGGCCGCATGCCGGCAAGCCGGCCTGATCGACGATGACAGCGGTGCCGAACTGCACGAGGCCTACGGCTTTTTGCGCATTCTGGAAAACCGCCTGCAGGCCATGTCGGGCCGTCAGGGCCATCATCTGCCCGATGACGAGCAGGGCCAGGCGGCACTGGCGCGCCTGATGGGCGCCGAGAACTGGTCGGTGCTGGTCGACGAGATCGCCCACCATCGCGAGCGGGTACGCGGGCACTTCGCCGAGCGCTTCCGCGACCCGCCCGCCAAACCGCTTGATACCCCCGCGCTGTGGCCACCCGGTGCGGACCTGGAAAGCAACCTCGTCGAGGCCGGATTCGATCAGCCCGAAGCGGTCGCCTCGCGCCTGCAGTCGGTGCACAAGCGCCTGGCCAACCGGGCCCTGAGCGCAGAGGGCCACCGGCGCCTGGAGCGGCTGATGCCCCTGCTGCTCGACGAGGCCGGCCGCCACGACCCGCCCGACACCGGGCTTGACCAGCTGCTCGAGCTGATCGACCAGATCAGTCGTCGCTCGGCCTACCTGGCGCTGCTCTACGAGCGCCCGGAAACACTCTCGCGCCTGGTACGGGTATTCCGCGCCAGCGCCCGGCTGGCCGACTGGATCGTCGCCGCGCCACAGCTGCTCGACGACCTGCTCGACCCGGTGCATGGTTTCGACCTGCCCGGCCTGCCGGAGCTGAACCCGGGCGATACCGAAGCCAGCCTGCACGCACTGGGCCGCTGGCGCCAGACCGCCTTCCTGCGCACCGCGCTGGCCGAACTTGACGACCGCCTGGATGCGGTAGCCGCCGGGCAGCAGCTCAGTAACATCGCCGCGACCATCATCGAGCAGGTTCTGTCGATCATCAGCGAGGACGAACCCGACCTGGCGGTGATCGGCTACGGGAATCTCGGCGCCGGGCTGATGCACTACGAGTCCGACCTCGACGTGGTCTTTCTGCACGGCGACGGCCCGGCCCCGGTGCGCACCGCCCAGCGCCTGATCAGTTTCATGCAGATGCCCCTGCCCGGCGGCCGGCTGTTCGAGATCGACACCCGCCTGCGGCCCAACGGCCGCGCCGGGCTGCTGGTTTCAAGCGTGGAGAGCTTTGCCGACTATCAGAACAACAAGGCCTGGACCTGGGAACACCAGGCGTTGATCCGCGCGCGCTGGATCGCCGGCAACCCCGGCCTGGCCGAGCCGTTCGAGACCGTCCGCCGCGACGTGCTGGGCCAGTCGCGAGCGGCCGCTACGGTCCGTGAGGAGCTGTCGAGCATGCGCGCGCGCCAGCAGCGCCAGCGCCGCGAGGAAGCGGCCAAACGACGCCTGACCGACCTGCAATACATCGCCGAGCTCGGCATTCTCGGCCATGCCGCCGAGCACCCCGAACTGATCGACACGCGCAGCCCGCCCGAGCAGTTCGCCCGCCTGCGCGAAATCGGCTGGCTCGAGGCCGGGGAAGCCGACGGACTGATCAAGGCCTGGCAGACGCTTTCGGGCCTGCGCCATCGTGCGTGGCTGGCGCGCAGCCCGGCCGGCGAGCTGCCGGTCGAGACCGAACAGGTCATCGACGCGGCCTGGCAACGGGTGTTCGGTCAAGACGAGTCATGAGCGAGCCCGACCAGCCATCGCCCACCGGCGGCCGGATCGATGTCGCCGCGTTGCGCGAGCGCCAGCGCACTCTTGCCGCCTCGGTCATCGCCCGTGACGATATCGTGCCACCGTTCGATTACGTTGCCGGCGTGGACGCCGCCTTCCCCGACAACGGCCGACTCACGCGCGCCGCAGCAGTACTGATGCGCCAAAGCGACCGCGAGGTCGTCGACGAGGCGGTGGTCGAACGACCGACCGAACTGCCCTACATCCCGGGCCTGCTTTCGTTTCGCGAACTACCCGCCGTGATGGCGGCGCTGAACCGCCTGACCCGGCAACCGGACCTGGTGCTGTGCGATGGCCAGGGGCTGGCCCACCCGCGCCGCTTCGGCATCGCCTGCCACCTGGGTGTGGCCACTGGCCTGGCTAGTGGGCCATGCGGTTAATTAGGTAACACTCAGCCGTCGCACAAGCGTCGT
>CAYQJJ010000232.1:0-4626 GCA_964417745.1 uncultured Wenzhouxiangella sp.
ACGCGATGGTCGTGTGTGACTGGAGTTCAGACGTGTGCTCTTCCGATCTAGATTGTCGTCGTCGCCGCTGTAGCTGGCGCCAAGGACGAGATCGCCGATGACCGTGCTGGTCAGCATGCAGCTGGTATCGGGCAAACTGATCGTGCAGGTCTCGCCCTCGCCGTCGTCAACGGTAATGGTTCCGGTCGGTGTGCCAAAGCCGGCAACGCTGACGCCGACCTCGTAGGGTGCTCCCACTTCCGATGGGCTGGGCACGATCGCGTCGATCGAAGTCGTCGATGCAGCCGGGACCACTTCGTGTGCGGCCGTGTCCTGGGAGGGCAGGTTGTTGCCGTCCCCGGAGTAGACCGCCAGGATCGTGCGTGCACCCACCGAGGGGCCGTTCAGGTCACAGCTTGTGGCCGGCAGAATGATCTGGCAGGTTTCTCCCTGGCCGTCGTCGATATCGATGGTTCCGCTGGGTGTGCCAAACCCGGTAACCTCGGCAGCCACCGTGTAGGCCTGGCCGATTTCCGAGGGGCTGGGCGTGATCGAGGCAATCGTCGTGATCGAGGGCGCGGGGTCGACTGTCTGGCTGGCCGAATCCTGGCTGGGTTCGAGGCTCGGTGTCCCCGAGTAGCTGGCGGTGATTGTCAAAACGCCCACCTGGCTGGCCGGCAGATTGCAGCTGCCTGTTGGGGCGGCGAAGCTGCAGTCGTTGCCGAGCCCGTCGCTTACGGTGACCTGTCCGCCGTCGATCACGGCAGCGGAGGCTACTGTTGCGCTGATTTCGAACGAATTGCCGACAGCGACCGGCGAGGGCACGATGCTGTCGATGGTGGTGGTCGTCGGACTCAGGCCGGCCAGCGGGTCGAACAGATTGTTGACGACGACCTGGGGCGGCAGTGTTCCGGGCTGCGATGCGGTCCCGTCGATCAGGTCAATGGTAAACACACCGAGAGCGGCAGTGGTCACGTCACTGGCAACCAGGTGCCAGGTTTCGCTGTTGACGGCCAGAACGCCCATTCCCGGTGCCAGGATGCAGCAGTCGGCGATCGGCGCGCCGATCGCTGCGAGACTGCCGTCTCCGGCGATCCCGACCAGCTCCATTTGCGGGATTGTCGGCGACTGAACAACGCCGTACAGTTGCCCGGCCAGGCGATCCCAGCCCAGCGCTGCGACCGGCTCGTCGAGTAGAGTCAGCGAAAACTGGTTGTCGCCGCTCGTCGAGAGTGCGACCAGGTAATGCTCGTTTGCCGGGTCGGCCATGCCACGTCCAACCAGCAACAGCTCGCCGTCCCGGCTTTCGGCGACGCCGGGAGCCAGGACGCAGCAGTCGGCGATGCCGGTATGGATCTCGGTCAGCGCGGCGCTTGCCGGGCCGACTTCGACCAGGCGCAGCGTGGATGTGCCCGGGTCGACCAGCGCTGCGATCAGGCGCTGGCTCGACAGTTCGAACCCAAGCGCTGCGACCCGCTCGTTCGAGCCGGTGTTCCCAACAAGCGTGCGGTTGCCGGTCACCGCGTCAAACGCGAACAGTGCGCTCGTGCCGTCGCCGGCCACCGGATCGGGCCCGAGGGCGAAAACCGTTCCGGCGAATGGGTCGAAGGCCGATGCACCGTAGGCCACTTCGAGCGACGTGTCGCCGGTACCAATCGGTGTAACGGCGGAGGCCGAATCAATCTCGGCAAGAACCGAGATTTCGCCCGCCGAATCATGGGTCAGGCCGATCAATTGCGCAGACGCGGCCGGGCTCAATACGAGAAGCACCAGGGCCGCAAGCAGCAGGCCCGGCGCGAAAACAAGGCGACTCATGGCTACTGGTTCCGGCCGGGGGTCGGCTCCGAATCGATCAGCAGTCGCTCGAGCCGCTCCAGGCGGGCCTCCAGAGATTCGATGTGCCGGTCACGCTGCTTGATTTCGCGATTAAGCTGCTCGTTCAGCGCCTTGCTGGCGGCCAGCGCAACCCCGGCCACGTCCGACGGCGACAGCGAACGTTCATTGCGCCCGAACCCGAAGCTGGCGTAGAAGTCTTCGGCGACCGGGCCGATGTGCCGGTCTTCGCCGCCTCCGGCGAGGTAATTCCAGGTCCAGATCGGCAGCTCGGCCAGGCGGTCGAGCACGACCTCACCGGCCACGGATATCAGGTTTTCCTTGGCGGTTCTGCTCGACAGCTGGGTAATTGCGCCGCCGACGAACAGGTTGCCGTCGGCATCCAGGTTCATCACCTGGCCGTCGGATGTATCGATGGTCAGGAAGGGGGCGGTTGCGGTAGGGGATCGCGTGATGTGAAGTGCTGCTTCGGCATTTGGTCGTCCCATCGCGATTTCGCCTTCGGCATCGATCACAAACGCGTTGGACGGACTCCCCGGCCGAATCTTGAACGGAAGTGTGGCGCCACCGGTCGCGTCGCGAATGAAGAAATTGGTCTCGTTGCCGGCAACGTCCCAGACTTGGGGCTGGAAGCCCAAGGCAGCGGTCTGATCCAGGCGCAGCGCCGGGGTATTGCCCTTGACCGTATGCAGTTCGGCCACCGGCGTGCTGGTGCCAAAGCCGACGGCGCCGTTACTGGCGACGTAGATGCTGTTGGCCGGTGCACCGGCATCGACGCGAAACGGCACGCGGTCGGCTGTGGCGTCTTCGATTGCAAAGTAGTCGGCGCCGTCGATGAAGTTGTCATTGGCGATCAGGCGCCAGTCATTGGCGGGAAAGCCCCCCAATTCCGAGTTGTCTTCGAAATGAATGCGAACGTTGTTCGCTTTCAGGCGAAGCCGGTCGGAATCAAAGACTTCACCGTCAACACAGCCCAGGCCCACGCAGGTGCTGCCCTGAACGATCAGATCGTCGGCAATGACCTGGTCGCGCGGTGACGGCTGCAGCGGATCATCGGCCCCTTCGCCTGGATCGCCGGGCGCACTTGCCGTGCCCTTGAATCGACCGTCGACAAGTCGGAGCGAACCGGAGACGGGCGGCAGGGCCTGGCGTGTCGCTGGTGACTCGTCGGCCCCCTGGCCACCGGAATCATCAGTGCGGGCATCGCGAAGGGCCTGCTGCTGCTCATCCAGGACCGGTCGGAATCGAGCTTCCCAGCGGTACAGGCCGTCGGTCAGGTCCAGCGTGTTGACGACGCGGGGTCCAAGGACAAGCGGCTGATCGGCGTCGAAGGAGATCGTCGTGCGTTGTCCCGCGGAATGGACAAGCGTCAGTTCGGCCTGGCCTGCGCCAGAGGGGCGCTCAATCGTGTACTCATCGGTCACGATCGTAGCGTCCGGGTCGTCGGCGGCATGTGCGGGAAGGTTCAGCAGCAACATTGCAGCAGCGGCGGCGATTGCGGTCCGTTTCGGATCGAAAATAGTCATTCAGGATTGCCTGTTTGTACGCCCGGTGTAAGCGGGTCGTCCCCTTGTAGATTGTGGATTCGAGCTGGTTGTCGCGGACTCGTGCCCGGACGTTTAACCTCGCAGATGCAATCGAGACTAACCGCTCTCGCTGAATAATGTAAGGGAACTGCATCACCTTCCGGATTATTTGTTTGCTGGTCAGGAAAACCCGGTCTTTACTCTGCCTTTTCGGTGCGCTGGGCCGCAGCGCCGTTTGAGTAGTGTTTTCAGCTGTTTCCCGGCCTGCCCGGAGTCTTTCGAAAGCTTGCTCGGGCGGGAATTAATAGTTAGGCTGACCTGGCGAAATGGGGCAACAAACCCAGTACACGAATCGAGGCAGGGAGATCACGCGGATGGACATTCGATGGACCACGCGGGCCGGGCGCCGGCTGAGCGCTGTGTTGTTGTTTGCGGGGCTTTTTCTACCAATGGCTGCTTTCGGGCAGGCCGAGGCGTTGGAGCGGTTCCTCGACGAAGAAGGGCGGCTGTCGGTTCCCGCTGACTTTGTCGGCAGCCTGGACCCGGCCGGGTTCGAGATGCAGGCCTCTGCCGATGGTGCGCCGCGTTTCGTGGCTGGCGGTGATGGCGCCGTGCCGGGAAAATGGCAGGCTTTCGGGGGTGTCAATTTTGGTTGCAACGGACCAGTACATGCTGTGGTGGTCGATGCTTCCGGGGTGGTCTATCTCGGCGGCCAGTTTGACGTGTGCGGAGACGCCATGGCCAATGGCGTCGTTGCTTATGACCCGAGTACCGAGGCGTTCGAGTCATTGGACAGCGGGGTGCACAATGAACTCGGCGCTGCCCGAGTTTCGGCTCTGGTCGTCTTCGACGGGGATGTGTATGCCGGGGGCTCTTTCATCCAGGCGGGTGATCAGCCGGCCAGCAATGTGGCGCGTTGGGATGGCAATCAGTGGCATGCGCTGGGCAGCGATGATCAAAATGGGGTCGGCGGTTTTGCCATTGCCCTCGGCGTTTATGCATTCGCCGTTTCGGGTAGCGACCTCTATGTCGGAGGGAAATTCTCGGAAGCTGGTGGCGAGCCGGCCAATCAGATAGCGCGCTGGGATGGCGGCCAGTGGCAGGCCCTCGAAAGCGACGGTGAGAACGGGGTAAGCGGCTCCGGGACTCGCCACGGTGTTTTTTCTCTGGCCGTATCCGGTGATGATGTCTATGTCGGAGGTAGTTTTACTGGCGCCGGCGATCAGTTGGTCAATCATGTAGCGCGCTGGGATGGTAATCAGTGGCATGCGCTGGAAGGCGGTGGTGA
>CAYQJJ010000233.1:0-4552 GCA_964417745.1 uncultured Wenzhouxiangella sp.
GCTCGGTTCGAACCCTCGAACGGGGGTTACCCGTTAACGGTTTTCGAGACCGCCGCATGGACGGCGCGCCTGAAGGCGCTTGCCCTCCGCTTCGCTGCGGGTGCTCCGTCCGCCGGAGGCGGACTGCGCATCGAGCTCGCTGGCGCTCGGTTCGACCACTCTGCCACCTCTCCGAAACCTTTTTGTTGCTTCCGGTTGGCGCTACTTTTCGCCCGAACCGGGAGCAGGCGCGAGATTATACAGGGTACGGGTGGGCGCAACCAGTGGTCGGGCCCGACTTGCCGGTCATTTTTGCGCTCAGGCCGATTTCTGGCGGACCCAGTCCGGGACGCTGGCCAGGGCGCCGGGCAGGGCGTCGAGGTCGCTGCCGCCGGCCTGGGCGAAGTCGGGGCGGCCGCCGCCCTTGCCGCCGACCTGGCTGGCGACATGGTTGACCAGCTCGCCGGCCTTGTACTGACCGGTCAGGTCCTTCGTCACGCCAGCAACCAGGCGCACGCCCTGCCCGGCCCCCGTGGCAAGCACCACGATGCCGGAGCCGATCTTGTTCTTGAGCTGATCGACGGTATCGCGCAGGCTGTTGGGGTCGGCGCCTTCAAGGTTGGCGGCGATGACGTTGATGCCGTCGACATCCACGGCCTGGGAGGCCAGATCCGAGCCGGCCGCCGAAGCCAGCTTGCCCTTGAGGCGTTCAAGCTCCTTTTCGAGCACGCGCGAGCGCTCGAGTAGCTGGTCCACGCGCTCGCCGAGCTGCTCGGGAGTGGCGCGCAGTTTGCCGGAGACATCCCGGAGCGAGCGGTCCATGTTCTGCAGCCAGTCGACCGCCACCTGCCCGGCAACTGCCTCGATCCGGCGCACGCCGGCCGAAATGCCGGTCTCGTGGATGATCTTGAGAACCCCGATATCGCCGACCCGGTCGACGTGGGTTCCACCGCACAGCTCGACCGAGAAATCGCCGAAGCGCATGACCCGCACCTCGTCACCGTACTTGTCGCCGAAAAACGCCAGCGCACCGGCGGCAATAGCATCGTCGAAAGCCATTTCGCGGGACTCGGCGGCAGTGTTGATCTGAATCTGTTCGTTGACCATGGCCTCGATTTCCCGCAGCTGCTCCTCGCTGACCGGCTCGTGGTGCGAGAAATCGAACCTCAGGCGGTCGGGGGCAACCAGCGAGCCCTTCTGCTGGACATGGTCGCCGAGCACGGTCCGCAGCGCCGAATGCAGCAGGTGGGTCGCCGAGTGGTGACGCACGATGTGGGCCCGGCGCTGCCGGTCGATGCGAGCCGCGGCCGATTGCCCTTTTGCCAGGCTGCCGGTCTCGAGCCGGCCGAAGTGGCCGTGAAAGGTGCCGGCCAGCTTGCGCGTGTCGGTCACGCGAAACTGCCCGTCGGCGGTCTCGATCACGCCGGTGTCACCGACCTGACCGCCGGATTCGGCGTAGAACGGGGTGCGGTCGAGTACGACGAGGGCCTCGTCGCCGGCCTCGAGCCGCTCGACCGGCTGGCCGTCGACGATCACCGCCAGCACTTCGGCATCAGCGGTCTCGTGGTGTTGGTAACCGAGAAAGTCGGTAGCTGGCAGCCCGGCGATCAGCTCGGTCGAAATGCCGTCCTGGACGCCGAAGGATGTCGCCGCCCGGGCACGCTCGCGCTGGGCTTCCATGGCTTGCTCGAAGCCGGCCTCGTCGACCGTCAGCTCGCGCTCACGGGCGATGTCGCGGGTCAGGTCGACCGGGAAGCCGAAGGTGTCGTAGAGCTTGAAGACCACCTCACCGGGGATGCGGTTGTCCTCGAGGCGGGCAATGGCGTCCTCGAGCAGCTTCATGCCCTGCTCGATGGTCTCGCCGAAGCGCTGCTCCTCGCGCGCCAGCACCTCGGTGACATGTCCGGCCTTTTCAGCCAGTTCCGGGTAGGCTTCGCCCATTTCCCGGGCCAGAACGTCGACCATGCGGCTGAAGAACAGGTCGGTACAACCAAGCTTGTAGCCATGGCGCACGGCACGTCGGATGATACGCCGCAGCACGTAGCCCCGGCCCTCGTTGGCCGGCAGCACGCCGTCGACGATCAGAAACGCACAGGCACGGATATGATCGGCAATCACCTTCAACGATGGCGAGTCGCGGTCTTCGGTGCCGGTCAGCCCGGCCGCGGCATCGATCAGGCGAGTAAACAGGTCAATTTCGTAGTTGCTGTGCACCCCCTGCAGGATCGCCGCCAGGCGCTCCAGGCCCATGCCGGTATCGACACAGGGCTTGGGCAGCGGGCTCATGGCACCGTCGCCGCCACGGTCGTACTGCATGAACACCAGGTTCCAGACCTCGATATAGCGGTCGCCGTCTTCTTCGGGCGTGCCCGGCGGCCCGCCCGGCACATCGGGGCCGTGATCGTAGAAGATTTCGGTGCACGGTCCGCACGGCCCGGTGTCGCCCATGGCCCAGAAGTTGTCGTTGCCGGAAATGCGCGTAAAACGCTCCGGGTCGACACCGATGTGCTCAAGCCAGATATCGGCCGCCTCATCGTCGTCGACGTAAACCGTGACCCACAATTTTTCCGGTGGCAATCCGCAGGTTCTGGTCAGAAATTCCCATGCAAATTCAATCGCTTCGCGCTTGAAGTAATCACCAAAGCTGAAGTTGCCCAGCATCTCGAAAAACGTATGATGGCGCGCCGTGTAGCCGACGTTTTCAAGATCATTGTGCTTGCCGCCGGCGCGCACACAGCGCTGCGAGGACGTCGCGCGCGAGTAGTTGCGCTTCTCCGAGCCCAGGAACACATCCTTGAACTGCACCATGCCGGCGTTGGTAAACAGCAGCGTCGGATCGTTGCCCGGCACCAGCGAGCTGGACGGCACAACGCGATGCTCGCGCTCGGCAAAAAAGTCGAGAAAAGCCTGGCGGATTTCGGCGGTGGTCTTCATCAAAAAGCCTGGAGTGCAGTGAATCGAAGTCAGTTTGTATAGTTTAAGCCCTCGACGGGCAAGGGGCATGGCGATTTTCCCGTACCGGGGGATTAATCCGCCGACTCGTATCCCCACGGACTGGGGGGCGGTGCCACCGGGCGGGACAGGTCGAATGCCAGTCGAACGGAGTGGCCGTATCTGGGCCAGTGAACACCGTAGTGGAAGGTGTCGTCGTCGACAAAGTCCATGAACCAGAAATTGTCGGAGCGCCGGGGCAGAATCTCGGCGGTATGCGCATCGGCGGGAAAGATCTGGCGCTGAGAAAGACCGGGCACCGGCGCGTCGCCGCCGTACTGGCTGATCTCCTCCTCAGTGCCGTCGCGATGGCGATGGTCGTGCTTGAGGCGGATCGTGCCGTCGACGATGGTCAAGATCCAGTTGCGCGAGCGATCACCATCGACGTGCAACGCGATGTGAATACGAGCCTCATCACAAGAAACCCCGTGCGCCACCAGCTCGCGCCCAACCAGGGCCTCGCGATAATACTCGGTGACATCCGACACCTGCCCGGCAAAAGCCTGCCCACAAAAGCCATTCAGCTTTAGCCAGAACGCCTGCTGCTCGGGTTCGAGCCGATCTACAGGGGAGGAGTCCGCCTGTGCCGCACCGACCACGAGACAGCAAAGGAGCAGCGCACGCACGATGATTCCGAAGCAAGACATCACGTTTTCCACGACTTGACCAGCCGGCAGTGTAATCGACCCCAAGCGACGGCGAAGCGCGTGACAGCAATTCATGGCCAGCGAACAGCCCTTGCCGGCGAATCCGTCAGGAACCCCTTACTTTTCAGGGAGTTGTGCTGACAAATTCGTCAATCGAGCAATTCGCGAACGTGCTCGTGGGAAAACCCCCGGCGCGCCAGCGCCTGCTGGCGGCGCGACTTTTCCTTCAAATCAGCCACGGGCTTCTCGCCGTAGCGGCGCTGGTACCAGTCGGCGGCGCAGGCGAACCAGTCGATTTCGGCCGCGGCCAGGCCGCGCTGGGCCAGGGCCCGGTCGATGCCGCGCTCGGCCAGCTCGGCGCGGATGCGCACCGGGCCGAAGCCTTTCCCGGCGCGCGAGCGTACATAGCTTTCGGTAAAGCGCTCGTCGGACTGCAGGTTGGCTCCGGCGAGCACGTCGAGCTGCTCGCGAACCATGTCCTCGGGCCAGCCGCGCCGGGTCAGCTTGTAGACCAGTTCCTGGTAGGCGTGCTCGCGGCGCGCCAGCAGCTTCAGGGCCGCTTCGCGCGCATCGTGTGGCTTGAGCGCTTCGGTCACGCCCGCGCGATCACTCGGCCGGCTCGGTCTCGGCGGCCTCGGCCGGGGCTTCCGATCCGGACTTGGGCTTCGGCAACAGCGTCTCGCGGAGCTGGCGCTCGATGTCGTCGGCCATGTCGGGGTGGTCCTTGAGGAACTGGCGGACATTGTCCTTGCCCTGGCCGATGCGATCGTCGCCGTAGCTGTACCAGGCGCCCGATTTCTTGATCAGCCCGTGCTCGACGCCGAGGTCGATGAGCTCGCCGTGGCGCGAAATGCCCTCGCCGTAGAGAATCTCGAACACCGCCTGGCGGAACGGCGGCGCCATCTTGTTCTTGACCACCTTGACCCGGGTCTCGT
>CAYQJJ010000234.1:0-4544 GCA_964417745.1 uncultured Wenzhouxiangella sp.
GGATGGTGTGCCTTGTTGGAGAGATCCGGAATGTCAGTGAACAGTGTCGACCAGGACGCCGCGGCGGGCCTCTGGGATGACTGTGACCCGCCGTGCCTTTCGCTTTATCAACCGACTCATCGGGACCACCCGGACAATGAGCAGGATCCAATACGCTTCAAGAATCTGGTGAAAGCGCTGGATGACTCGCTGCGACAAAAGTTTGCGAGCGACGAGATCCAGCCCTTGCTCGAACCCTTGCTGGCCCTCGCGGACGATCGCGAGTTCTGGAACTGCACCTTCGACGGCCTGGCCGTGTTGCGCGACAGGAATCGGTTTCGGGTCTACAAGCTCCAGCGCCCGGTCCCCGAATTGGCGGTTGTGGCGGACAGCTTCCACACCAAGCCCTTGCTGCGCATCCTGCAATCGGCGGATCGCTATCAGGTGCTCGCCTTGAGCCGGCACGAGATGAAGGTGTTCGAGGGCAACCGTGACGCCCTGGACGAGATCACGCCTGCCGATGGCGTGCCGCAGACGATCACCGAGGCGCTCGGTGACGAACTCACCGATTCCCGCCAGACGGTGTCGGCCTATGGCGGCAGCGGCGGCGGCCAGGCCCCCATGCACCATGGCCATGGCGGCAGGAAAGCCGAACTGGACGATGACGCGGAGCGATTCTTCCGCGCAGTCGATCGCGCGGTCCTTGAACACCATTCCAAGCCCTCCGGCCTGCCGCTGCTACTCGCCGCCCTGCCGGAGCACCACCACATGTTTCACGCGCTCAGCCACAACCCTTTCCTGATTTCCGAGAGCCTGGACGTGCATCCGGATGCGCTTGCGTCGAGCGACGACTTTCGCGAGCGGGTCTGGCAAACCATTGAACCTCGCTACCTTGAGCGCCTGGCCGGGCTGGTGGATGCCTTCGGCAGTAACCAGCCGAAGGGCCTTGGCTCCGACGACCTGGCCGAGGTGGCCCGGGCCGCCGTGGGCGGGCGCGTGGCGACCCTGCTGATCGAAGCGCGCCGGGAAATCCCCGGTCGGGTCGATGCGACGACCGGCGAGCTTGAGTTCGACGATCTCTCCCACCCCGAAACGGACGACGTGCTCGATGACCTGGGAGCCCTGGTGCTCAAGATGGGCGGCGAGGTGGTCGTGGTGCCGAAGGAACGGATGCCGACCGGTACGGGAATCGCCGCAATCTACCGCTACTGAGGCAAGTGACATGCAGATTCAGATCAACACGGATGACAACATCGACCAGTCCGGTGCACAACCGGAGCAGACCGAAGCCACCATCAGAAACGTCCTGGAGCGCTTTGCGGATCAGGTGACGCGCGTGGAGGTTCACCTCAGCGACGAGAACAGTGACAAGAAATCCGGCAACGCCGACATACGCTGTCTGCTGGAAGTCAGGGTCGAAGGTCTCCAGCCCGTAGCCGTGACCGATGAAGCCGCGACCGTGGGGCAGGCGGTCGACGGTGCCGCACGCAAGATGAGGCGTTCCCTGGACAGCACGCTTGGAAAGCGGAAGAGCCACTGAGGTTACCGGCCAGCACCGATCGCCGTTGGCCAATGGTGACCTGTCGAAAAGCGGATGAAACACCCTGGAGATCCTGGTACTAACGAAGTGGGCCTGCAGCCCGTTCCGGACCTGGGCGGGCGCTTTCTGGCGTTGCTCGCCGAGGCTACATATCCCTGTGTGGGCGCCAAGTCCGCTTTGGCCCGTGGCTCGATCGAGACTCATGAGTTCGGCGCTCTAGGGGATCCCGGCAATGACCGGGCGATCCTGGATGGCCTTTCTCGATTCGTTGCCATGATCGAAGCAAGTGCTTGCAACGAGGACATCGTGCACTCTTATGTCGCCCTGTTCAGTGGCCCAGGCGATATGAGCGAGCTTCGTTTCGAGTCCTTGATGTGGGCGCAGTTGTGGCGAATCCACAAGCTGGACATTCTGGCGGGCAATCCTCCCGCCGACGATGTCAACAGCGATAGTGACAGCCCGCTGTTCAGCCTGAGCATAGCGGGGCATCCGTTCTTTGCCATTGGGCTTCACGCGAACGCTTCGCGCCTCGCCCGGCGGTTTTCCAACCCGGTATTGGTGCTCAATTCCCACCGCCAGTTCGAGAAGCTAAGAAAGGACGGACGTTTCGAGAAGATGCAAGTGGCCACTCGAGCACGCGATATCGCCTTGCAAGGATCCCAGAATCCCAATCTGGCGGATTTTGGAGAAGTGAGTGAGGCCAGGCAGTACAGTGGCCGTGAGGTTGAAGCCAACTGGAAATGCCCATTCCATTTCAAGGAGAAGCCGTGAACACGGACGTACCGACGGTGAGAATACCTCCCTGCTCCGCGCAGGCGGTCGAGCTTGGCCCTGGAGACGAACTGGTGGTGATCGATCCCGAAGGCCAGCAGGTCAGCGATGTGGTCGCATTCGGGAATCCGGATCATGGGGAGTATCTGTCTTCAGGGCGCTCTCTTGACTATGCCTCACGCCTTTGGCTCACGACGGGCGACGTACTCTACTCGAACCGTAGCCAGCCAATGTTCACCATCATCGAGGATACCTGCGGTCGACATGACTTCACTTTGACGCCTTGTTCGAAAGACACCTTCAGGATCATATACGGGGAGCACGAGGGTCGTCCGGGCTGCGAGGGCAATCTGGCGGCGGCACTGGCCCCTTACGACATCGGTGTCGATCGCATTCCCATCGCATTCAATGCGTTCATGCATGTGTCGATCGATGCCACAACGGGGGAGTTCGGCGTTCTTCCTCCGCTCAGCAAAGCCGGGGATTTCGTTCGCTTGCGAGCCGAGATGCCCCTCGTGGTGGCGATGTCCGCATGTTCCGCCGGGCAGTCGAATAATTTCTCCTTCAAGCCGATCGATTTTCAAGTTGTGCGCAGAAATCAGCCGTCATGCTCGAATGGCTGATACCGGAGTTCGATGGGTCCCTCATGCTCCGTCACCTGCGCGATCTTGTGTTGGCCTATCTGCTCGCGATCCCGAGTGCCTGGGACCGGGAAGTTCGCGATCGCGCCATTGGACTGCGGACGTTCCCGTTGGTCGCCGTTGCCGCCTGTGGCTACGCCCTGATCGGCTTCTCGGTGCTGGAGTCGCCCGACGCACAGGCCCGGATCATGCAGGGCCTGATCACCGGCATTGGATTCATCGGTGGCGGAGCGATTCTCAAAAGCGGTGGTAGCGTGGAAGGTACGGCCACGGCTGCCAGCCTTTGGGCAACGGGCGCGATCGGCCTGGCAGTCGCCGCGCACCGGTTCGAGATTGCGATCCTCATCAGCATCGCGACGTTTTTGACGCTGCGCTATCTCAAGCCGCTGATGCATGCTCCCGAGAAATCCGGGGAATAACCGGCTGGGTTCGGTACCGCACGGAACGGTTCCGGGTCGGGTGGCTACTGTCTCGGGATGATGCGGATTGCCGTTGTCCTGGCTGTTATAGGCATGGCCCTGCCGGGATGGGTCATCGCGGCCGAGCCACCGCTCGTCCTGACGCCACCGGAGTCGGAGGAACGCCTGGAGGCCCCGGCGAGTGTCGGCATTGTGCCGGAAGCGACCGACGAGGCCATCGCGGCCCGGCTGGAGCGGATTCTGGTTGCAACGGGCTGGTACGAGCAGCCGATGGTCACGGTCGATGAAGGGGTGGCATTCCTGTATGGCCAGGTCCGCCGCCAGACGCACCGCCAGTGGGCCGGCGATCTGGCACGCAGCACCCAGGACGTGGTCGCGGTGGTCAATCATCTCGAGTTGATCGAGCCGTCGATCTGGGACCTGAGCCCGGCGCTCAGTGGTTTGAACGAGCTCGGCAGAACGGTGCTGAGAAGCCTGCCTTACGTTCTTTTCAGTTTGTTGCTCCTCGCGCTGGCCTGGTCTCTGGGCGTGCTCGTCACGCGGTTGCTGCGCTGGACCACAAAGACCAGTAAACGGAACAATCTGCTGAAGGACGTGGTCGCCCGGGGCGGGGGTGTCCTGGTGTTCGTTGCCGGCTTGTACAGCGTGTTCCACGTGGCCGGGCTGACCAACGTCGCGCTGGCCGTTCTGGGTGGTACGGGGCTTGCCGGCATCGCGCTGGGTATCGCCTTTCGCGACATTACCGAGAATTTTCTGGCGAGCATCTTTCTGAGTGCACAGAACCCCTTTCGGACCGGTGATCTGATCGAGGTCGGGGGAACCCGCGGGTTCGTGCAAAGCATGACGATTCGGGCCACGGTGCTGATGACCCTGGACGGCAACCACGTGCAGGTACCCAACGCGACCATCTACAAGAGCGACATCACCAACTTCTCGGCCAACCCCAATGACCGCATGGAGTTCGGCGTGATGATCGGTCTCAACGACTCCATCACCGACACCCAGGCGATTGGCCTGGCTGTTCTTGCGGGTCACCCGGCGGTCCTGGAGAACCCCGAGCCATGGGTTGTCGCCGAGGAGATTCGCAATGCGGCCGTGCTGATCAAGCTGTCATTCTGGTTTGATTCACGAAAAACCAATGGCCAGCAGTTGCGCTCGGCGCTCATTCGGCTGACCAAGCGCGCGCTGATGGAG
>CAYQJJ010000235.1:0-4530 GCA_964417745.1 uncultured Wenzhouxiangella sp.
GATCTGTTGAAGGCATTTATACCTCCAGATTTGCTGTTCAAGAATCGCTGCGTGTCAACAACAACCGGTTTCCTGATTACGCACCTGACTCGGCCATCTCCGGGCCTGCGTGCCCGGGGGAGCTTCGGGAAGCTCGTGCCGCTAGCCAGCCCTGAGGGCCAGGGCCGGGCCGATGGGGTGTCCAGCCGGGCTCCGGACGCGTGGCGAAGTCACCCGACCGGACCCCCCATCACCCCGTCCCATTCAAGGCCGCTTTCCGTGGCTCCGGTCTACCATTGACCCCAATAACCGAGGCATCGCAGGAGGCAGACTGCGGTAGCCGTCCCGCGTCGTCAGGAAACATGGCTGAGTCACGTACGTAATCAGGATCGGGTTAATATTCAGAAGCTCCCTGGTTCGAAGCGATCCTTGAGCAGGGGGTTGCCGCGCAGGGAGTAGTGCATGACGATGCAGTGGATGGCGCCGGCGGAGTTGATGATGGTGCTGCAGTCGATGCCGACGATCACCCGGTCGGGGAAGGCCTGCTCGAAAACCTCGACCGCCTGGGCATTTTCGGTCGGGTAGTCGTTGAACTGGCAGACCAGTACCGCTTCGTTGATGATCACCGAATTGGTATAGGTATAGTGCGCGCCCGCGCCCCAGCCGGGGGTGCGCAGCACGGTGTAGCCGCGCTCGGTCAGCAGTGTGCTGGCCGCCTCGGTGATCTGGTGCGGCGTGCCGCCGGCTTCCATGGGGTCGTACTCGCCGATGATGACGGTGTCGTCGTCGACCGGCAGAAACCACATGTCCAGATGCTGGGTCGAGTCGAAACTCGCCGGTAGGGGGTCGAGCAGGGTCAGGTCGAGGTCGTGGTAGTCGGCGTAGAGCGCTTCGACGTCGGCCTCGCTCCATCCGGGGTTTTCGGCGGTGATGAGGTCGGTCATGAATGCCTCGCCGTTGCCGAACAGGTGAAAGTTGCCGCCGCCGTGGACCAGCGGCAGTTCATAGAGCGCCTCGCCGGTTTCCGAAGCCAGTTTGAACGGGACCTGGTCATCGTCGGGTCGCGGGCGGTTGTAGCTGTGGTCCATGAGCGCACGTTCGTTGTCGACGAACAGGCTGCGCGGGCCGTAATCGCGAATCCAGACCGTGTCGCTGGGCATGATCTGGAAGTCGATGCGCGCCAGGTCGGCGCCGGCGTTGTCGAGAACCGAGGCCGCGGAGTCCGCCTGGCCCTGGTCGGCGACGATCAGGATGATCTCGGCCTCGTCGGTTTCGGTGGTGGTCGCGACGCTGATTTCGGTGATGACCGAATTGAAATATCCCCAGCGCAGCATCAGCGCTTCGTTGGGCGTGTATTCCGGCGGAGTGAACAGCGCCCCGACCGGTTCGACGCCGCGCTCGCTGGCGTCGGGCAGCACCCAGCGCTGGCGCTCTTCGGCGGTCATCGAGCGAGGAATGATGGGCTCGTCGTCGATGATGGTGGCCAGCACCTCCGGCGGGACGGTGCGGACCTGGGCCAGCGCGGGGCTGGCGGCGAGGCAGGCCGAAGCCAGTAACAGGGAAAGAAGTCGCAGCATGTTTCGGGATCATTATTCTTTGAGCTGAACAGAGTCTACCCGATCGGTCGAAAGTGACCGGGTCTCCCGCCCGAATCGACATCCCGGGGCATGCAAATTCTGGTCATGCACGTGGCCCGGTCTCGCGGCCGGTTCAGTACGCCGTCGTATGGCACAAGGCCGGTCTGGCAGGCGGACTTGACCGGCTGAGTGTGGTTACAATGCGGGCTCGACCGAGCGATCAACCGATACAAGGACTGGCATGGTTCAGCAGCATCCCCACCCCAAGGATATCGATACCGCCGAGACCCGCGAGTGGCTCGAATCGCTCGCTGCGGTGGTCGACCGTGACGGCCCGGAACGGGCGCATTTTCTGCTCGAGCGTCTGGTCGAGCTGGCGCGTCGTTCGGGCGCGCACCTGCCTTTCGACCTGACCACTGCCTACATCAACACCATACCGCCTCATCGCCAGCCGTCGATGCCGGGCGACGGCTCTCTGGAGCGGCGTATCCGCTCGATCATCCGCTGGAATGCCATGGCGATGGTCGTGCGCGCCGGCCGCCGCGGGGGCGAACTCGGCGGGCACATCGCCAGCTTCGCCTCGGCTGCCACGCTCTACGATGTCGGCTTCAACCATTTCTTCAAGGGTCATGATCACGAAGATGGCTCGGACCTGCTGTTCATCCAGGGTCATTCCTCGCCGGGTATCTATGCCCGTGCCTTTCTCGAGGGGCGGCTGAGCGAAGACCAGCTCGACCGCTTCCGCCAGGAAGTCGACGGCGAGGGGCTGAGCTCTTACCCGCATCCCTGGCTGATGCCGGATTTCTGGCAGATCCCGACCGTGTCGATGGGGCTCGGCCCGATCATGGCGATCTACCAGGCACGCTTTCTGAAATACCTCAACAACCGCGAGCTCGCCGAGACCGAAAAGCGCAAGGTCTGGTGCTTCATGGGCGACGGCGAGTGCGACGAGCCCGAATCGCTGGGTGCGATCTCGCTGGCCGGGCGCGAGAAGCTCGACAACCTGGTGTTCGTGGTCAACTGCAACCTGCAGCGCCTCGACGGGCCGGTGCGCGGCAACGGCAAGATCATCCAGGAGCTCGAGGGCGTGTTCCGGGGTGCGGGCTGGAACGTCATCAAGGTCATCTGGGGTTCCTACTGGGACCCGCTGCTGGCGCGCGATACCCAGGGCCTGCTGCGCAAGCGCATGGAAGAAGCGCTCGACGGCGATTACCAGAAGTACAAGGCCAACGACGGCGCCTACGTGCGCGAACACTTCTTCGGCGCGTACGACGAGCTCGGGGAGATGGTCGCCGACCTGTCCGACGAGGACATCTGGCGGCTCAACCGTGGCGGCCACGACCCGCACAAGATCTACGCGGCCTACCATTCGGCCAGCCATCACAAGGGCCAGCCGACGGTGATTCTGGCCAAGACCATCAAGGGCTACGGGCTGGGTCAGTCCGGCGAGGGCCAGAACATCTCGCACCAGCAGAAAAAGCTCGACGAGGAGGGCGTGAAGTACTTCCGCGACCGCTTCAACGTGCCGCTGCCCGACGAATCGCTTGCCGATGTCCCGTATTACCACCCCGGCGAGGACTCCGAGGAGATCCGCTACCTCAAGAAACGCCGCGAGCAGCTCGGCGGCTACCTGCCCACGCGCCCCAAGCCGGATGCCAGGCTGGAAGTCCCCGAACTCGACGCCTTCGAGGCGGTCACCAAGGGTTCGGGCGAGCGCGAGATTTCGACCACCATGGCGTTCGTGCGCTGCCTGTCGGCGCTGCTGCGCGACAAGAAGATCAACAAGCACATCGTGCCGATCATCTGCGACGAAGCGCGCACCTTCGGCATGGAAGGCCTGTTCCGCCAGATCGGCATCTACGCCCCCGAAGGCCAGCTCTACGAGCCGGTCGATTCCGACCAGCTCATGTACTACAAGGAAGACCAGCGCGGGCAGGTGCTGCAGGAAGGCATCACCGAGGCCGGCTCGATGAGCTCGTGGATCGCCGCGGCGACCAGCTATGCCTCCAACGGCCTGCCGATGATCCCGTTCTACGCGTTTTACTCGATGTTCGGCTTCCAGCGCATTGGCGACCTGGCCTGGGCGGCCGGCGACATGCGCGCGCGCGGCTTTCTCATCGGCGGCACCTCCGGGCGCACCACCCTCAACGGCGAGGGCCTGCAGCACGAGGATGGTCACAGCCACGTGCTGGCCGGCACCATCCCGAACTGCATCAGCTACGACCCGGCGTTTGGCTACGAGCTCGCCGTTATCCTCCAGGACGGGCTCAAGCGCATGTATGCCGACCAGGAAGATGTCTACTATTACATCACGGTGCTCAACGAGAACTACCCCCACCCGGCCATGCCCGAGGGGGTCGAGGAAGGCATCCGCAAGGGCATCTACCTGTTGCGCGATTCCGGCCTGGGAACGAGCGACCCCGAAAAGGCGCGCGTGCAGCTCATGGGCAGCGGTGCCATCCTGCGCGAGGTCATCGCCGCGGCCGACATCCTGGCCGAGAGCTACGGCCTGGCCTCCGACATCTGGTCGGTGACCAGCTTCAACGAGCTGCGCAAGGACGGTCATGAGGCGGCCCGGCGCAATCGGCTCAACCCGGAAATGCCGGCGCAGACGCCTTACCTGACTGCCTGTCTGAAGGGTCGGCCCGGTCCGGTGGTGGCAGCGACCGATTACGTGCGCGCCTATGCCGACCAGGTGCGCGAATTCGTTCCGCAGGATCACTACCTGGTGCTCGGCACCGACGGCTTCGGGCGCTCGGACACGCGCGAGAACCTGCGTGCATTCTTCGAGGTCGACCGCTACCAGATCGCCTTCGCCGCCCTGGTCGGGTTGTACCGGCAGGACCAATTCAGCAAGGACGACCTGACCCGCGCCCGCAGCGCCCTCGACGTCGACCCGGACAAGCCCCTGCCGTTGAAGGTTTGATGTCTGGATTCGGGGTTTGGCCGGAGAGAAATGACTCGATGGGAAAGA
>CAYQJJ010000236.1:0-4522 GCA_964417745.1 uncultured Wenzhouxiangella sp.
TGGCTCGAAACTTGAAACGAAAAAGGATCAAGGAGCAAGGATCAAGGAGCAAGGATCAAGGAGCAAGGAGCAAGGAACAAGGGTTTCAGGTTTCAGGTTTCAGGTTTCAGGCTCAACTTTGCACCTTGGTCCTTGCTCCTTGAACCTGTTTTTCCCGAACCCGCCTTTACCTTGAACCTTGCTCCTTGATCCTTGAACCTGTTTTTCCCGAACCCTGAACCCTGAACCCGTGTTTTCCGAAACCCGTTAACCCGTTAACCCCTTCCCCCCTTCCCCCTCCTTTCCTGCCAAAACCGCAACCGCTTGTTGATTTCGCGCTCGAAACCGCGCTCCGGCGGGTCGTAGAACTGCTGGCGGTCCATGGCTTCGGGGAAGTAATCCTGGCCGGAGAAGGCGGCTTCGGTGTCGTGGTCGTACTGGTAGCCCTGGCCGTAGCCGAGTTCCTTCATCAGCTTTGTCGGGGCGTTGAGGATGTGTTCGGGCGGCATCAGGGAGCCGGTCTCGCGGGCGGTGTTCCAGGCTGCGCCGGCGGCGCGGTAGGCGGCGTTGGATTTGGGGGCGCAGGCCAGGTAGAGCACCACTTGGACGATCGCCAGCTCGCCCTCGGGCGAGCCGAGCACTTCATAGGCCTCGCGCGCGGCCAGCGCCTGGCTGAGTGCCTGCGGGTCGGCCAGGCCGATGTCCTCGCTGGCAAAGCGGATCAGCCGCCGTGCGACATACAGCGGGTCGTCACCGCCGACCAGCATGCGCGCCAGCCAGTACAGCGCGGCGTCGGCATCCGAGCCCCGAAGCGACTTGTGCAGCGCCGAGATCAGGTTGAAATGCCCGTCGCGGTCCTTGTCGTGGGCCGGGGCGCGCCGCTGCGCCAGGGTCAGCAGCTTGTCGGCGTTGATCGTCCCCTCGGCCTCGCCGACCTGGTCGACCATCGCCTCGACCGTGTTGAGCAGGTAGCGCCCGTCGCCGTCGGCCAGGGTCAGCAGCAGCGAGCGTGCCTCGGGTTCGAGTGGCAGCTCGCGACCGATGCGTGTCTCGGCGCGGGCCAGCAGTTTTTCCAGTGCCGCCTCGTCGAGACGCTTGAGCACCAGCACCTGCAGGCGCGACAGCAGCGCGCCGTTGAGCTCGAACGAAGGATTCTCGGTGGTCGCACCGACCAGGATGATGGTGCCGTCCTCGACAAACGGCAGGAAGCTGTCCTGCTGGGCGCGGTTGAAGCGGTGGATCTCGTCGACGAACAGCAGCGTGCGCTGGCCATTGCCGCGACGAATGCGCGCAGCCTCAAAGATTTTCTTCAGATCAGCAACACCGGAAAAGATCGCCGAGATCTGCACGAACTTCAGCTCGCCGACCTGGGCGAGCAGCCGCGCCAGCGTGGTCTTGCCGGTACCCGGCGGGCCCCAGAACACCAGCGAGGCGACCTTGCCGGCCGCCACCATGCGCCCGAGCGGCGCCTCCGGGCCGAGCAGGTGGTCCTGCCCGATGACCTCATCGAAAGCGCGCGGGCGCAGCCGATCGGCCAGCGGCGCATCCGGCGCCGGCCTCGCGCCGGTATCTCCATCGGCAGCGGAATCGGAAAACAGATCACTCATCGCAATCGCCTCAGTCTCGAAAATGCCGGCCCTGGCGCTCAAACAGGCCCGCGTAGACCCCGTCGCGGGCGATCAGCTCCTCGTGCCGGCCGCGCTCGACGATGCGGCCGGCCTCGAGCACGCAGATCGAGTCGGCCATGCGTACCGTCGAGAGCCGATGGCTGATCACCAGCGCCGAGCGCGCGCCAATGCGCTCGCGGAAATGCTCGAACAGCTCGAACTCGGCATCCGGGTCGAGCGCGCTGGTCGGCTCGTCCATGATGATGAACCGCGAACGATGCACCAGCGCCCGGGCCAGCGCGATGCGCTGCCACTGCCCGAGCGAGAGCTCCTGGCCGCCGTCGAACATGCGCGACAGCGGCGTATCCAGCCCGTCCGGCAGCCCGGCGGCAAAACCGTCCACCCCGGCCAGCCCGGCAGCCCGTTCGACCGCCAGGCTGTCTTCGGGCAGGGCCACATCGCCCATGCGGATGTTCTCGCGAACGCTCATGGCATAGCGCGCGTAGTCCTGGAACAGCACACTGAACTCGCGCCGATAAGCCTCCGGGTCGAACTCGCACACGTCCACCCCGTCGAGCGTAACCCGCCCGCGGCTGGGGTCGTAGAGCCGGCACATCAGCTTGATCAACGAAGTCTTGCCCGAGCCGTTGGCGCCGACCAGCGCCACCACCTGACCCGGCCCGATGGCCAGATCGATATCAAAGAGCACCTCGGCCTCGGTACCCGGGTAGGCAAACGACACATTTTCAAAGCGCAGCCCCTGCTCCAGGTGCTCCGGCAGCGCGCGCGGCTCGGCCGGCGCCGAGATGCGCGGGCGCACATCCAGAAACTCGAACAAAAGGCCGATGTAGAGGTGGTCCTGGTAGAACCGCGAGACCTGCCCGACCACCTCCTGGCCCATCGACTGGGCGCGCTGGAAGATCATCAGAAACAGCACCAGGTCGCCGACAGTATTGGCGCCGATCGCGGTCTGCCAGGCCAGAAACCCCAGCGCGAGGAAAAACACCAGCGTGGCGAGCACGCCCACGGCCAGCTCGAGCAGCGTGCGGTGACGGTTGATCGCGTAGCGCTCGCGGCGCACCCGGCCGCGAATGGCCGAGTACCAGTCGCGCAACAGCCCGCCGATCTGGTTGAGCCGAAGCTCCTTGGCGTGCAGATCGGAAGTCATCAGCCAGTCCAGGTACCCGGCCCGGCGCTCGAGCTGGGTCCGCTCGCGCTCCCAGTCGTAGAGCCGGCGGGTGAAATACAGCCGGATCAGCAACGCCGGGCCGATGGCCATCAGCAACACCGGCAACAGTAGCCAGTTGATGGTCGCGATCAACACCACCACCGCGACCAGCATCACCAGGTTCTTGACCAGCATCAGCAGGTTGCCGACCACCTGCGCCGGGCGCTGATTGCCCGCCTGCCGGGCCCGCCGCAGGGTATCGAAATAGCGCGGGGATTCATAAAACGCCAGATCGGCGCGCAAGGCCGTGGCGTGCACCCGCCGGTCGACGTGATCGGCCACCGCCATGCCCTGGGCCTCACGCGCCAGCGCGGCAAACCCGCGCGTGGCCAGAAACCCGATAGTCGCCAGGCCGGTCAGCCCCACCCAGCCCATGATCGGGCGCACCGTCTCCGGACTGACCGAATCAGCCTGCAGCCCGGTAATGGCATCCACGAGCTGCTTGATCAGGTACAAGACCCCGAGCCCGAACGCGATCTCGAGCGCCATCAACACACTCGAAACCACCATCCACCGCGGACTCGCCGCCCACAACAACCGGAAGATACGCCGAATCGAACGCAGCGGCCCCGCCAGCTTCAACTCGCTCAACCCGAACATCCCGGCATTCTACCTGTAAGGCAGGGTACGGGATAAGGGATAAGGGTTCGGGAAAAACAGGTTCAAGGATCAAGGATCAAGGTTCAAGGTAAAGGCGGGTTCGGGAAAAGCAGGTTCAAGGTTCAAGGTACAAGGATCAAGGTAAAGGCGGGTTCAGGGTTCAGGTTTCGGGCCTAACCTTGCTCCTTGATCCTTGCTCCTTGATCCTTCTAGTTACGGGTTCCGCCTAACGCCTCACGCCTAACGCCTCACCCGCCTACCTCCCACCCCCTTGCATCCTCCCCCGTTTCGCAGCACAATACGAATCTGTGAGCCAGTTGGCAATTCTCTGCCCGCCAACCGACTCCCATCGGAAAAAATCAAGGGAGGCCCACCGAATGAAAATCCAGCTCATCGCTGGCAGCCTGGCTGCCATGTTCCTGCTTGCAATCTCCGGCGTAGCCCTTGCGGCCTCGCACTGCGAAGACGGGGTCGGTGAACGCAGCGCCAGCACGCCCGACTCGCGCTTCGAGGTTCGCGAAGACGGCACCGTCGTCGACCGCGAAACCCGCCTGCAGTGGGCGCGCTGCTCGGTCGGGCAGAGCTTCAACGGCACCGGCTGCAACGGCCGCGCCCTGGCCTTTACCTGGCCCGGCGCCGGACGTGCGGTCGAGCAGGTCAACAACGAGCGCATGATCGCCGGCTTCAGCGACTGGCGCCTGCCAACGCACAACGAACTCACCGGCATCATCGAACGCTGCCGCGAGGCCCCGTCCATCAACCCGCGCGTATTCCCCGACACCCCGTGGGCCGGTTTCTGGACCGGCACCGTCGAAGACGAGGAAGAACGCATGGCCTGGTTCGTCGGCTTCTACCGCGGCCTCGACTACCCCTACGTCTACGAGAGCGCCTACCGCATCCGCCCGGTGCGGGAGCTGTGAAGAACCGAGCATTGCGGGCCATGGCCAAACTGCCGATATGAAGCCGGATGACGCCGGCGTACTCAGGATCAGCCAGTCATTCGCGGACGACCGGTTGACAGTCAACCCGCTCGAAGACGGAAGCGGCGTCGTTCTCGACATCGATCACGAACAAATTCTCACCCTCAATGCAACCGGGCTGCACATCT
>CAYQJJ010000237.1:0-4489 GCA_964417745.1 uncultured Wenzhouxiangella sp.
AAAGCCTCGATCTGCTCGCGCTCCAGGCCACGCCCGTGGCGGCCGAGCACCAGGCGGGCAGAATAGATGTTGTCGGTGCGCGGTTTGAGGATGGATTCGAGCTCGGCGCGCAGCAGCTCGGGATTTTCCTCGTACTTGGCACGGTTTTCCGACACCAGCTCATACAGGGTGTGGGTGGTGTCACGGATCAGCTCGACCGGATCGTCGCTGGCCACGGCGGGCGCCGCGAGCAGGGCGGTGAGCGCCAGAATCATTGAACGCAGCATCATTGGTTGTCTCCTTCGGAATTGAACATGTAGCGCGAAATCAGCTGTTCGAGCTGCATCGCCGAATTGGTCAGCATGATGCGATCACCGTCGCGCAGCGGTTCGGGTGAGCCACCGGGCTCGAGGCTGACAAACTGATCGCCCAGGATGCCCGCCGTTAGGATCGAGGCCGAGGTATCTTCGGGCAGATCGTCGTAGCGATCGGCGATGCGCATCCTCACGCGTGCCTCGAAGGTTTCCGGGTCGAGCTCCACGCTCTCGACCATGCCGATGGAAACGCCGCCCATGCTGACCCGGGCGCGCGGCTTCAGGCTGCCGATATTGGAAAAATCCGCCACGATCTCGTAGCCGCCTCCGGTAACGACCCCGCGGTCGGTTGCCTGAACGGCCAGAAAGATCAGAGCGGCAATGGCCAACAGCAAAAATATACCTGCAGTCAATTCTATCTGGTGTGATGATTTCATAATTCGATGGTCCTGCTCAGAGCATGAAAGCGGAGAGAACGAAGTCCAGGATCAGTACCGAAATCGCCGTGGCGATGACCGTCTGGGTGGTTGCCAGCGCCACGCCTTCGCTGGTGGGCTTGGCCGTGTACCCGAAATAGACCGCCAACCAGGCCGCCAGGAAGCCGAAGCCGACCGCCTTGAGCATGCCGTGGCCGAAGTCACGCCACAGCTCGACCGACGCCTGCATGCCGCCCCAGAAGGCGACCGGGTCGCTGCCCTGCAGGAAAACGGCAAATACCAGCCCGCCGAGGATTGCAGTGACATTGAATACCAGCACCAGCGCCGGCACGGCGATCAGGCCGGCGATCAGGCGCGGCTGGACAATGCGCTCCATCGGATCGATAGCCATCAGATCGAGGGCATCGAGCTGTTCGGTGGCGCGCATCAGGCCGATTTCTGCGGTAATCGAGGTACCGGCCCGGCCGGCGAACAGCAGCGTGGTCAGCACCGGCCCGAGTTCGCGGAACAGCGACAGGGCCAGTACCGTGCTGGCTGCGTCAGCCGCGCCGAAGCGCGACAGCGTGTCGTAGGTCTGAAGCGTGAGCACCATGCCGACGAAAAAGCCCCCGGTCACGATGATGACCAGCGACCGGACACCGGCAAAATAGACTTGGCGCAGGGTCTCGGCGAACTGCAGGCGCGTCAAGCGCATGCGCGACACGGCGGTCACCAGGAATATCAGCGCGCGTCCCAGCTCGCGCAGCGGCGAGAGCAGCATCCGGTCGGTCAGCGACGAATCGTTCATCGGCCGTCTCCGTGTGTCAGCAGCGCTTCGCCCAGGTCATCGGCCGGGTAGTGGAACGGCACCGGGCCGTCGGGCTGGCCGGTCAGAAACTGCTGGACCAGCTCGTGCTCGCTTTTGTAGAGTTCTTCCGGGCTGCCGTCGGCGACCATTCGCCGCTCGGAGATGATGCAGCAGTAGTCGGCCATCTTGGCGACCTCGCCAACGTCGTGGGTAATGACCACGCTGGTGGTATGCAGTGCCCGGTTGATGTCGCGGATCAGGCGCCGCGACACGCCCAGCGAGATCGGGTCGAGCCCGGCGAAGGGTTCGTCATAGAGCATCACCGCCGGGTCCAGCGCCATGGCCCGGGCCATGGCGATGCGGCGGTTCATGCCGCCGGAGAGTTCGCGCGGGTACATCCCGGCCGTACCCCGGAGCCCGACCGTCTGGAGCTTGAGCAGGACCACCCGGCGGATCAGGTCCTCGGGCAGCCGGGTGTGCTCGCGCAAGGGCAGGGCAACGTTGTCGAAGCAGGTCAGATCGGTAAACAGCGCACCGTTTTGCAGCAGCACGCCAACATTGCGACGGACCCGGTTCAGCGCCTTGCCGGAAAGCTGGTCGACGCGCGTGTCGTCGATCCAGACCTCGCCGCTGTCGGGCCTGATCTGGCCGGTGATCAGGCGCATGACCGTCGTCTTCCCGGCACCGCTGGGGCCCATGACTGCGGTCACCTGCCCGGCCGGAATGGTGAGGCTGAAATCCTCCAGCACGCGGTGGTTTCCCAGGCGCACCGAAACGTCTCGAAGCTCGATGGTCGGGCTGTTGGTGGCTGCGTCGTTCATTTGTTAGTTGTTTTTTTCCTGCTACTACGACTGCCGATTCGGTCGAAGGTTTGCCGCCGCTGGCCGGTGTGCTCCGGCCAGAGCCTTGATGCACTACAGAATATACCGGCTCAGGTCTTCGTTGGCTGCCAGCGCCTCGAGGTGCTCGTTGACATCATCGGCATCCAGGACAACCTTTTGGCCCGACCGGTCCGGTGCATTGTAGGAGATGTCTTCGAGCAGGCGTTCAAGGATCGTGTGCAGCCTTCGCGCGCCGATATTTTCGGTCGATTCGTTGACCGCGAAACTGATTTCGGCCAGCCGCGTTACTGCCTCGTCGGTAAACACCAGCTCCACGCCCTCGGTGCCGAGCAGGGCGCGATACTGCTCGGTCAGGGAGGCGTCGGGCTCGGTCAGGATGCGTTCGAAATCGGCCACTTCCAGTGCTCGCAACTCGACCCGGATGGGCAGGCGGCCCTGGAGTTCTGGTACCAGGTCGGAGGGCTTGGAGACGTGGAAGGCCCCGGATGCGATGAACAGCACGTGGTCGGTGTTGACCGGCCCGTAACGGGTATTGACGGTGCAACCCTCGACCAGCGGCAGCAGGTCGCGCTGTACACCCTCGCGCGAGACTTCACCGGAGCTGCCGGTGCCGTCCGAGCGGCGCGCAACCTTGTCGATCTCGTCGATGAATACGATGCCGCTCTGCTCGGCCATGCGCAGCGCGCTGTGCTTGACTTCTTCGTCATTGATCATGCCGGCTGCCTCTTCCTCTATGAGAACCGGAATGGCGTCCTTCACTTTCATCTTGCGCTTCTGGGTCTTGCCGCCGCCCATGCTGGAGAACATCTGCTGGAGCTGGTTGGTCATCTCCTCCATCCCCGGTGGCGCCATGATTTCGACACCCTGGTGCATGCTGACGTCGATTTCGATCTCGCGGTCGTTGAAATCGCCCTTGACCAGCTTGTCGAAAATCTTGCGCCGGGTCTCGGACTGGTCGTCGGTCGGTGTTTCCTCCGGCGCGTTGGCGAAACCCGACTGCTTGCGGCGCGGCAGCATGATGTCGACGACGCGCTCCACGGCCGCATCCTCGGCCTGCGAGCGCACCCGTGACATGGCTTCCTCGCGTGCCATCTTGTAACCGGTCTCGACCAGATCGCGCACGATCGATTCGACGTCCTTGCCGACGTAACCGACTTCGGTGAACTTGGTGGCCTCGACCTTGACGAACGGCGCCTTGGCCAGCGCGGCCAGCCGACGGGCGATCTCGGTCTTGCCGACACCGGTCGGGCCGATCATCAGAATGTTCTTGGGCGTGATTTCGGGTTGCAGGGACTCTTCGACCTGAAGCCGGCGCCAGCGATTGCGCAGGGCGTTGGCGACCGCGCGCTTGGCCGCGGCCTGGCCAATGATGTGGCGGTCGAGTTCCTGGACGATTTCACGGGGGGTCATTTGCGACATGATTTTGTCTCAGTCCGTTTGGAGCGTTTCGACGGTCAGGTTGTTGTTGGTATAGATGCAGATCTCGCCGGCGATGGTCAGCGCCTCGCGGCAGATGGTCTCGGCGTCGTGCTCGGTGTGGCGCAACAGGGCGCGGGCAGCCGACTGCGCGAATGGCCCGCCCGAACCGATGGCGATCAGGCCCTCCTCGGGCTCGATCACGTCGCCATTGCCGGAAATGATCAGCGAAGCATCCTTGTTGGCTACCGCCAGCAGAGCCTCGAGGCGGCGCAGCAGGCGATCGGTACGCCAGTCCTTGGCCAGTTCCACCGCCGCGCGAGTCAGGTTGCCCGAGTGCATCTCCAGCTTGCCCTCGAAGCGCTCGAACAGCGTGAAGGCGTCGGCCGTGGCACCGGCAAAGCCGGCGATGACCTCGTTCTTGTAGAGTCGGCGTACCTTGCGGGCATTGGCCTTCATCACCGTATTGCCGAGCGATACCTGGCCGTCGCCGGCAATCACCACCTGATTGCCGCGACGGACCGACACGATCGTCGTGCCACGATACTGTTCCATTGGACCGGTCCGGGATTTTTTAGTCAGAGCGTTTATCTGGGGTCGGAAAGGGAATGGGAAAAGGGGAAATGGGAAAACGGGTGGGTTGGGGCGAGGCGTCAGGTGTGAGGCGTGAGGCGTGAGGCGTGAGGCGTGAGGCGTGAGGCGTGAGGCGTGAGG
>CAYQJJ010000238.1:0-4484 GCA_964417745.1 uncultured Wenzhouxiangella sp.
CTGTACAAACACGTCGGCGCTTTCCTGCGCGCCTATGCCGACCTGGCCAACGAAATGCAGCAGGCCGGCTACAGCGAGGCCGAGGCTGCCACGATCAAGTCGGAGGTCGAGCACTACGAGAAGGTTCGGGAGGAAGTCAAGCTCGCCAGCGGCGACTACATCGACATGAAGATGTACGAGCCGGCCATGCGGCATCTGCTGGACACCTACATCCGCGCGGATGAGAGCGAGAAGCTCTCGGCCTTCGACGACATGACGCTGGTGGAACTGGTGGTCGAGCGCGGCGAGGACGCGGTCGACAGCTTGCCGGCATCCATCTCGGGTGATCGGGAGGCCATGGCCGAAACCATCGAGAACAACGTGCGCCGGCTGATCATCGACGAGATGGCGGTCAACCCGAAGTACTACGAGAAGATGTCCGAGCTGCTGGATGCCCTGATCGAGCAACGCCGGCAGGAGGCGCTGGAGTACAAGGAATACCTCCGCCGGATCGTTGAACTGACGCGCCAGGCGGCGCGGCGGGAAGGTGAAAGTCGCTATCCCACTGGCATTGATACATCGGCACAGCAGGCGCTGTATGACAACCTGGGTCAGGACAGCGCGCTTGCCTTGAGCCTCGACGAAAGGATCCGGTCGGTCAAGAAAGCTGACTGGCGGGGGAATCGGTTCAAGGAGCGCGAAGTGCGGAACGCCATCGCCTACGTTCTCGAAACCCAGGCCCGGGAGAGTGAAATTCCCGACCAGGATGCGGTTTTTGAACTGGTGAAGAACCAGCATGACTACTGAGCGCAGCCATATCGAGGTCCGTGGCATCGACGTGGAGATTCGCCGCAAGGCGATCAAGAACCTGCACGTGGGTGTCTATCCGCCCGATGGCAAAGTCCGGGTAGCCGCGCCGTCGCACCTGAGTGACGAAGCTGTGCGATTGGCCGTTGTCGCGCGCCTCGGCTGGATTCGCCGACAGCAGCAGGGCTTTGCGCGCCAGGCGCGTCAGTCCATCCGGGAGATGGTCACCGGTGAAAGTCACTATTTCGGGGGCGCGCGTTACCGCCTGGACGTGGTGGAACAACCGGGCAATCCCCGCGTGCGCATGGTCGATAACAGCACAATTCAGCTGCAAGTCCGACCGGATACCGACCGGGCAGCTCGGCAGCAGATGCTCGACCGTTGGTACCGCCGCCAACTCAAAGCCCGCATTCCCGAACTTCTCGCCACCTGGGAGCCGGTTGTGGGTGTGAAGGTTTCGGACTGTCGCATCAAGCGAATGAAGACCCGCTGGGGAAGCTGCAACATCGAGGCGAGGCGCATCTGGCTGAACCTGGAGCTTGCCAAGAAGTCCCCTCGCTGCCTGGAATACATACTCGTACACGAAATGGTACATCTGCTGGAGCGCCATCACACTGAGCGCTTCCGGGCCCTAATGGATCGATGCATGCCAGATTGGCGCCTGCGAAGGGACGAGCTTAATGCGTCCCCGCTGGCACATGAAGACTGGGATTATTGACTCCGCGCATACAACAGGCTAGTGGCGGACGTACCTATGCTGGCGCTCCGCTATGTCGCGAAGCCAAGCGTCATGTCATTGCCCCCCGTGAAAGGACGCAGTACACCAGGTTCCATGATTCGCAGTTTCAAGCGTAAATCTCGCAAAAGTCATGCAACACTTGAGCCTTCGTTAGGCTCAATGATCTGCAGCCGATCATGCCGCGGCAGATACAGCGCGGCTCGAACCTCGGTTTCTCCCAGCAGTTCGAACAGCTTTCGGTAGAGCTCGAGCTGCGGCAGATAGCGTTCGGCTTCTTCGTTCAGGAAATTGTCAAGTGCGCCGCCAGCGTGGTAGCCGGACTTGTAGTCGATGATCCAGCGCACGCCGTCCTGGTCGATGAAGGTCCGGTCGATGATGGCGTTGACCAGCTCGCCGTCGACGACACCGCTCAGGGGCAGCTCGCAGGCGGCGTCCTGGTGCTTGCCGCTCAGGATCCAGCGCCCGGTTTCGCTGGCCAGGGTTTGATCCAGGGCCTGGCGCACGATTTGCTCCGAGTTTTTGAGTTCGTCTCCGGCGCTGCCGAGGGCAGCCAGCAGCACCGGGATGCGGCCGGCCAGGCGATCTTGCATCGCTTGATCCAGTGATTCGATGCCGATGCGGCCGACTCGTTCGAGCAGGCGATGCAGCACGGTGCCGATGCGGCGGGCTTCGGTGCCGGCCCAGTTGAACTCGATCTCGACCGGGCGTTCGCGCGGCGGCAGGGCCGGTCGCCAGCGATAAGCGGAGGCAAGCGGCGGGGTCCAGTCGGACGTTACGCGCTGGAGTGATTGATCCGGCATTGCCGCTTCGGCGGCTTCCTCGAGCGGCCGGGCCTGCTCCAGGCGCTGCTCAAGATCGGCCCGGAAATCGGCGCCGACGCTGGGCCATAAGTCCGCCAGCAAACTGGCCCTGGGCAGCTTTTCGGGTGTTTCCGGATCAAGGCATGCCGACAGCACCAGTTCGCGCCTAGCCCGGGTGCAGGCGACGTAGAGCAGGCGCTGGCGCTCGTAGGCCTCGCGCTGCTGTTGTTCGGCGCGGATGAACTGGATGGTCGGCGGATTGCTGGATTCACGCGCCGAACGCAGCGGCGCCAGCAGCACCTGCTCGCCGCCGGTCGACAGCGTCAGCGGCAGCCAGTGCAGCAGCTCGCGGTTCTGCCCGCCGGTGGCGCGATGCAGCTGGGGCAGCACCACCAGGTCCCACTCCAGACCCTTGGCACCGTGCATGGTCAGCACGTCCAGCCGAACCTGGTCGCTGGGTGGATCACCCTCGGTGCTGGCCCCTTCCAGCAGCTCGTCAAAGGCGTTCCAGTCGGGCAGCAGGCCCTCTCGGTCGGCCTGTTCCAGGGTTTCGAAATACAGGCGCGCATCGCGCAGGTCGACTTCGGGACGCTGGCACAGCGACGGCCCGCCCAGGGCATGCCAGGCGCCTTCGACCAGATCGCGAATGCTGCGACGGCGCCACAGGAGGGCCGCGCGATGGAGCACGTCGAACACTCTAGCGGCGCGGATTCGCGCATCTCCCGACAGTCGGTCCAGCGCCCCTTCGTCATCCAGACGGCGACCGTCACCGGCCAGCGCATGCAGGTCGGCCAGGGTCAGACCGCAGGCCGGCGAGCGCAGCACGGCCAGCACCGCGGCGGTGTCGTCCGGGTCGAGCACGGCGCGGGTCAGGGCCAGCAGGTCCTGGACCAGCGGTCGGCGGGTCAGCGGGTCGAGCTTCATCGCGCGGTAGGCAATGCCGCGACGCTGCAGGGCCGGCAGGATTTCTTTCAGGTGCGAGCGCGCACGCACGATCAGCGCGGCCCTGAAATCGGAATCGTCGTCATGCCGGGCCAGCGCATTTTTGATGGTCTCGGCCAGCGCCTCGGCCTCGGCCACGGGGTCCGGCGCACCGATCAGTCGCACTATCCCGCCGCCGGCCAGCGCCGGCTCGGATGGCGCATAGGACACGGCACCGGCGGCAATATCCTCGCTTTCCGGAAAGATCGGCCCCAGGCGACGGTTGACCCAGTCGACGATTTCGCGCCGCGAGCGGAAGTTGCGGGTCAGTTTGAGCGACTCCAGCGCCTGCTCGCCGATGCCGAATTCGCGCGTGCGCATGAACAGGCCGACCTCGGCCTCGCGAAAACGGTAGATCGACTGCATCGGATCACCGACCAGGAACAGGCTGCGCGCTTCGTCCGCCTGCCAGCCGCCGATGAGTTTTTGCAGCAGCCGAAACTGCGACCAGTTGGTGTCCTGATACTCGTCGACCAGAATGTGGCGAATGCGGCGGTCCAGATAAAGCGCCAGGTCGGTATAGCCCGACTCCTCGTCGCCCAGGGCCTGCTGGGCCGCGGCACTCAAGCCCGCGAAGTCCGTGCGGCCCTGTTCGGCAAACACCAGCCGCAACTCCGAGGCCGCGCTTTTGAGCACGTCGACCAGGGCGCCCAGTACCTGCCACTCCGCGTCCTGGTAGGCCGGCGTGGGCAGCTCCCGGGCCTGGTGCAGGTCCGCGGCCAGGGACTCATTGGCCGACAGTGACTTAAGCACAGTCAGCATGCGCGATTTCTCGGAGGTTCTGGGCGGGAACCCGGTCGACACGTTGACGCTTTTGCGCCAGGTCCCCGATTTGGTCAGCAGCAGTTCGGCCAGCGCCTGCCAGTGCGGCAGGGCGTCGGGATGCGGTTCGGGCAGCGCCGTCAGGTCCCGGCCATAAAAAAGGTCTGACTCGGCGCCTGCCGCGGCCAGCTGATCGGCGGCGTAGCGCAGCAGACCCAGCAGCTCGGCCGGCGCCACGCCCGCCGCGGCCAGGCCTTCTTGCAGGCTTTCGAGCGTGCGCTCCAGGCGGTCGACCACCAGCGCGTGCAGACCGCGCTCCAGCCGTTCGCGATCCGAGCTGGCCGGCTGCAGCAGGATCGGAAGCCACTGCTCGCGCCTGGCCAGCAGGCTGACCAGCAGGTCTTCCAGATCCTGCA
>CAYQJJ010000239.1:0-4471 GCA_964417745.1 uncultured Wenzhouxiangella sp.
CCGGGTGCGCCCGGCCAATTCGATCTGGCAACGGCTCCGGCGCCGCTGGCGCGCCTGGCGCGGCGCTGGCATGCTCAAGACCCACCGGGTGCATATCCTGACCATCGGCCGGCAGCGCTACAAGCAGGTCAGCTTCGCCGATACCCCACGCGCCGAAGCGTGCGCCGCGGCGCTCAGAGCCCTGGAGCCGAGCGGCTGCTTTCCGGCCCTGGTCCGCCACCACGAACACCAGGTCTGGACTGAGTTCGTGATTGGCCACTCCCCCGGCCACTCTCCCGGCGATTCTGTTGGCGCTGCACCCGACGAGCGTGGGGCGCTGATCGATTTTTTCGTGACCCTGTACGCGCGACCGGCCGAGGGCGGCGCGCCCGATCTGCCCGCCCATCGCCGTGAGCTGGAGTTTCTCCATAGCGCCGGCTATCTTGAGCCGGCGCGCCTGAAGGCCCTGGCCGAGCGGTCCGAGCGGCTGGCGCCGGCGACCCTGGCGCTGGGCCATGACTATCTCGACCCGGTGCGGAAGAATTTCATCCTCACCGGGGCCGGCGCGGTAGGCATCGACATCGAGGCGCTGCTGGCCGGTCAGCCGCTCGGGCTGGGCCTGGCCAAGGCGCGGTTGCGCTGGCTGGGCGACGATCACGCCCGGGTGCTCGAGGCACTGCGCGCGCGCGGTCACGGCGATGTCGCCGATCAGTTCGAGTTTGTCGAGCAGCTGTTCGTGGTTCGGTATTTCGTCGACAAGCTCATTCAGCGCAAGCCCGGGCATATCGATGCCGGAGTGCTCGAGCGACTGGTCCATTAGCGGGCCGGGCGAACTCCGGCCCGGGCCATGCATAATGGGTTGGACTTTCATCCACTGACTGGGCCGAATCATGAATACGGGCAAGGTTGTTTTCGGGTTTTTCGTGCTGCTGGCACTGACGCTGAACTTCGGGTTCTTCCTCGGCGATATCGACAACCCCGACCACCACAACGTCTACGAACTGCTGGCCGCGCTGGTCGTCGGCCTGATCGCCACCGTGCTCAAGCTCGGCGAGCGATCGCAGATGTCGGCCATGCTGCTCGCCTCGGCCCTGGTCGTCGACCTGCAGCTCATCGCCGCGGCGCTGATCTGGGCGATCGCGGTGCACGTGCTCGATACCGGCCTGACCCCGGCGGTCATGGCGACTATCGTGTCGCTGTCGGGTGGGGCCTTGCTGGCCAACCTGCTCTCGGTGGTACTGCTGACCATGGAGACCGCCGGCCTGAGCCGGTAACGGCCGATGTCCCCTGGTCCTGACCCAATCGATGCCGGGCGAGGTCGCGCCGGCTGCCCGGGACGATGGCGATGAAAGAATCCTTTCTGCTGCTGTTCTTCCGCCGCATGCGAGTGCCGCTGATCGTGTTGATCTCGGCCTACTCGATCGCCGTGGTCGGCTTCACGCTCATGCCCGGTGTCGACGACGAGGGCAACCCCTGGCGGCTGAGCATCTTCGAGGCCTTCTACGTGGTCAGCTACACCGGCGCGACCATCGGGTTCGGCGAGGTGCCCTACGACTTCTCGCCGGCGCAGCGGCTGTGGACGATCTTGAGCATTTACCTGACCGTCATTGCCTGGCTGTTCTCGATCGGCAACATCATCTCGCTGCTGCAGGACCCGGCCAGCGTCCGCGCCCTCCGGCGGGCGCGCTTCCGCCGCGCGGTGGCCGGCCTTTCCCAGCCGTTCTACCTGGTCTGCGGCTACGGCGACAGCGGCCGGCTCATCACCCGCTCGCTGACGCGCTCCGGCACGCCGGTGGTGGTCCTCGACAACAACTCCGACAAGATCGATGCGCTGTCGGTCGAGGACGCACGCGCGCCGGTCCCGGCGGCGGTGCTCGACGCCCGGCAGCCCGACCACCTGGTCGCCGCCGGCCTGCGCCACCGCTGGTGTCTGGGCGTGCTGGCCGTGACCGGCGATGATCGTGCCAATCTGAAAATCGCGATTGCCAGCAAGCTGCTCAACCACAACGCCGTTGCCCATGCCCGTGCCGACGATCGAGCCACGGCGGCCAACATGCGCTCGTTCGACACCGACCTGGTGGTCAACCCGATCGAGGAATACGTGCGCCGGCTCCGGCTGGCGATCGAGAGGCCGGCTACCTTCCAGCTCTCGCACTGGCTGACTTCCGGGCCCGATGCGCGCCTGGTCGACGCCCGGCAACCGCCGCGCGGGCGCTGGGTGGTGTGCGGCTACGGGCGACTGGGCTCGGCGATGTGTCCCATGCTCGAAGAAATCGGCATAACCGTCACCGTCGTCGAGGAGGATTCTGGCGTGCCGGGCCTGCCCGAGGATGCCGTGATCGGGCGCGGCACCGAGGCCGAGACCCTGACCGCGGCAGGCATCGAAACCGCCGATGCACTGCTCGCGACCACCCGAAACGATGTCGACAACCTGTCGATTGTCATGACCGCGCGCGAGCTCAACCCGGAGTTGTTCGTCGGCGCGCTCGAAACCGGGCTGTCGAGCCACGAGCTGTTTCGCGCCACCGAGCCCGACCTGCTGGCCCAGCCCAGCACGGTGATTGCCGGGAGCATGCTCAGCCGCATCCGCTCGCCGCTGGTCGAGCCGTTCTTCAAGGCGCTGCGCGCCGGCGACGAGACGATCAGCGCCGGTGTGCTCGAGCGGCTACGCGCCCAGGGCGGCAAACGCCCGCCGGACCTGGCAACCGTTCGCATCAGCCACCGGCGTGCGCCGGCACTGGCCCGGGCGCTGGAAGCCGGGCGCCGCGTTCCCCTTTCCGGCCTGCTGCGGCATCCGGTACGGCGCGACCGGCATCTGGCGGTCGAAGCGCTGATGCTGCGGCGCGACGGCGAAGACATGCTGTGTCCGGCCGGGGACGTCTCGCTGGCCGTTGGCGACCGGATTCTGGTGGCCGGGCGGCGTGACCACCTGCGCCTGATTGCCCCGGTGCTCGAAAGCGACAATGCGCTGGTCTACGCGCTGACCGGCGAGGAGGTCCGCCACGGCTGGGTCTGGCGCTGGCTGGCCCGGCGCCGCGGACAAGCGCGCGCCGAAACGGGTTGAACCACCCCGGCAGGCGGTGTGGCGGGGTTGTGATCAAGCCCGGGTGCACCCACTTCTTAAAACATCCCCTTGACGCGCAATGCGCGCACCGGTTGTCACTGGCGACCGGTGCCCCCTGGCTGACGCGGCAAACCCCACTACCGAAACGGCCCGGAGGCCGCATCGACATGAAAACCCTGTTCGTTCGCAACATCCACCCCGAAACCCGCGAAAGCCAGGTCCGCGAGCTGTTCTCGCGCTGCGGGACGGTTCGCGGCCTCAAGCTGCCGCTCGATATCTTTACCCGCCGCTGCCGGGGCGTGGCGACCATCGACATGGAGGGCCACGAAGCCCGGGCAGCGATTGCCGAGCTCGATGGCGTCGAGCTCAATGGCCAGTCCATCCAGGTGCGCGAGGAACGCCCGCGCGGCAACAAAAAGCGCGGCGGCCGCCGCTAAAAGCCGGGAATGAACCGGTGGTCCGCAATCCGGCGTTGCCATCGACCCTGACGAATGGCTGGCTCCGGCCGCTTCAGCCTCCGGGTCCGCAGTCGATGCAATTGCGCGGGACCTCGGGCCCGATCCTGAGCTGATGATTCAGGTCGCGTAGCGCGGTGCGCAGGCCTTCCTCGATGACCGGGTGATAGAACGGCATGTCGAGCATCGCCGATACGGTCAGCCCGCTCTGCGCCGCCCAGGCCAGCAGGTGGCCGATGTGTTCGGCGGCCGGGCCGAACATTTCCGCGCCCATGAAGCGCCCCGAGCCGTGCTCGCCGTAGACGCGCAGCAGCCCGCGGTTGCGGCCCATGACCCGGGCGCGGCCCTGGTTCTCGAAGCTCACCGAACCGATGGCGAAGCAGCCCTTGCAGCGTTCGTCGGTCTGCTGGATGGTCAGGCCGGCGGTGGCGATCTGCGGGTCGGTGAACACCACCGACAGCGGCGTACGCCGCAAGCCGGTGCGCACGTCCGGGAACTGCCCGGCGTTGGCGCCGGCGATCCGGCCCTGGTCGGCGGCCTCGTGCAGCAGCGGGATGTCGTTGTTGGCGTCGCCGGCGATGAATACCGGCTGCTCGCCGCACTGCATGGTGTGGCGGTCGAAGACGGGCATGCCGCGCTCGTCGAGCGCCAGGGAGGTGGTCTCGAGGCCGAGCTGGTCAACGTTGGGTCGCCGCCCGGTCGCGGCGAGCAGGAATTCGAAGGTCTCGCGCTGCTCGTTGCCATCGCGGTCGAGGAATTCCAGCACCACGCCCTCGTCGGTCTCGCTGATCGAGCGGACCTCGGCATCGGGGTCGAGCGGAAACTCCTCGTTGAAGGTCGACAGCGCGATATCGCGGATCTCGTCGTCCTGGATCGGTCCGACCGCACCGCCGACGCCGAACATGCGAACGCGCACGCCAAGACGCGACAGCGCCTGGCCGATCTCCAGGCCGATCACGCCGGGTCCGAACAC
>CAYQJJ010000240.1:0-4467 GCA_964417745.1 uncultured Wenzhouxiangella sp.
CGCCGGATCGTGCTGAGCAGGTCGCGCACGCCGTCGGCTGCCTGTAACCAGTAGTAGAACGACTGCATCACCGCCCGGCCCGCCGGCCCGCCCGCCCAGACGGCGGGCCAGCGGGCGAACTCGGCCAGCCGATTGTTGTTCCGATTGTCTTTCCAGTCGTTTTCGCCGAGCACCGCTTCGGCGACCAGGTCGCCGGCCAGGGTGGTGGTGGCCATGCCGTGGCCACCGAAGGCCAGTGCATACCAGAGCCCGTCGCGGGTCTGTCCGAGCAGTGGCATCTGATGGCGCGCGTAGCTCATCCAGCCGCCCCAGGCGGCGTCGAATCGCACCCCCGCCAGGCCCGGAAAAACGCGCGCGAGGTCGCGCCCCAGCAGGCGGCGGATGGCCGCTGGCGAGCGGCGGGCCATGGCGATGCGACCGCCCCAGAGCAGCCGGTTATCGGGCAATGGGCGGTAATAGTCAAAAGCAAAACGGGTGTCGTAGACCGCCACCGGCTTCGGCAGTATCTCGCCGAGCTTTGGACCGAGCGGCTCGGTCACCCCGACATAGGTGGCCACCGGTTGCAGGGCGCGTTGCAAGCGAGGCCACAGCCGCCGGTCGTAGCCGCCGGTAGCGAGCACCACCGTCCCAGCCCGAAGCTCGCCCTCGGGGGTGTCGATCTGCCAGCCTTCTCGTGAGCGAGTCAGGTGCCGGACCGGCGATCCGTCGTGCACGCGGCCACCGAGCTGCTCGATCCGCCCGACCAGGCCGCGCAGATACGCCAGGGGATTGAAGTGAAAGCTGCCCGGCTCGTGCAGGCCGGCACCGTAGCGCGGCGAGACGACCCGGCCCTGGAGTTCGGCGGCATCGAGGAAATCGAGCTCGAAGCCCAGGTCGTCGTGCATGCGCTGCTGAAAAGCGCTCAGCGAGCGGTCGTCGCCGAACCAGTCGGCCAGCACGACTCCCGCATCGTTGACCTGGCAGTCGATCCGGAGCTCATCGATCCGGCTCCGGATTCGTTCGACCGCGGCCCGGGTCCAGCCGTGCAGCAGGCGTGCTCGCGGCGCACCGAGCTGGTCGATGAGCGCCTCGTTGCCGAGCGAATACCCGGCAAAGACGAACCCGCCGTTGCGCCCCGAGGCGCCGGTACCCGGGTAGCCGGATTCGATCACCCGGACGTCTGCCGATTCGCGTTCGAGCAGGGCCAGTGCGGTGCTGATGCCGGCCAGTCCGCCGCCGATCACGGCGATATCACAGCGCTGCTGACCGCGCAGCGGCCGGCTCTCGGCCGGGTCCGGATCAAGCTGCTGGTACCAGCTGCGACCAGGCCACGAGTCAGCGGTCGTACTCATTGGCAATAAACCCCACGATGATATGATTGAAGGAAATGCAACCCGGAGAGAGCGATGGGCAAATCGACCAAATACGCAGCCAAGGTGCCCGACGAAAACGGCATTATCCCGTACACGGAAGCCGAGGACGAAGTCTGGCACGATCTCTACAAGCGCCAGATCGACATGATCGAGGGGCGCGTGTGCCAGGAGTTCCACGACGGGCTCGAAATCCTGAATCTGCCGCAGGATCGAATCCCGCAACCGAACGAGGTCTCGAAAATCCTGACCGAGCGGACCGGCTGGGAAATCGCGCCGGTGCCGGCGCTGATCAATTTCGATCGCTTCTTCAAGCTTCTGGCTGAGAAAAAGTTTCCGGCTGCCTCGTTCATCCGCTCGCGCGAGGAAATGGACTACCTGCAGGAGCCGGATATCTTTCACGAGATTTTCGGCCACGCCACCATGCTCACCCACAAGGCCTTCGCCGACTTCACCCACGCCTACGGGCTGGCCGGCATCAAGGCGTCCAAGGCCGAGCGTGTCTTCCTGGCCCGACTCTACTGGTTTACCGTCGAGTTCGGCCTGCTGCAGACCAATGACGGTGTGCGCATTTACGGTGGCGGCATCGCCTCGTCGCCGGGCGAGACGATCTACGCCCTCGAAGACGCCGAGCCGCTGCGGCGCCCGTTCGATCCGATCGATGCACTGAGAACGCCGTACCGGATCGACATCTATCAGTCGGTCTACTACATCCTCGATTCGATGAACGACCTGTTCGAACTGTCCAGCGCCGACCTGATCGACCTGATTCGCCAGGCGCGTGCCCTCGGCCAGTTCGCCCCGACCTTTCCACCCAAAGAAAAGGAAGCCGCCTGATCATGAGCGAGACCCTGACCGAAAAGAAATGCGCGCCCTGCGAGGGCGGCACCAAGCCGCTCGAGCGCGAGCGCATCGAGCAGCTGCTGGCCCAGATTCCGGGCTGGCAGGTCGATGCGGACGGCAAGAAGATTTTCCGCCGCTTCGAATTCAAGGGCTTCTACAAGACCATGGCCTTCATCAATGCCATGGCCTGGATCGCCAATCAGGAAGCACATCACCCCGATTTCGAAGGCGGTTACAACTTCTGCCTGGTCAACTTCACGACCCACGCCATCGACGGCTTGAGCGAAAACGACTTCATCTGCGCGGCCAAGCTCAACGACCTGCTGGATGAATGAGGCGGCCCGTCTCGGCGCCAGTGCCGACCCCGTTGACCGCCTGACGCGAGCACGCGCGGCGGTCAACGGAGTCATCGTCGACAAGCCCGAGGTCGTCGACCTGGCCTTCTCGGCGCTGCTGGCCGGTGGCCATCTGCTGATCGAGGACCTGCCCGGCGTCGGCAAGACCACCCTGGCCCAGGCGATCGCGCTGTCGATCGGGGGCAGCTGGCAACGGATCCAGTTCACCAACGACATGCTGCCGGCCGATATCCTCGGGGTGTCGGTATTCGACCGTGAAGCCTCGCAATTCGATTTCCGGCCCGGCCCGATCTTCGCCAACATCGTGCTGGCCGATGAGATCAACCGCGCCACGCCGCGCACCCAGTCGGCCCTGCTCGAGGCGATGGCCGAGGGCCAGGTGACGGTCGACGGCCAGACCCACCCGCTGCCACGGCCGTTTTTCGTCATTGCGACCCAGAATCCGCTCGATCTGGTCGGCACCTACCCGCTGCCGGATTCACAGCTCGACCGGTTCCTGCTGCGTACCCGGATCGGCTACCCCAGCCCGGCCGAAGAGCGACGCCTGCTGATCGAACCCGACCGCCGGGACCTGCTCGAGCGGCTCGGCACCGAGCTCGACATCCAGTCGCTCCTCAGCCTGATCGATCGGGTCAACAGCCTGCACATGGCCGAGCCGGTGCTTGATTACATTCAGTCGCTGGTCGCCGCGACCCGCGAACACCCCGCGGTCAAGGCCGGGCTCTCGCCGCGCGCCGGTCTGGCGCTGGCCCAGACCGCCCGGGCGCATGCATTCATCAACCGCCATGAGTTCTGTCCGCCCGAAAGCATTCAGGCGGTGTTCCCGTCGCTGGCGGTCCACCGCCTGCAGGCCAGCGGTGACAGCGGCCGCGACAGCGAGGCGATCGTCGCCGAAATCATGGCCAGCGTCGCTGTTCCCTGAGCCGGCCGGCGCCGGCGCACAAACCCGGTCGCGAGCCAATACCTCCGAGCCAATACCTCAATGCCTGCCACCACGTCCTCGATCAACGAACGCGGCCTGAAAGCCCCGTTCTGGCGCTGGGTTCGCAGCCGCGGCGGGAACCGGCCACCGCTGGTGCTGCACTATCGCCAGATCTTCATTCTGCCGAGCCGCTTCGGGGTCATGTTCGGGATGATCCTGTTTGCCATGCTGATGGGCAGCCTCAATTTCAACAACAACCTCGGGCTGCTGACGACCTTCATCGCCGCCGCGCTGGCGCTGGTGTCGATGCACCTGACCTTTCTCAATCTGCGCGGGCTCAAGGTTCGCGGCTGCAGCGCCGAGCCGGTATTCGCCGGGCAGGTCGCCCGGCTGATGGTGCATGTCGCCACCCCCAACACCGACCGTCCCGGACTGGCGCTGAGCCATGCCGGTGCCTCGTCATCCTTCGCCCTGGCCGCCGGCCAGGCCAGCCGGATTGCCGTCGATCTGGCCACCGAGCGGCGCGGCTGGATGCAGCCACCGCGCATGCGCATCGAGACCACCCACCCGACCGGCCTGTTTCGCGGCTGGTCCTGGTTCTGGCCCGACCAGCCGGTCCTGGTCTGGCCCCGGCCGGCTCCGGACCCGCCGGAGTTGCCGCGCGGCGCAGGCCAGGCCGGTTCGGCGCGCTTCGTGCCGCATCCTCAGGGCGAGGAGTTCTACGCCCTTCGCGAATGGCGCGAGGGCGACCCGCTGCACCTGATTGCCTGGAAAGCGAGTCAGCGCCACGACGCGCTGCTCTCGCGCGAGTTCTGTCGTGAGCAGGCCGAACAGCTGGTTCTCGACCTCGACGAGACCCCGGGCAACGACCTGGAGCAGCGAATTTCCATTCTCACCGCCTGGGTCAACCAGGCCAGCGCCGAGGGTCGTCGCTGGCTGCTGCGCGCCGGGCCGGTGTGCCTGGGGCCGAATGCGGGACCGGCGCACCGCGCTGAAT
>CAYQJJ010000241.1:0-4375 GCA_964417745.1 uncultured Wenzhouxiangella sp.
CCACCCGTTGCGAAAGTTGGGAGGGAAACGAAAGAACCCCCATTCCAGGCCACAGCGCCGACTCGACCAGCAATGCCGCAGGCGAGACGTCGCCTTTTAAAAAAATCACCCAAGGGCTGGGGCCCTGGGCCCGGGGGCTTGGTGCAGCCGCAGCGCGCAGGGCCAAGTGGATCAGGGCCGTCAAGTGTCTGAGTACAAGCCGTCAGGCTTGTGCGAGTTTTGACGGACCCCACTTGGACCGAGCACTACAGGGCATCGAGCGCCGCGCAAGCGGTGCTCGACAAACCACCGCCCCCGGGCCCAGGGCCCCAGCCCGCACCCACTATCGTGAGCCAAGCACCAGCCGATGATCCGGCGTATCGAGCTGGTCGAGCCAGGCGCCGAATACCTGGTCGGCCAGATCCAGGGTGGCGGGCAGATGGCGGGTCGTGTCGACTTCGATGTCGGCCGGCGTTCGCGCCAGGCCCGAGGCGGCCAGGTCGTTGCGGTAGAAGTCCAGCGTCAACCAGCGGTGGATCAGTCGCGCGTCGAGCTCGAGATGAAACTGGAAACCCCATGCGCAGCCCTCGGCGCGAAAGGCCTGGCAGCCGCTGTCGGGGTTCTCGGCCACGCTGACCGCACCCGGCGGGCAGTCGAATCCCCAGTGGTGCCACTGAAAGATCGGGTGCGGCGCGGACAATGGCTTGAGAACCGCGCAGTCCGGAGTCCGCTCGGTCGGGTGCAGGTCGTACCAGCCGATCTCGGGCAGGCCGCAGGGGCCGACACGGCCGTCGAGGACGTGGGCGAGCAACTGCGCGCCCAGACAGATACCGAGTACCGGAATCCGGTCGCGCAGGGCCTGCTCGATAAGCCGGCACTCGATCTTCAGGTGCTCATGGCGATCGTGCTGTCCGACCTGCATCGGCCCGCCGAGAATGATCAGCGCCTGGTAGCGCTCGAGGCGCGGCCGGGCATCCGGGTCGCGGGCGAAATTGATGTAGCGGATGCGGTGGCCACGCCCGCGCAGCATCGGGTCGAGCACTCCGAGGGGCTCGGCGGCGACATGCTGCAAGACCAGGACACGCGCCATGTTGTTGTCGTCAACGCAGACTGGCGATGTAGTGCGCCACTGCCTCGACGTCATCATCGGAGAGCGCGCTGGCGATGCCGTACATCACGCTGAAGCGTCGCGGGCTGTCGCCGCTGCGATACTCGCGCAGCACGTTGGCTACGTAACCGGGCTGCTGGCCGGCGATTCGCGCATAACCTTCCTCACCCATGCCATCACTGCCGTGGCAGGCCGCGCACCGGGCCTGGTAGACCGGTGCGCCCGAGCGGGCGATGTCGAGATCGATATGCTCGGACCGTTCGAGTTCCATGTTGGCGTAGTAGATCGCAAGCGTGACCTTTTCGCGCGTGCTGAACGTCTCGGCGAGCACGTTCATGACCGTCTTCTTGCGGCTGCCATCGGCGAATTGCTCGATCTGATCGAGCAGATAGACCGGGTTCTGTCCGGCCAGCGACGGGTAGTTGACGCGCTCGGCGCTGCCGTCGGGGCCATGGCAGGTATTGCAGAACACCGCCCGCTCACGCCCGGCCTCGATGGCAAGTTCGAGCGCTGCCGGGTCGCTCTCGATCTCGGCCTGGCGCTGGTTCAGCGCCTCGACGAGGCCCTCGGGCAGATCCTCCGGCGCATGCTCCTGCGCTTCGACCATCGGGCTGGCGACCCCCAGCGTGGCGAGGATGAAAAGACTGCGGATCAAGAACATCGAGACTCCCATGGGTTTTTGCATGTGGCTCACAAGGGCTAGTGTACTGACCGGTGCTAATTGGGGATATCAGCGAGTCGCCAAGCGGTCAGCTGCCAGGCGCGCGCTCGCCGGAAGGGTGATTCCCTTTCAAGAGCGCGCAACGCCGCAGATGGCTGCTTGGCGGCTCGCCCGAAGGGAGCCCCGCAAATGGCCCACAACGGCGTTGCAAGCCTTGAACAGAGGCACAACACTCTGCCCTGCGGCTCGCGCCTTGTTGTGAACTATTTGCGGGGCTCTGATATCACCAATTAACACCGGACAGTACACTAGACTAGTGTAATTGACACCTTCAGGGTTTGATCCAGAACATGTTGCTGACATCTTTCAAATACTGGTTCGGCATTCTGGTTGCCGCCGGCAAGAACTGGATTGAAAGCCATGCATTCATCTATGCCGCGGCGCTGGCGTTCTTTACCATTTTTTCGATTGCACCAATCATGATCGTGATCGTCGCCATCGTGGGGCTGGTGCTTGGCGAAAGTGCCGCCGAGGGCGAGTTGATGGACCAGCTCCAGGAAGTGCTCGGGCCCGAGGCGGCCGATGTGGTTCAGACCGCGGTGGTCAACTCGCAGCTCGAGCAGAGCGGAATTTGGCCGACCCTGGTGGGCATCATAGCGATTGTCGTCGGTGCCACCACGGTTTTTGCGCAGATGCAGCAGTCGCTCAATCGCATCTGGGATGTCGCGCCGCGGCCGTCCAAGAACAGTATCTGGCTGTTTCTCAAGGCCCGGGTGCTGTCGCTGACCATCGTGCTGGCGATCGGCTTCGTGCTGCTGGTCTCGCTTTTGCTCAGCGTAATGCTGCGCATGGTGATGGGCTTTGCCGAGCAGTGGCTGCCGATGCCGGGCTGGGCGATGGTCGGCGCCGAGATTGCAGTCTCGCTGACGGTGGTAACGCTGCTGTTTGCCGCCATGTTCAAGATCCTGCCCGACGTGGCCCTGTCCTGGCGCGACGTGCTGGCCGGGGCGCTGGTCACCGCGATACTGTTTACCGTCGGGCGCTCTCTGATCGCACTCTACTTGGCCCATACCGCGACCGCATCAACCTACGGCGCCGCCGGCTCGCTGGTGATGCTGCTGATATGGGTCAATTATTCTTCCCTGATCCTGCTGTTCGGCGCGGCGTTCACCCGGGCCCATCTGACGGCCCGGGGCCAACCCATCCGGCCCAGGAACACCGCCGTGCGGGTTCATCGCGAACTCGTCGACGACTGATCGGCGTTCAGCAGGGCTTGCCAGCGCGGCGCGACCGCCGGGGCCAGCCAGCTGCTGACATCGGGCGCTGAGGCCGGCTGCGGTGCCTCGAGAACCCGGGCCAGGTGCCCGGCCAGGGCCTCGGCGTCTCCGGGGCGATAGCGACACTCGGCAGGATATTGCTCGCGGTAGCACAGCGCGTCGGGCACCGCCACCGAAGCCCCGGCGCTGGCCGCCTCCAGCATGCTGATGCCCTGGAATTCGTGAATGGCGGTGCTCACGGCCAGGCCACAGCGACCAAGCAGAGCGCGGTAATCGATCTCGTCGAGTCGCCCGTCGGCAACGATGCGTCCCGGCATGGCCCGGCGCAAGCGTTCCAGCGCCGGGTGGCCACCGCGTCCACGTCGACCCAGCAGCGCGACCCGGAATTCGATGCCGCGGGCGTCGAGCTCGAGCAGAGCCTCGGCGAAGACCTCGGGCGCCTTGTCGTACTCCCAGCGGTGATTCCAGAGCAACAGACGCCGATCACGGTCCGTGCCCGCCGGCACCGGCTCGACCGGAACCGGCAGTACCGAGGCCCGGGCGGCGAGGCGCTCGCGAAGGCCGCTCGGGACGGCATCGGGCATGAGCTCGAGAAACTCGTCGACCCCGGCCAGGAAACTGTCACGGTTGAACGCCGAATTGAACAACAGGCGATCGGCCGCCAGCGCCCCGTAGAGCTGGACAATGCGCGGCTCGATGGTACGCACCTGGCGCTTGCTCAAGGGGTAGGCAAACTGGTTTTCATGAAAGTAGTACCAGCAAGGCACACCGGCCAGGCGCGGATGAAGCCCGCGCAGCGTGGCCAGATCGACCATCGAGGTCGCCAGGATCCGGTCCGGAGGGGTGTCGGGCAGGCGATCGATCCAGCTCAGCGGGTTGCCACGGATACGCCAGGCGAAGTTGCGGCCAGGCAACTCGAGTACCCGCCAGTCGATGCCAGCGATATGGTCGGCCAGCCAGTCCGCCCAGGCAGCGTGGCTGTCGGCACGGTAAGCCGAAAGCAGCCAGACGGTCGGCATGAGGAACTATCCCAGAAGCGCGCGAAGGATGAAGAAGAATATCACCGACAACAGCGCACCGGCCGGCACGGTGATGATCCAGGACATGAAGATCGAGGCGACCACCCGCAGGTTGATCGCGGCGATGCCGCGCGCCAGGCCAACGCCGAGAATCGCACCGACGACCGTATGGGTTGTCGAGATGGGCAGGCCGGTTCCGGAGGCCATGACGATCGTCGCGGCTGCGGCAAGGCCGGCGGCAAAACCCCGGCTCGGCGTCAGCGCGGTGATGTTCTGGCCGACCGTGGCGATGACCCGGTGGCCGTAGGTGGCCAGGCCGATGACGATGCCG
>CAYQJJ010000242.1:0-4364 GCA_964417745.1 uncultured Wenzhouxiangella sp.
TCCGACGCCAAAGTCCGGGAGCTCTTTCGCGAAGGAAAGCCTGGTAGCGAACTCCCCGGCCTGTCTACCCGGAGATGGCTGAGTCCCGGCCGGCCATCTGCACCCGGTTGCGACCCCCTTCCTTGGCCAGATACAGGGCCTGATCAGCGGCTCTGAGCAGGTTGCTGGACTTGCCAGCCTCGGGCCGTGGGATGGTAGCGGCGATGCCGGCGGATATCGTGACCACCTTGGATGCATCCGAGGCTCCATGCTCAATGGCCAGGTCGGCCACGCGCTGGCGCATCGTTTCGGCAATGGCCCGGGCCCCTTCTTCGTCCGTGTCGGGGAGCACGGCCAGGAATTCCTCGCCACCGTACCGGGCAAGCAGATCGCCGGTTCGCTGCAGGCACTGGTCCAGGGCTTCGGCAATCCGGCGCAGGCAGGTATCGCCGGCCAGGTGGCCATGCAGGTCGTTGTATTCCTTGAAGTAGTCAATATCGATCAGGACCAGCCCCAGTGATTCATTGCGGCGCCCGGCCCGTGCCCACTCGCGCTTGAGGGCTTCCTCCAGGTGTCGGCGGTTGGCCATGCCGGTCAGCTCATCAACCCGTGCCAGTTCACTGAGCTTGCGGTTGGCGCTCTCCAGCGCCTGGGTGCGCTCTCTGACCAGGCCAGCCAGACGCTTTTCATGCAGGCGCATGCGCTGCAGACGCAAACTGAACAGCGCGGCGATCAGTGCGCTGGCAAGCAGGGCGATCAGCACGGGGAACCACGCGGTCTGGGTAAACCGGGCCTGTGCGTGGAGCTGAAGCGAGGCGCCCTGCGGATTCCAGACACCATCACTGTTGGCCGCGGTAACCTCGAATTCATGCTGCCCAGGGGGCAGGTTGCTGAAATAGGCTACCCGGCGGGTGTCCGCTTCAACCCATTCGCTGGTCTCGCCCAGCCGGTAACGAAAGCTGACCTGTTCCGGTACCGAAAAACTCAGCCCGGTGTAGTGGATCTCGATGTTGCTCGTGCCGGCCGGAATATCCACCAGGTCACCGGCGGCATGGGGCTGGCCATCAATCACGACTGTCTCGATGACCACTGGCGGCGGCAGGGGGTTGCGGGCAATGCTTTCGGGATGCAGGCGGGCCATGCCGTCGATGGTTGGAAACCATAGTATTCCGCCGGACGTCTGGAGACCGGCCGGCTGGCTGCCGCCGGTGGTCTCCACGGTGAGCATGCCGTCGTCGGCGCCGATTGCCAGGGCGTCGACCGAATCCATCTTCCCATCGGCCACGGCCTCGAGTTCGTCGATGGCAAGTCCGTGAATACCGCGATTGCCACTGAGCCAGAAATGGCCCTGTCCATCATCGATGATGAACGAGACCACTTCGTCCTTGAGTCCGTGCTCGGGAGTGAACTGAAACAGGCGCTCCCCGTCATGGCGGAACAGCCCGTTGCCGTAGGTACCGATCCAGGTGACGCCGTCGCCGCCGTGGTGGATGGCTCTGACCTGATCGAGTCGGTCGTCTTCCAGTCGCACCATGCCAGAGGTCGGATCGCCATGATCGACGCCATTGCTGCGGGCCAGCCACAGCCGCCCATCAGGACCTTCGGAAATGTAGCTGACCGGCTCCGTTCCGGCCTCATCAACGGCGCTGAAGCTGTCCGAGACCGGGTCGTGGCGAAGCAAGCCGGCGGTCGTTCCGGCCCAGATGCTGCCATCCGAATGCTGGAAGATTGCCATCACGACGCGGTGACGCACGGGCACGTCGATAGGCGCGAATTCACCGCCGTTCAATCGGTGCATCCCGGCACCACCGTAGGAGCCGGCCCACAGGCGGTTGTCGTCGTCGACAAGCAGGGAAAACACGCAGCCGTTGGTCAGGCCTTCGGGCTCGTCGAGAATCTTGCGGATCCCGTCCCGGAAGTGGGCGACCCCGCCGCAATTGAGTCCCAGCCACAGGCCGCCTTCGGGATGCTCCACCAGCGTCGTCACTGCCGTGGAGTCTACGCCCCAGTCGGAAAGTCGATAGGCCTTGGCCTTGCCGGGACGCAGCTGCCCCATGCCGCCGCCGTCGGTGCCGTACCAGATATGCCCTTCGTGATCTTCGTAAAGGGCACTGAAGCGCCTGTCGACCACGCCCTCTTCGCGCCCGAAGCGGCGAATGTCATCGCCCTGGATCCGATATATCGCGTCACCGGATACGGTGGCCCACAGTGCGCCGTGCCGGTCCCTGATCAGGTTACGAACCGACCGGATTTGGGGTTCTCCTTCGGGTATCGGAAGAAATCTTCTGCTGTCATCGGCGGCCACATGCAACAGGCCATAATCACTGGCAACGTAGAGACCGCCGGCCTGATCATCAAGCAGCCGGTAGATCGCGCCATCGATGAGCCCCGGGCGATCCATGGCTTGGAACCCCTCGTCGAGGCGATCGATTCGCCCGACGGCGAGACCCGAGGACGTCCCCACATAAAGCCGGCCGTCATCGATCGACAGGACACTCCCGGCCGAGTCGTCGGGCAGCCCGTGGGCACTGTCAAAGTGGCGCACCCGGCGTTCGTCATCGATCAGGTGCAGGCCGTGGCTGGTACCGATCCACAACCCGTGCATATCACGCTGGACACTGCCGACGGTGCCGCCAATGCCCAGCTCCTCGAGCGGGAAGGGGGTGGTTTCGTTACCGTCGTGAAACACCAGCCCGTCGTGCTCGCCGGCGATCCAGAATCCGTCCGCGTCGCTACCGACGATGTTTAGCCGTCGGCCCGGAACCTGGTCATCGGGGGTGCGCACGAAGCGGACACCGTCGAATCGGCTCAGGCCGTCGAAGGTCGATAGCCACAAGTAGCCCCGCGAATCCTGGAAGATGCCGGTGACCGAATTCTGCGGCAGACCGGACCGACTGTCCCAGGATGAATGAATCAGCTTGACCGGATCGGCCGGCCTGCCTGAAGTCGACCACGCATCAAAGGCCGTTAGCAGCAGGAACAGCAGCACCCATGATAGAAAGGCTCTGCGTTTCACCCCTTGATTCTTGCTCGAAAACCAATATCCTAGCACGCTTTCGTGAGTCAGCTGTTTAAGGGGCGAATAAGCCGTTACTGGCTGGTTGGTCGATGGGGTTTTGCGGTTTGCGGGATACGGAGTCCGGGGTCTGAGATCTGTGCGTCTGTGCGTCTGTGCGCCTGTGCGTCGGCGGGCCGTGCAGATCGCCCGACGCACCGCCGCACCGTCTCCCGTATCAATCCGCCTCGGCCACGCCCAGGCGCTTGTGCATGGCCGGGGAGGTGGTGGTGTATTGCACGAACTGGCGCTTGTCCGGGTAGATGTATTTCTGCACGGCGAAGGCGGCCAGGGCGGCTTCGTGGAAGCCTGACAGGATGAATTTCTTCTTGCCCGGGTAGTGGTTGACGTCGCCGATGGCGAATACGCCCTCGATGCTGGTCTGGAATTTCTCGGTGTCGACCCGGATCTGTTTTTTCTCCAGGTCGAGCGACCAGTCGGCGATCGGGCCGAGGTCGGGCGACAGGCCCCAGAACACCAGCGCTTCATCGCCGTCGATGACGCGCTTGTTCTTTTCCAGGTCCATGATTTCCAGGCCGGTGAGACGGCCCTCGTCGCTGACCGCGCGCATGACCATGCCCTGGCGCTCGCGCACCCGGCCGGCCTTGGCCAGTTCCTTCATGCGTGCCACGGTCGCCGGGGCGCCGCGGTATTCCTGGCGGCGGTGGATCAGATCGATCGATTCGGCGATTTCGGCCAGGTCGACGGTCCAGTCCAGCGCCGAGTCGCCGCCGCCGAGAATCAGCAGGCGTTTGTCGCGGAAGGCTTCGCGGTCGTTGACCTTGTAGTGGATCTGGTCGGTGGTGATTTCGTCCAGGCCCTTGGCCTTGAGGCGCCGCGGCTGGAACGAGCCCAGCCCGGCCGCGATTATCACCGTGCCGGCGTCGAATTCGGTGCCGGCCGAGGTGACGACGGTAAACCGGCCGTCATCGCGCTTCTCGACGCGCTCGACCTGCTGCTGCAGGTGCAGCCCGGGCTTGAACGGCTTGATCTGCTCGACCAGTTTGTCGACCAGCTCCTGGGCATCGATGACCGGCCAGGCCGGGATGTCGTAGATCGGCTTTTCGGGGTAGAGCTCGGCGCACTGCCCGCCGACCTGTGGCAGGCTGTCTACCAGCTCGCACTTGAGATCGAGCAAGCCGAGCTCGAAGACCTGGAACAGGCCTACCGGGCCGGCGCCAACGATGACCGCATCGGTCTGAATCGGAGAATGACTGCTGGACACGATTGATAAGGGTATTCAAGAATGAACTGCAATGATAACGCCTCTGGAGTCGACAAAACGCCAGCACCCCGAACTCTGAACCCTGAACCCTGAACCCTGAACCCT
>CAYQJJ010000243.1:0-1301 GCA_964417745.1 uncultured Wenzhouxiangella sp.
TCTTCGGGCACCCCGAGGTCTACATCATGATCCTGCCGGCCTTCGGCATCGTCTCCGAGATTATTCCGACCTTCTCGCGCAAGCGCCTGTTCGGCTATACCTCGATGGTGTATGCCACCGCCTCGATTGCTTTCCTGTCGTTCATCGTCTGGGCGCACCACATGTTCACCGTCGGCATGCCGCTCGGCGCCATGCTGTTTTTCATGTACGCGACAATGGTCATTGCGGTACCGACCGGCATCAAGATCTTCAACTGGATCTCGACCATGTGGCGCGGCTCGATGACCTTCGAGACGCCGATGCTGTTCGCACTGGGATTCGTGGTGCTGTTTACCATCGGCGGGCTGTCAGGCGTCATGCTGGCAATCGTGCCGGCCGACTTCCAGTACCACGACAGTTATTTCGTGGTAGCCCATTTCCACTATGTGCTGGTGACCGGCGCGGTATTCGCGATCATGGGCGCGGTCTACTACTGGCTGCCCAAGTGGACGGGCTACATGTACAACGAGCGGCTCGGCAAGATCCACTTCTGGTGGTCGACGATCTGGGTCAATGTGCTGTTTTTCCCGCAGCACTATCTCGGCCTGGCTGGCATGCCGCGCCGCATTCCCGACTACGCCGTGCAGTTCACCGAATTCAACATGATTTCGTCGATCGGCGGGTTCATGTTCGGCTTCGGCCAACTGCTGTTCGTCTACATCGTCTGGCAGTGTGCACGCGGTGGCGAAAAGGCCACGGCGCAGGTCTGGGAAGGCGCCCGAGGACTCGAGTGGACGGTGCCCTCGCCGGCTCCGCTGCATACCTTTGATACACCGCCGGTTGTCGACGACAGCATCGCCGTGCACAAAGACAAGCTGAGCTGATCGGCGTTGTGAGTAACGTGAACTCCGAAGACAACGAATCGGGCCGCGGTGGACGTCGCCGCGGCATCATCCGGACGGCACTGGTTCTGGGCGCGATCGTGTTTCTGATCTACCTGGCGTTCATCGCCCAGGCCGTTCTCAACCATTGAGGTATCGAGTGACATGACACAGACTCGCCGCAGAAGCCCGGCCCGCACGATTGCAAGCCTTGCCTTGCTTGCCGTCGGCATGTTCGGTTTCGGCTACGCTCTCGTGCCGCTTTACGACAAGTTCTGTGAAGTCACCGGGCTGGGTGGTCGAACCGGTGATGCGGTCGTCGAGCAGACCCTGTCGAACGAGGTCGACGAGTCGCGTACCGTGCTGGTTCACTTCGACGCCAACGTCAACTCTGCCCTGCCCTGGCGATTCGAGCCGACCGAGACGATCATGGAAGTACAC
>CAYQJJ010000243.1:1311-4343 GCA_964417745.1 uncultured Wenzhouxiangella sp.
ACCTACGTGGCGTTCAACCGCTCCGACAAGCCCGTGGTTGCCCAGGCCGTTCCCAGCGTGGCGCCGGGCCAGGCTTCGCTGTATTTCAACAAGACCGAGTGTTTCTGCTTTACCGAGCAGCTCCTCGGTCCCCGGGAGTCACGGGATATGCCAGTGCGGTTCGTGGTTGATCCGAACCTGCCGCGCGGAACCGACATGGTGACGCTTTCCTACATCATCTATCAAAACGAAGAAGCCACGGCCGTTCTGGCCGCGGCCGAATAATTTTCGGGAGTCAACATGGCAAACAGCAGCTACTACGTTCCGGCCACTGCGAAATGGCCCATCGTCGGATCGGTCGGGCTTTTCATCCTGATGGTCGGCGCGGCGAACTGGCTCAACACCAATCCGACCGGGCCCTGGCTTTTCGCGTTGGGCGGGGCCATCGTCATCTTCATGATGTTCGGCTGGTTCGCCGAGGTCATTCGTGAATCCGAAGGCGGGATGTACAGCAGCGCGGTCGATGCCTCGTTCCGCCAGGGCATGATCTGGTTCATATTCTCCGAGGTCATGTTCTTCGCTGCATTTTTCGGCGCCTTGTTCTACGCGCGCATGTTCGCCATTCCCTGGATCGGGGGCGAGGGAACCGGCGCAGCGACCAACGAAATCCTCTACCCCGGATTCGAGGCGACCTGGCCAACGCACGGCCCGGGCCAGCTCGGTGGTGACTTCCAGACCATTCCCGGCTTCGGCCTGCCGCTGGTGAACACCCTGATTCTGCTGACCTCGGGCGTGACCATTACCCTGGCCCACTGGGCACTGAAATATGCCAAGCGCGCCCAGCTCATCTTCTGGATGGTTGCCACCATCCTGCTGGCATGTATCTTCCTGTTCATCCAGGGCTATGAGTATGTCCACGCCTATCAGGATCTGGGGCTGACGCTCGGCTCGGGCATCTACGGGTCGACCTTCTTCATGCTCACCGGCTTCCACGGGCTGCATGTGATCGTCGGAACACTGATGCTGATCGTCATCACCATCCGCTGCGCGGTCGGGCATTTCAGTAAGAAAAACCATTTCGGCTTCGAGGCGGCGGCCTGGTACTGGCACTTCGTCGATGTCGTCTGGCTTGGCCTGTTCCTGTTCGTCTACGTGATCTGATTCAACACACGTCAGGATCGAACGCAAAAGGCCGGACACGCACGCGCGTGCCCGGCCTTTTTCATGGTTACCGAGCCGTTAGCGAGCCGCCTGGCGATCTGCGCCAACACTGGTATCCCGCAGACCCGGTGTGCGCGGGCACCAGACCGCTTCGGCCGACTCCCTGCCGACACGCATCACGCTTCCCTCTCCCTGCAGACGTAGCAGTACCTGTTCGATAAAGCCCGGCTCGAGACCGGTCTCGCTGGCCAGCTGATGCAGGGTCACGGATTCGAGCCGGCGAACCCGTCCCAGCAGCAATCGGCAGCCGGCTTCGTCGCGATCGGCCAGGGCGAGATGAGCTCGCCGAGACGCTCGACATGGGCCCAGAGCTGGCGTCGGCTGTCTGGCCGGAAGTTGACCGCCCCGCCGGAGCGCACCAGCGCCATGAAGGCAGCTGCCAGACCAGCCTGCTCGCCCTCCCGGGCAAGCAGGTAGCCTGCCGCCAGCAGATTCGTCTCGAAGCTCTCTCTGGATGGGCGCGGCGCCGGCCGGGGAGCGTTGTTGAGCGGCGCCTTGCGCGGTTGCTCGAATGTGCGCGTGCGCCGCTCCTCGGCGGCGGCCGGGTCGAGGTAGCTGTTGCGCGGTGCATCGATCAGGGCTTCGGCCAGCGCCGAGGGCTCCCGGGTGTCCTGGCAATGAACGGCGATACGCCCGGCCTCGATATGTCGGTAGGTGCGGACCAGGCCGGCGCTGTCCATGTAATCGTCCAGACAATCGTTAAGTGCCTGGTGGACCAGTGGGTGGTCCGGTACTTCGCGCGGTCCTGACAGGTTCTCCAGGCAGGCGAGCTGGTCGGGGAAGACCCGGGCGATGAAGTTTTCGGTCTGGTTGCGCTGTACCTGGGCCGGCACCGTGCCGCGCCGGGTGCGCCGTTCGATGGCCAGCGCGGTGCTGGCACACCAGCGAAGCCGGGTCTGGAAAACCGGGGTGTCGAGCACCGCCTGGGTCAGGATCGACTCGATGCCATCCGACCGCAGATAGCCGACCACCTCCGAGAGCTCGAAACTGTGGACCGCACCGAGCGAGATCAGCACGCCATCGTCGGTGGCCGCGGCCTGGAGCTCGAAATTGAAGTTGCGGCAGAAGCGCTTTCTCAGCGCCAGCCCCCAGGCACGGTTGATGCGCGCACCAAGAAAGGAGTGGATGACCAGGTGTTCGTCACCGGCCGGATCGAAGAAACGCTCGATCACGATCCGCCCCGGGCCGGGCAGCTGGCCCAGTCGCTGCCGGCTCAGGCCGAGCGATGCGTCCAGCCCGGCGTCGCCGCAGCTGGCACCCTTCTCGACCGTATCGAGCTGCCGACGGATTTGCAGGGACAGTGCCGGGCTGCGTCCGGCGCCGTCGCCGAACCAGAACGGCAGCCCGGGGAGCCCCTCGTCGCTGGCCTCGACCTCCACCCGGCCGGCGCGGATTCGCTGGATGCGCCAGCTCTGCCCGCCGAGCTGCAGAATCTGGCCCGGGGTGGATTCGAAGGCGAACTCCTCGTCAAGCTTTCCCAGCGAGCGCGGCGGGTCGGTCGAGACGACTTCGTACTCGAACCATTCGGGGATCGTGCCGGCATTGAGCAGGCAGCGCAGCGCGGTTTGCTCGCCGGCTTCAAGCCGCCCGCCACCGGCCCGGCGCAACGGTCCCTTGCCGGTCTCGCGCCCGGGAATATAGCCATCGTGAAGCATGTCGACGATGGCCTCGAATGTGGATCGATCGAGGTGGCGGAACGGCGCGGCGCGGTGAATGATCGTGGCCAGGGTGTCGACGTCGGCCAGGCCGCTGGCAACCATGGCAGTGACCTGCTGGGCGAGCACATCGAGCGGACAGTCGGCCATTCGGGCAGCATCAAGGCCGGATTGTTC
>CAYQJJ010000244.1:0-4318 GCA_964417745.1 uncultured Wenzhouxiangella sp.
GAGCCGTTCGCTGGCGGTATCGCTGCCGGCGGCCGATTCCGATATACGCCGTGACGATGCCGCCGATCCGGCGGGCACGGCTGCCAGCGCCCCGCCGGCGGCCGAGCAGGACCGTCTGGCCAATGCGCTGTCCGGCACGCCGCTGCTGGCGCTGACGCTGTTTCTTCTGGCTGGCGTCCTGCTGGCGTTCACGCCCTGCGTGTTTCCCATGGTGCCGATCCTTTCCGGGCTGATCGCCGGAGAGGGTGATCGCATGACCACCGCCCGGGCTTTCCGGTTGTCGCTGGTCTATGTGCTGGCCATGGCGCTGGTCTACACCGCCTTCGGCGTGATCGCCGGGCTGTTCGGCCAGAACCTCCAGGCCCTGTTTCAACATCCGGTGGTGCTCAGCAGCTTCGCGGCGCTGTTCGTGCTGCTGTCGCTGGCGATGTTCGGTTTCTATGAACTGCAGCTTCCGGCCTCCGTGCAGACCCGCCTCAACGCCTGGTCCAACCGTGCCGAAGGCGGCACGCTGATGGGTGCGGCGATCATGGGGGCGTTGTCGGCGCTGGTCGTCGGCCCCTGTGTGGCCCCGGCGCTGATGGGCGCTCTGATCTACATCGGCCAGACCGGCGATGCCGTGCTCGGCGGGGCGGCGCTGTTTGCCATGGCCATCGGCATGGGTATTCCGCTGATCATCTGGGGCACCTCGGCGGGCCGGCTGCTGCCGCGCGCCGGCGGCTGGATGAACGCCGTCAAGGCGGTGTTCGGTGTCGGCCTGCTGGCCCTGGCGATCTGGATGCTCGAGCGCGTCGTACCGCCGGCGGCGACCATGCTGCTGTGGGGCGCGCTGGCGATTGCCTGCGCGGTTTATCTCGGTGCACTCACCCGGCTGGCGCCCGAGGTGTCGGGCTGGCGCAAGCTCTGGCAGGGGTTGGGTGTGATGCTGCTGGTGTTCGGCGTTGCCCAGTTCATTGGTGCGCTGTCGGGGGGCAATGACTGGACCCGTCCGCTCAACCATCTGGCCGGCGGCGGAGGCGGGAGTGCGGTCGAGGCCCCGGCCTTTCGCGAGGTGGAAACGCTCGATGAACTCGAGCGGTCGATCGCCGCGTCGGAGAATCCGGTGTTCGTCGATTTCTACGCCGACTGGTGCGTGGACTGCGTGCGCATGGAGCGCCGCACCTTCCCGGACCCGCAGGTCGCCGAGCGCCTCGGCGCGCTGACCCTGCTCAAGATCGACGTCACCGACTACAGCGATGACGACAAGGCAATCCTGTCGCACTTCGGCCTGATCGGTCCGCCGGCCTACCTGTTCTTTCGCGACGGCGAGGAGCTGGCCGAACACCGCACCTTCGGCTTTCTGGCGCCGCAGCGATTCAGCCAGTTGCTCGATGAGGTGATGCTGCAATGAGCAAGGTCTATCTTTACCTGGGGGTGGCCGTACTGGGCATCGCGCTCGGTGCCGGCTGGGCCTGGCTTTCGCGCCCGGCGCCACCCGAGCCGGGTGTCGAGGGCGCCGCGGTCGGTGACCCGCAGCCCGGCTTCCGTCACGGCGATCTCGATGGCCAGTGGGTCAGCGCAGCGGATTTCGAGGACCGGCTGCTGCTGGTCAATTTCTGGGCTACCTGGTGCGCGCCTTGCCGGCGCGAAATGCCGGTGCTGCAGGACGCCAGTGAAGCCCACGCGGAAGATCTCGCCGTGGTCGGCATCGCCATTGACGACCCCGGGCCGGTGCGTGATTTCGTCGACCAGTTGGGCATTTCCTACCCCATTCTCATCGGTGGTGCCGACGTGCTCACGACCCAGCGAGCCTGGGGCAACGCCAGCGGCGCGCTGCCTTACACGGTTCTGGTCGATCGTCAGGGGCAGATCGCCTGGCAACACATGGGCGAGGTCAGCGCCGACGAGCTGACCGAGGTGCTTGGCCCGCATCTTTGATGCGCGGCCGGTCTGCGGGGTCCGGAGGGTGTCAAAAAGCGTCGCTAATACCAGATAACTTCGCCGAACATGTGGACAATGGCTGCCTGATGCGGCACACTCGCGTCTCCCTAGGAGTCAGGAGAAAAGATGGCTGCGGTTCTGGTCGTGCACGGTCCCAATCTCGATATGCTGGGAAAGCGGGAGCCGGAAGTTTATGGCGGGCAGACCCTGGATAGCATCAATGCCTCGCTGGCGCGCTTTGCCGGCGACTGCGGGATCGAACTGGCGACCTTCCAGTCCAACGCCGAGCACGAGTTGATCGCGCGCATCCATGCCGCCGCGACCGATGGCACGGGCTGGATCCTGATCAATCCGGCCGCCTTCACGCATACCTCGGTTGCGTTGCGGGATGCGCTCAGCGCCATCGCCCTGCCTTTTGTTGAAATTCACATCAGTAATCCGCACAGCCGCGAGCCGTTTCGTCACCATTCGTACTTTTCCGATCTGGCCGTTGGCACGATCTGCGGATTCGGGGCCGATTCCTATCTTCTGGGGCTGCAGGCAATCGTTAACCGGATGGAAGCTTCGAGCAAGGAATTATGGACTTAAGAAAAATAAAAAAACTGATCGAGTTGCTGGAAGAATCCCAGCTCGCAGAAATCGAAATTCATGAAAACGATGAATCGGTACGCCTGATTCGCCATTATCCGGCGGCCCAGGCAGCGCCCGCCGCCGCGCCCGCCCCGGCGGCGGCTCCGGCGCAGGCCGGACCGGGCCTGGCCGAGGCCCCGGCGGCGGATGAATCGCCTGTCCTGCCTGACGGTGACATCGTTCATTCACCGATGGTCGGCACCTTCTATGCCTCACCCAACCCGGACGCCGAGCCGTTCGTCACCGAGGGCAGCAAGGTCGAGAAGGGCGATACCCTGTGCCTGATCGAGGCGATGAAGATGTTCAATCAGATCGAGGCCGAATGGTCGGGCGAGGTTGTCGCCGTGCTGGTCGAAGACGGCAAGCCGGTCGAGTTCGATGAACCGCTGTTCGTGATCAAGAAAAGCTGACCATGGCTGCGTTCAAGAAGATCCTGATCGCCAACCGGGGCGAAATCGCGCTGCGGATTCTGCGCGCCTGCCAGGCGATGAATATCCGGACCGTGGCGGTGCATTCGACCGTCGATCGCAACCTCAAGCACGTCGGCATGGCCGACGAGTCGGTCTGTATTGGCCCGGCCTCGGCAACCCACAGCTACCTCAACGTGCCGGCCATCATCGCGGCGATGGAGGTCACCGACGCCGAAGCGGTCCACCCCGGCTACGGGTTTCTCGCCGAGAACGCCGACTTTGCCGAGCGCGTCGAGGAGTCGGGTTTCACCTTCATTGGCCCGCGCGCCGAGACCATCCGGCTGATGGGCGACAAGGTCTCGGCCATCAACGCCATGACCCAGGCCGGCGTGCCCTGTGTGCCCGGTTCGAACGGACCGCTGGATGCCGACGAGAGACGCTCCCGGCGGCTTGCCGACGAGATCGGCTACCCGGTGCTCATCAAGGCCGCAGCCGGCGGTGGTGGGCGCGGTATGCGGGTGGTCGAGCACGCCGAGGACCTGATCAAGTCGATCAGCCTGACCCGCCAGGAGGCGCAGTCGGGGTTCGGGGACGCCACGGTCTACATGGAAAAATACCTGACCAACCCGCGCCACGTCGAGGTCCAGGTGCTCGCCGACGCGCACGGCAATGCCGTGCACCTGGGGGAGCGCGATTGCTCGATGCAGCGGCGCCACCAGAAAGTCATCGAGGAGGCGCCGGCGCCGGGCATCACCCCGGAAGAGCGCGAGGAGATCGGGCGTATCTGCACCGATGCCTGCCGTCGCATCGGCTATCTGGGCGCCGGAACCTTCGAGTTTCTCTACGAGAATGGTCAGTTCTACTTCATCGAGATGAATACCCGGATCCAGGTCGAGCACCCGGTCACCGAATGTGTGACCGGGCTCGACCTGGTGCGCGCGCAGATTCTCGCCGCGGCCGGCATGCCACTGCCGTTCGAGCAGAAGGATGTGGTCATCAGCGGGCACGCCGTGGAGTGCCGGATCAACGCCGAGGACCCGGAGCGGTTCATGCCGCGCCCGGGTACCATCGAGGCCTTCCACGCTCCGGGTGGGCCGGGTATCCGGGTCGACTCGCATATCTACGACGGCTACAGCATTCCGCCCAATTACGACTCGATGATCGGCAAGCTCATCGCCCACGGTGAAACCCGGGAAGCGGCCATGGCGCGCATGCGCGTGGCACTCGACGAGGCGGTCCTGCGCGGTGTGGTCCATAACATCCCCCTGCACCAGCGCCTGCTGCGCGACTCAGGCTTCATCGAGGGCGGCACGAATATCCACTATCTCGAAAAGCTGTTGAAGGGCTAGGTTGAAGGG
>CAYQJJ010000245.1:0-4289 GCA_964417745.1 uncultured Wenzhouxiangella sp.
AACACTCCGTGCAGACCCCGGAAATACTACTCCCCGGGGGTTCCAGCTCCGAAAATTTCTGCAACGTTGGGGTTTACGGTATTTTCGCGTGCCGGGCGGCGGCAAGGGCGGCTGGCGCAGCGCTTTTCCGGTGATCGTGTAAACTGCCACCGGCGGGTTGGTCCGACTACCAGCCCGGTCGGCTTCGACTTAAAAAAGGTTTGAATACAGTGAGTTATCAGGTTCTGGCGAGAAAATGGCGGCCGCGGGGCTTCGAGGAGCTGGTGGGCCAGTCGCACGTGGTCCGGGTGCTGAGCAATTCGCTCGACGAAGGCCGCGTACACCATGCATTCCTGTTCACCGGCACCCGTGGCGTAGGCAAGACAACCATCGCGCGGATTCTGGCCAAGTCACTGAACTGCCTCGAAGGTGTCAGCGCCCATCCCTGCGGGGTGTGCCAGCATTGTGTGGCGATCGACGAGGGGCGCTTCGTCGACCTGCTCGAAATCGATGCCGCTTCACGCACCCGTGTCGACGATACCCGGGAAATTCTCGACAACGTGCAATACGCCCCGGCGCGCGGGCGCTACAAGGTCTACATCATCGATGAGGTCCACATGCTCTCCACCCACAGCTTCAACGCCTTGCTCAAGACGCTGGAAGAGCCGCCGGACCACGTCAAGTTCGTGCTCGCCACGACCGATCCGCAAAAGATCCCGGTCACCATCCTGTCGCGCTGTCTGCAGTTCAACCTGCGGCGGCTGTCGGCCGAGCAGGTCGGCGAGCAGATCGAGCGGATTCTGAAAGCCGAGGGCATCGAGGCCGAGGAGGGCGCGGTGGCGCTGCTCTCGCGGGCCGCCGACGGCAGCATGCGCGACGGGCTGAGCCTGCTCGACCAGGCGCTGGCCTCGGGCTCGCGCCTGATCGAGGAGGAAGTGCGCGACATGCTCGGCAGCGTCGAGCAGCGCCACGTTCACGAACTGCTCGAAGCGCTGGCCGAACGCGACGCCGCGCGAGCGCTGGCCGCGATCGGCGAGGTGTTCGCCCAGGCCCGCGACATGGCGCAGCTGTTGCTCGAACTGGCCGAAGCGCTGCACCGCGTGGCGTTGATCCAGCAGCTGCCCGACTACCGCGACGATTCGCGCCCGGACTGGGACCAGCTCGTCGCCCAGGCCGGCCGGCTCGACCCGGAAGATGTTCAATTGTTCTACCAGATTGCGGTGACCGGCCGGCGCGACCTGGAACTCGCACCCAGCGCGCGCACCGGCTGCGAGATGACGCTGATGCGGATGCTGGCTTTTCAGCCCGACGACGGCGGCGAGTCGGCCCCGCGCGGCGGTAGCGCCGGAGCCTCGGCGTCCGCGCCGGCTTCGCGGGCGGCATCACAATCGACATTTCAATCGGCATCGCCATCGGCCGCGCCCGGCTCGGCAGCGGGCGCACCGCAGCCGGCGCCGAAGGTCAGCGAGACGGCCGATGGCAAGGGCTGGCGTCCCGAGCGCTACCTCACGGCCGAGAACTGGCCGGAAGTCCTGGGTCGCCTGCCGGTAACCGGCTCGGTGCGCACGGTAGCGGGATTGCTGGTTGTGCAGGAGGTCCGTGAACCCCAGATTATTTTTTGCGTCGAGCGCGACGACATGGTGCTGGTTACCGAACGTTTTCGCGCCGGGCTCGAGCGGGCGCTGGCCGACTACCTCGGTGGCCCGGTCAACCTCGGCATCCAGCCCGCCGAGGCGGGTAGCGGCGAACGCCCGGCCACGCCGGCCCAGCTCGAACAGGGCCAGATCGAACGCACCCAGGCCGAGGCCGAGGCAGCCATCGATGACGACCCGGTGGTCCAGAAGCTGCGCTCTCGCTTCGGCGCCGAGGTGGTAAGAGAATCCATCCGTCCAACGAATACACGGAGTCACTAGATCATCATGAAAGGCAATATCGGCCAGCTGATGCAGCAGGCGCAAAAAGTCCAGGAAAACATGAAAAAGGCCCAGGAGGAACTGGCGAATCTGGAAGTCACCGGTGAGTCCGGGGGCGGCCTGGTCAAGGTGACCATGAGCGGCCAGCACGAGGTCCGCAAGGTCAGCATCGACCCCGACGTCGGCGATGATCGGGAGATGATCGAGGACCTGACCGCGGCGGCGTTCAACGATGCCGTCAACCGGGTCCAGCAGGCCAGCCAGGAAAAACTCGGTGGCCTGACCGGTGGCATGGAACTGCCGCCGGGCTTCAATCTGCCTTGATCGAACCGGCTGAATAGGGCAACGTCGCGCGTGGCTGCCGAACCCTTCGACGAGCTGCTCGAAGCGCTGCGCTGTCTGCCCGGCGTGGGTGCGCGCGGTGCGCAGCGCATGGCGCTGCACCTGCTTGAGCGCGACCGCGACGGCGGCCAGCGCCTGGCGCGCGTCCTCGAGACCGCCATGCGCGACATCCGGCGCTGCGCGAAATGCCGGAATTTCACCGCCCGGGAGGAGTGCCGGGTGTGTCGCAACGAGCAACGCAGCGGCGAGGTACTGTGCATCGTCGAAAGCCCGGCCGACGTGCTGGCCATCGAGGCGGCGACCGCCTTCGAAGGCCGCTATTTCGTGCTGCTCGGCAAGATCTCTCCCCTCGACGGCATCGGGCCCGACGACCTGGGCATGGACCTGCTCGAGCAGCGTCTTTCCGGTGAGGGTGTACGAGAGATCATCATCGCGACCAACACCACGGTCGAAGGCGAGGCCACGGCTTATTACCTGCAGGAGATGGCCGAACGCCACGGCGTCGGGGTGACCCGCCTGGCCCAGGGCGTACCACTGGGCGGCGAGCTCGAACACACCGACCGCTCGACCCTGGCGCACGCCTTCAGCTCCCGCATGCCGATGCGCTGAATCGCCTCCCCCGTCTCTGTTCCGAGGCGCAGGATATGAATCCGCAAATTTCAGGGGTTAACATTCGGACAACCTACCAGGTCGTTCAAGAAACTGGCTCCTAAAAAATGCACCAAACCCGGAAGGGGGGAGGAGCACCGGGTGATGCCGGGTCGCTCGGGCCGGAAACGGCATAGCGGCAGTCTCGGAGGCCGCGCTGTCCGGGGCTCCTGAGTGCCTTGCCCCTTCGGATCGTGCTAAGGAGGTTGCTGTGCTTTCTCTGAGCAGATGTGGCTCAGATGGATCGGCTGATTTCGGGAAAGCCCGCCGATGCCGTTTCCGGTCCGATCGACCCGACACCACCCGGTGCGAAGGTTGGTAGTAAAAGGAAAGAAAACCCAACTTCTGCAATTGGCACGGCCTGTGGCACGCCGATGCCCCAGCCCGCCCCTCTGAAGTTTCGATTTCAAGCAATAAAAAACCCCGGCTGCCAACAGGCAACCGGGGTTGATGATCGCGGGACGGTCGGGCTTATTCGCGATCGCTTTCGGCCAGGTCGATGGTGTCGCGGTTGCGGTCGACCGTGCGCAGGCCAATGCCGTTGACGTTGACCAGCTCATCGATGTGCTCGAACTCGCCGACTTCCTCGCGATATTCGACGATGGCGCGCGCCTTGGCCGGTCCGACGCCGTGCAGGGCTTCGGCCAGTTGCTCGGCACTGGCAGTGTTGATGTCGACAGCTTCGGTGTCGGCGAAGCTCAGGCCGGTCAGGGCGAGGGCGAAAAACAGTGCGGTGATGGTTTGTTTGATCATGATGATTCTCCTGTTGTATCAAAAGTTCGGGTTTGTGGTCCCGCCGGAAAGCATCCGACGTTGGGCACCAGTCTAGGCAGCGGTCGGGGTGAGCGAATCGGCAAACCATCCCGGCATGGACTCGGAAAATCCCCCATTGCGACACCGGAAAAGTCGTTCTCAGGTTTTGAGAATCCGGCGTGCTGGAATAGCACTCGACATCGAAACAAACGTTTACATTCAAGGAGAGATCAATGAGCGCCGATATCAGCAGCCGGGAATTTCGCGAACAGATCGTGGGCAAGCGCATCAGCGGCGTGGTGGCCCGCCCGGGACGGGCCGGGCAGCCTCCGATGGTGTTGATGCTGCGTTTCGACGATGGCAGCGTGGTCGAATTCGTCTCACCGCGCAGCGACCAGCTACTCAAGCGCGCGCTGCGCCAGGGCTCCGCTCAACGGGCTTCAGAAACCTTCGACCCCGCCGGCTCGCTCGAACTGACCCAGCTGCCACTTCAGGGCCTGGGATCGATCGGCTTGAACTGACCGGCGGAGCGTAGCCGGAGTCTGTGCCCTGCCGGCCGGCCTTCGATCGCTCCGAGCCGACCCCCAGCCTGCAGGAAGTGCTCGAGCCATCGCCTGGAAAGCCAAACCCGTGCGGGTGGGATGGGAGGAGCAC
>CAYQJJ010000246.1:0-4281 GCA_964417745.1 uncultured Wenzhouxiangella sp.
ATCGGGACTCGGTCTACCTGCGCCATGCCGGTACCGAGGTTGATCAGGTTCGCTTCGCCCGGCCGCGCGACTGGCAGCCGGTGGGCGATAATTCGGTCGTCATCGATTTCGGTGCCGGGCGGCACTACCTGTTCGATCTCAGCCCGCCTTGCCGCATCGAAACACGCTTTGCCGCCACGCTTCGCATTGACAACCACCTGGGCGGAACGGTCAATCGTTTCGACCATATCGTTGTCGGCTCCGAGCGCTGCCGGATCCACCGCATCCGTCCGGTGGACATGGAGGCGGTGCGAGTCGAGCGTGATCGATCCGACGCCGACCGGGCCGCGCACGGCGAGGTGGAGGTCGAAAACCCGGCTCAGTCCTCGGGCGGGACGTAGCCTTCGGCCTGGTCGACCTCGCCGCCGAACAGGAACGCTTCGGCCTGTTCTTCGAGGTAGCGGCGGTGCTCGGGGTCAATCGGGCTGAGGCGTTTTTCGTTGATCAGCATGGTCTGGTGGGCCAGCCATTTCTGCCAGGCGGGTTTGGAAATCTGGTCGTAGATTCGCTGGCCGAGCTCGCCGGGCAGCGGCTGGCGGTCGAGTCCTTCGGCCGGTTCGTCGAGGTAGCGGCAGTGCACGGTACGGCTCATCGTTGTTCCCAGGGCTTTTTACGGGTCGAAATGATACCTCAGGCCTGTCGTGTTCCGACGTAGCGCCGTGTCATCCAGGTCGCGGCCAGTATGCCGACCACCAGCGGCCCGAACCAGGCCAGCTGCAGCACGATGGCTGCATCGAACCCGGAGAGAAAGCGGCTCAGGCCGATCTGGAAAAAAGCGATGTGCGAGGCGATGCCGTTGCCGATGGTCGCCCCGATGTGCTGGCGCAACCACCAGCGGGGCGGGTTCGGGTGATTGGCGGCCCGGATCATCTGCCAGGCCATGATTGGTCCGACCGTGCCGAAGGCGATCAGGATCGGCGCGCTGGCGATGATGCCCATGATTACGGCTGCCAGCCCGGCCAGGCCGGTCAGGACGGCGAGAGCCAGAAACCCGGGTCGGAAAAAGGTCGCGGCATCGCGCTTCTGGCGAATGGCGCGCCAGGCCACCAGGCTGTTGAAGCCGACCAGCACCAGCAAGTAGCCGAGAAACACCGCGCTGACGCTGTGGCCGTTGAAGTAGACCAGCGCGGTCAGCGGAATGCCGGTGATGATGATTGCCACCATGGCGAGCAGGTGCACCCGCCCGGCGCTGCGGTGAAGCGGGCGGCCCTTGGGGCTCAGCGCGCCGATCCAGAAAGCGGTGAGCGCGACGCCGCCGACAAGAATGTGGGGCAGGGTGAAGCTTGCAAGCAGGTCAGTCAGGGCCATTGCCGATTTCCTTGGTTTGTCGGGTCAGGCTTCATGTTCGGCGTCGGCGGGCCGGCGATCAGGTGCCGGAAGTCAGCGCTTCGGGGTGCCGGAAGTCATGACTTTCGCCCAACCGGCTTGTTTCCGGCCGGCACGAGGGATATAAGGATCGCCATGAACTCGATTGATCGCGAACGCCTGAAGCCGCTTGTCGCGCCGTTGGCGCTGGCTTCTTATATCGCCTGGCTGGCGGTCTGGAGCGCGGTGACCGGCCGGCTCGGTGCGCCGGGCGATGGCTTTGGCTGGCAGGCCGAGGCCCTGCTGCTGGTGTTTCTGGTTGCCTGGCTGTCGTGCCTGCTCATCGAGGAGACCGAAACCCCGTATGCCTTCGATGCCGCGCTCGCCATGCTCGCGCTCAGCGCGCTCGGACTGGTGGCGCTGGGGCGCTCGGGGACCAGCCCGATTCTGCTGATCCTGGTCGCTTCGATGCTGGCCAACCGCTTTGGTCCGCGCGGCACTGCGCTTTCGGTCATCGCTCTCAACGCGCTGTTTGCACTGCTGTTGCTGACGCGCTGGGATATGCCGCCGGCGCACCTGTTTCCGACCCTGGCGGCATTCGGCGCCTTCCAGGTATTCGCGGTGCTGGTGCTGCGCTACGCCGAGCAGTCGAGTGCGATGGCCGGCGAGCTGCAGCAGGTCAATGCGCACCTGATGGCGACCCGCGCGCTGCTGGCCGAGACCGCGCGCGACCAGGAGCGCCTGCGCCTGTCGCGCGAGCTGCACGATGTCGCCGGCCACAAGCTCACCGCGCTCAAGCTCAACCTGTCACGTCTGGGCAACCGGCCGGAGTTGTCCGGAGACGCGGAGCTGGCGGTTGCCGAACGGCTGGCCGGTGAACTGCTCGGCGACCTGCGGGCCGTGGTCCGCCAGCTGCGCGATCACGATGGAATCGATCTGAGCGAAGGGTTTCGCCAGCTGGCCGAACCGTTCCCGCGGCCGCGGCTCGAGACGTACATCGAGACCGGTCTGCGCGTGCCGCGAACCGAGCAGGCCGAGGCGCTGCTCAGGCTGGCCCAGGAAGGCCTGACCAATGCTGCCCGCCATGGCCAGGCGCGGCGTGCCCGGCTCGAGCTGCGGCGCGAGGATGGGGAACTGGTGCTGGATTTCACCGACGATGGTCGGGTGCAGTGGCCGATCGAGCCGGGCAACGGTCTGTGCGGTATGCGCGAGCGCATCGAGTCGCTCGGCGGACGCCTCGAGATCGAGCCGGTGCCGGGCGGTGGGCTCGGCTTGCATGCGCGGCTTCCGATGGAAGCGACATCATGACCATCCGGGTTGCCCTGGCCGAGGACCAGGCGCTGGTGCGCGACGGGCTCCGGGCTGTGCTCAATGACTTTGCCGATATCCAGGTCGTCGTCGAGGCCGACTCCGGCCAGCCCCTGCTCGATGCGCTCGACGGCGCAGAGGTCGACCTGATCGTGTCCGATATCCGCATGCCCGGGCTGGACGGCATCGCGCTCACGCGTGCCCTCGGGCCGGCCGGCCACGATGTGCCGGTGCTGTTGCTGACGACTTTCGAAGACGAGGACCTGATGCTCGAAGCCGTCCAGGCCGGGGCCCGCGGCTTTTTGCTCAAGGATGCCTCGAGCGCTGATCTGGCCGCGGCGGTGCGCGATCTGGCCGGCGGTGGTGAGCGCTTCGAGCCACTGAATTTCGACCGCGTTCGCGAGCGCTTGCAGTACACCGACGACCACGTCGGCAAGGAACAATTCAGCCCCCGCGAGATTGAAATCCTGCGTCTGATGGCCGGTGGTTATTCCAACCGGGAGATCGCGCGCAGCGTGTTTCTGGCCGAGGGCACGGTCAAGAATTATGTCTCCGACATCCTGGCCAAGCTCGATACCCGCGACCGCACCCGTGCCGTGCTCAAGGCGATCACCCGGCAGATCATCTGAGCGGGCTCAGCACGCCTCATTCCACGGCCGTGGGAAAGGTTGATTCGAGCACCTGGCGGATCGGGCGGGGCAGGCCGGAGGCCAGTGCGCGCTCCGGGCTCATCCAGGCGGTGTCGGGACCTTCGCGCAGCGTTTTCGCCTCGGCCAGGACGTGCCGGAAATGAAGCGTGAGCTGGAAATGAGTGAAGCCGTGCTCGATGGGCCCTGGCGCAGGCCGTGTTTCGCGAACCCGGAAGGTGCCGGCGAGATCCTCGGCCGGCAGGCTCCACAGACCGCCCCACACGCCGCTGGGCGGGCGGCGCTCGAGCAGGATCCGGCCCTGGTCGTCCTCGATGATCAGCAGCCTGGACTCGCGCCGGGGACGTTCCCGGTGCGGTTTTTTCCCGGGCAGTTCGGCAATCCGCGAGTCGCGGCGTGCCACGCAGTCGTCGGCCACCGGACAGGCATCACAGGCGGGGTGAGTCAGCGTGCAGACCGTGGCGCCCAGGTCCATGATCGCCTGGGTGTAATCGGCGGCACGATCGTCGGGAGTGCGTGCCTCGGCCTCGGCCCAGAGTTTTTTCAGCACCGCGCTGCGCCCGGGCCAGCCGTCGATGCCGGCGTGGCGTGCAAGCACGCGCTTGACGTTGCCGTCGAGGATCGGCGCGCGCTGGCCGAAGGCCTGGGCGGCGATGGCGTTGGCCGTCGAACGCCCGATGCCCGGCAGTTGCTCGAGCTGTTCGGGATCGGACGGCAGCTTGCCAGCGTGCTGGCGCCGGCATTCGCGCGCGGCGGCGTGGAGGTTGCGGGCGCGGGCGTAATAGCCGAGCCCGGACCAGAGCGCGAGCACCTCGTCGAGATCGGCCTCGGCGAGTGTTTCGAGGTCGGGGAAGTGGTCGATGAAGCGCTGGAAATACCCGATCACGGTGGCGACCCGGGTCTGCTGCAGCATTATTTCGGCGACCCAGACCCGGTAGGCGCTGCGCTCGACCTGCCACGGCAGATCGTGCCGGCCGTGGAC
>CAYQJJ010000247.1:0-4276 GCA_964417745.1 uncultured Wenzhouxiangella sp.
GTATTCGTGTTCCACCACCGCGCGGCGGCTGACCACCAGGTTGTTCCGACGCCGATCCAGCTTGATGATCTTGAATTCCAGATCCTTGCCTTCGAGATAACCGGGATCACGAACGGGCCGCACGTCGACCAGCGAGCCCGGCAGAAATGCGCGGATGCCATCGATGTTGACGGTAAAGCCGCCCTTGACCTTGCCGGAGATCTGTCCAATGACGTTTTCTTCGGCCTCGAAACCCTTCTCCAGGGCCGTCCAGACGCGCGAGCGCTTGGCTTTTTCGCGCGACAGCCGGGTTTCGCCGAAGCCGTCCTCGACGGCATCGAGCGCAACCTCGACTTCGTCGCCGACTTCCACTTCGAGCTCGCCATCCGGCCTCTCGAACTGGTGAATCGGGACGATGCCCTCGGACTTGAGACCGGCGTTGATAACGACTGCATCATCGCGGATTTCGACAACCCGACCCATGACGATCGCGCCGGGGCGAAGGTCTTTTTCGGTCAGGCTTTGTTCAAATAGTTCTGCAAAATTTTCGGACATTACGGTTGTTGGTTCCTGAAAGATCCTGTGCGGATTCGACCCGGGCCGGCTCCGCGATCTATTGTCATCCGTGTCTTGCATCATCAAGACACTCGTGGAAAAACACCGGCGCCCGGTCGGGGCGTCGGCAACGGATTGTCGATTTCGCGATATTCAGACCTCGAGACCGCCCCGGACCTGACTGATAACACTGGATACGACTTCATCCAGGCTCAGCGCGGTCGAGTCGATGACCAGTGCGTCGCTTGCCGGCACGGTCGGTGCAACGGCCCGCTCGCGGTCGCGGCGATCCCGTTCCTCAAGATCGCGAAAAAGACTGCTAAAGTTAACATTTTCCCCCTTGTCTTTCAACTGTTTATACCGGCGATTGGCACGTTCTTCCACGCTCGCCGACAAAAACACCTTGAAGCGGGCCTCGGGAAACACGACCGTGCCCATGTCTCGTCCGTCGGCCACCAGCCCCGGGGGCTGGCGAAAGCTGCGCTGCAGCGCCAGCAGGGCCTTGCGCACCGCCGGTAGCGCAGCCACCCGGGAGCTCATCGCGCTGACCGCCTCGCTGCGCAGCCGATCCTCGACCGGCCGCCCGCCCATCACCACCTCGATGCCGTCTTCCCCGGACACGAACGCAAGATCGAGGCCGGCGCAGAGTTCGACCAGCTCGGCTTCGCTGGAGGCATCGATTTCTTGCTCCAGGGCAGCCAGTGCAACGCTGCGATAGACCGCGCCCGAGTCGAGCAGGTGCCAGCCCAGCTCGCTGGCCACGCGCGCCGATACCGCGCCCTTGCCTGCCCCGGAGGGGCCGTCGATCGTCAGCACCGGGATATCCGGCCGGTGACTCGAATTCGCTTGCTTCATGAACTTTTCCTGTTGCTTTGGAGGTTGTCGGCCCGGTCCGGCCCGATCAGTCTTCGAGCCAGGCCAGCTCGGCACCGAGCGAGCGCAGGTCGTCGACAAAGCCGGGATAACTGGTCTCGATCCAGTGGGCATTGTCGATCTCGACCGGGGCCTCGGCAACCAGGCCGAGTACGGCCAGGCTCATCGCCACGCGGTGATCACCGGCCGAGTCGACCCGGCCGCCGCGCACGGTCCCGCCATGGATGATCGCACCGTCGGCACGCTCCTCTACCGACACGCCCAGCCTGGCGAGCTCCCGGCACATCACCGCGATGCGATCGGATTCCTTGACCCGAAGCTCCTCGGCGCCCCGGATACAGGTGGTGCCAGATACCGCCGCGGCCAGTGCCATGAGCAGCGGGAATTCATCGATCGCCAGCGGCACCCAGCTGACCGGGACCTCGATACCCTCGAGCCGGGTCGAGCGCACGCTCAACCGGCCGACCGGCTCGGCACCGACCGGCTCACCGGCCTGGATCGACAGCTCGGCACCCATGGCATCAAGAATTCGAAACAGCCCGTCGCGCGTCGGGTTGAGGCCGACATTCTCAAGCGTGATCGCCGAACCCTCGACCAGCAACCCGGCAACCAGCGCGAACGCCGCAGAACTCGGATCGCCCGGCACGTGAAAATCGCCGCCGGCGCGCATGGCCTGCCCGCCGGACAATCCGATCCCCGGCTCGCCGTCGTGCAAACGCACGCCGAAAGCCGGCAACAGGCGCTCGGTATGGTCCCGGCTCGGTCCGGGCTCGACCACCACCGTCTCACCCTCGGCGTTCAAGCCGGCAAGCAGCACGGCCGACTTGACCTGGGCGCTGGCCATCGGTGGCGTATAGCGCCTTCCCTTCAGGCGCGCCGGGGTCAGCTCGACCGGCCCGTGACCGGCATCGAGGCCGATACCGGCACCCATGGCCACGAGTGGCTCGGCGATGCGCATCATCGGCCGGGCCATCAGCGAACGGTCACCGGTCAGCACCAGCTTCGACCCCAGCAGCGCCGGGTGCCCGGCCAGCGCTCCGCACAGCAAGCGCAGACCGGTACCGGAGTTGCCAAGATCGAGCGCGTCGACTGGCGCACGCAGTTCACCGCCGCGGATGGTCAGCCCCGCCTCGCCGGTCTCGACCTGCGCGCCAAGCGCCTGCATCGCCGCGAGCGTGGCCCGGGTATCAGCGCTGTCGAGGTAGCCGCTGATCCGGGTCTGACCGGGAGCCAGCCCGCCGAGGATGGCCAGCCGGTGCGAGATCGACTTGTCGCCCGGCGGCGTGTAGTGCCCCGACAGCGGCTGCCCGGCCGGGCTGACGCGCAGCTTCATGTCAGCCGAGCGCCGAGCCGAGAGCGGCGAGCACGCGATCGTTCTGCTCCGGCGTGCCGATGGTGATGCGCAGATAGTTCTCCAGCCCGTAGTTGCCGACCGGGCGGACGATCACGCCCTGCCGGAGCAGGCGCTCGTTGAGCTCGGCGCCGCTTACCTCGAAACCGGCGAGGATGAAATTGGCGGCCGAGGGAATCACCCGCGCGCCGAGATCCTCGAGCCCGCGCGAAAGCCGGGCGTGGCCTTCGCTGTTGGTCCGGCGCGTGCGTTCGATGAAATCATGGTCGTCCAGCGCCGCGCGCGCCGCGGCCAGACCCAGCGAATTGACGTTGAAAGCCGGACGTACCCGGTTGAGCAGGTCGGCGATCCCCGGATTGCTCAGGCAGTAGCCGACCCGCAGGCCCGCCAGGCCGTAGGCCTTGGAGAAGGTACGCGTGACGACCAGGTTGGGAAATTCATCGAGCCAGGTCGAGGCATCGCCCAGGGTGTCGGATTCGGCGTACTCGGTATAGGCTTCATCGACCACGCAGATCACGTGCGGCGGCAGCGAGCCGACAAAATCCTTCAGTCGCTCGCCCTCCAGCCAGGTTCCGGTCGGGTTGTTGGGGTTGGCGACGAAGACCACCCGGGTTTCGCTGCCGACCTGCCCGAACAGCCCGCGCAGGTCATGGCCCAGCGGCATGCCGGGGTGGTCGACCGGCAGTGCATCAACGATGCGGGCGGTGGCACCGACCATCTGCGTGGCGATCGGATAGACGGCAAACGCGTACTGGGAAAACACCGATTCCAGACCGGGCTGCAGAAACGCCTGGGCCAGCAGCACCAGCACATCGTTCGAGCCGTTGCCCAGCGTGATCGCCTCGATGGGCACATCGTGCCGGGCGGCCAGCGCCTGCTTGAGGTGAAAACCGTTGGCATCCGGGTAGAGCCAGATGTCATCGAGCTCGGCGCGCGCCGCCTCGATCGCTTTCGGGCTGGCCCCGAGCGGATTTTCGTTGGAGGCGAGCTTGATCGAGTCGGTCACGCCGTACTCGCGCTCGAGCTCGGAAATCGGCTTGCCCGGCGTGTAGGGCGTGAGCTCGCGAACGCCCGGCACGGCCAGGCTGGAATAGTCGTAAATCTTGCTCATCACTACAGACCTTGTCTCGTCGGTAAAAATCAGGGTTCGTCGGCTGTCGCGGCCTCGGGAAGTCGGCCGATGACGGCGCGCGGGTAGGAGCCCAGAACCTTGACCATGCGCGCCTCGTTTTCGAGCTCGACCCGCGCCGCGGCCAGTGCCTCGTCATCGATATGGCCATCGACGTCGATGAAGAACACGTAATCCCAGCGCCCCTGCCGGGACGGCCGGGACTCGATCCGGTTCATGTTGATGCCGTGGCGGGCCAGCGGTTCGAGCAGACCGAACAGCGCACCAGCGCCATCGCGCCCGGCCACCAGCAGCGTGGTCTTGTCTTCCCCCGACGCTGGCAACAGGCCGCGCCCGAGCACCAGAAACCGGGTTGTATTGTCGGTGTGGTCCTCGATATTGGCAAACAG
>CAYQJJ010000248.1:0-4252 GCA_964417745.1 uncultured Wenzhouxiangella sp.
CGAGCAGAGCATTCGAAACTCGCTGGTCTGGCAAGACCAGCTCTGGCTTCAGAGCGGTGGTTACCTGCTGTGCTGGTGCGATGAATCGCTGGAGATCATGGCGTCTGGCAGCGCAGCCGACTTCCTGGGCATCCTGACCCTCGATGATCGGCTGGTGGTCACCAGTCGCAGCGAGGGTTGGCTGGGTTGGGATGGTGACCAGCTTCAACCCCTCGAAAGTCTTTCCGACCTTGCGGTCGACCCGCGCGCGGTGACCTTTGGCCTGGCAGATGGGCATGAGGGATTGCTGAGTGCCGATGAGCAGGGCTGGCTGGTCCATTCCGGCACCTTCGTTCCGGGCCAGGGCCCGGAAATCAGTCCGTTGCCGGCGCATGGTTCATGGGCTGAAGCGCTGGACTTGCTGCGTGGCAACCGGTTTTTCTCGGCCGAAACTCTGGCCGATGGGCGTGTCGCCATCGGTACGGTTCGCGCCGGCCTTTTTGTGTTCGACGCCCAGGGGCGCCTGGACACCCTGGTCGACCAGGTCAATGGCCTTCCCCTGGATACCGTGGTGGGTCAGCACGAGGATCGGGAGGGCGGTCTCTGGCTGGCAACCCTGGCTGGAATTGCGCGGGCGGAAATCCAGCGACCGCTGAGACTGTTTGATGAACGCCACAACCTGCGTAACCTGGTCCACTCGGTGCACCGTGTCGATGGCCAGCTGTGGGCGGCGACTGCCACCGGGATCTGGCGGCTTTCCGGTCGCCGGTTCGAGGCCCACCCGGCATTGCCCACCCAGACCTGGGATATCGGCCAGCTGGACGCACCACTGGAGCCTGAAGGGGTGCTGGCCGGAACCGATGACGGGGTCTACCTGGTTCAGGGCGAGGAGTCCGAGCGCATTCTGGATGCCCGCTCCAGCTATGTTCTGGCCCGACATGGCCCCGGGCACTGGCTGATCGGTCACGCCCGCGGGCTGTGGTCCTTGTGTCCGCGAACCGACGGCCAGCTCGATCGCCGCTATTCAGAAATCAATGAAACGGTGCGCAGCATCGAGGTGCTCGAGGACGGTACCGTCTGGCTGGGCACGATGGCGGGTTCGGCCTGGCGGGTTCGCGGTCTGGACCCGGATTGCAGCGAGGCTTCCACACCCGAGTTTGTTCGCCTGGGCGCCGACGAGGGCATGGGGGAAAGCAACTACGTCGAGGTTTACCAGTTGGGCGGGCGCCTGCGTTTCGGTACCCGGTTCGGCATCCGGGTCCTGGATGATTCCGGCGAACGGGTGGTTCCGGACCAGGAGTTCGAGTCCCGGCTGCATGACGGATCGATCGGCTGGTACCGGACCGGAGAGGACCCGCAGGGCCGGATTCACGTGCAGCTGCTGACCGACGATGCGCGCTGGGGTGAGATTCTTGAACGCGACGAGCAGGGTGTTTTTCGCCGGCTCATGGAGCCCCTGCGGCGCCTGGAAAGCTCGAGTTCGGAGGGCTACCTGTTCGAGCAAGACGGGTTCTGGATGCACGACAGCCGCGGGCTGAAGTTTTCCCGGGTCGAGGCCGATGTGAGCCCGTACGAGGTCCTGGAGCCGCCCCGGATCCGGGTGCTTGCCGGTGGCCGGATGATCAATCTGACGGGTGAGTCCCTGGCGCGCGAGGACAGCTCCCTGACCTTCCGCTATGCCTGGCCGCGCTTCGACTTCTCCGAGGGCGTTCGCTGGCGCAGCCGTCTTCAGGGGTTCGATGACGCGTGGTCAGACTGGTCTGCACTGACATTCCGGGATTTCACCAACCTGCCCGGCGGCAGCTATCGTTTCCAGGTCCAGGCCCGGGATGGGTTCGGCAGGGAAAGCCCGCCGGCGGAACTGGCGTTCGAGGTTGAGGCCGTCTGGTACATGAGGCCGCTGGCCGTGACCGGCTGGGTCGCACTGCTGCTGTTGGTCCTGCTGGCGACGGCAGGCCTGGCCCGTAAGCGCCTGGCGGCCCGAAACCAGATGCTGGAAGCCTTGATCGATGAGCGAACCGAAGAGATTCGTGCCCAGGCCAAGCGTCTGCATACCATGGCCTACGAGGATGCGCTGACCGGCCTGCCCAACCGCAGAGCGATGTATTGCAGCCTGGACGGGGCCCTGGAGCGGGCCTGCGAGAATGAACAGCCCCTGAGTTTGCTGGCGATCGATCTCAACGAGTTCAAGCAGATCAACGACCGTTTCGGGCACGCGGCCGGAGATGCCGTACTCCAGGCGGTCGGCCAGTTGATCGCCGGCGCCTGCCGGGCGGGTGACGAAGTGTTTCGTCCCGGGGGCGATGAGTTTGTCATGTTGGTCGAGGGCGCTGGTAGCGCTGTGGCTCGCGGGCGTGGCGAAGAGCTGTTGCAGGCGCTCACGGGTCTTGAACTGGACGAGGTTGCCAGTGGGCTGCAGGCCAGCATCTGTGTCGGTGTTGGCTCCAGTACTCGGCCGTCCTCCTGGGAGGAGGTGCTCGAGATGGCCGATCAGGCGCTGTACAAGGCCAAGCGCGGCCCGGAACGAATCGCGGTGATCAGCGACTGAATTCGGCCACTGCCGGTGCGTGGTCGGAGGGGCGTTCGTTCTTGCGCGGCTCCTTGTCAACGTAGCTGGTCGTGCAGGCATCGCGCAGGCCCTCTGAGCACAGTACCAGGTCGATGCGAAGCCCCATGCCGCGCCGGAATGCGGCAGCGCGGTAATCCCACCAGGAATACACCGACTCGGGCTGCTCGAACAGCCGGAAAGTGTCGTGCAGGCCGAGATCGAGCAGGCCCTGGTAGGCAGCGCGCTCGGGCGTCGAGCACAGAATCTTTTCGTGCCAGGCCTCCGGGTCGTAGACGTCGCGATCGTCGGGCGCGATGTTGAAATCCCCCATCACGACGAGCTTGTCGTGGCGCGTGAGTTCGTCGCGCACCCATTCGGTGACCGCGGCCAGCCAGTTGAGCTTGTGGTCGTACTTGTCGCTGCCGACCGCCTTGCCGTTGACCACGTAGAGGTTGAGCACACGCACATCGCCAACGGTGGCCGCGATGACCCGTTTCTGCTCGTCCTCGAAGCCGGGGATGGTGCTGACCGGGTCAACCGCTGGTTGCCGGGTCAGTAGCGCCACGCCGTTGTAGGTCGGTTGCCCGGTGAACACGGCCTGGTAACCGGCGGCATTGAGCGCCTCGACCGGAAACTTGTCGTCGGTGAGTTTGGTCTCCTGCAGACCCAGCGCGTCGGGCTGATGATGGTCGAGCCATTCCAGCACCTGGTCGAGGCGGACCTTGAGTGAATTGACGTTCCAGCTTGCGATCTTCATGGCCGCGAAGTTTACCCCAACGTTGCAGAAATTTTCGGGCTGTAACCGCTGAGCTGCTCGGTATAGCAGAACTTCCGCGGCCTGTACTCGTGTTGCCAATCCTCACGCAGGGTGAAGCTACGCTCCGGTTGGCAACACTCCGTGCAGACCCCGGAAATACTACTCCCCGGGGCTTCCAGCTCCGAAAATTTCTGCAACGTTGGGGTTGAATCCAGCTTTTTTTTTGTAGCGTCAATACCGCGTAGAATTTCTGCGCTTGGCGGAAGGCGTAAGCGGGGGAACTGAGTTGTTTTTGGTTCCGCCTTCTTGTCGCATTATCAATCTACAGGAGTGCCAAATGACACTCAGGAAATTTTTTGTTGTGTTTTCGATGCTGGCTTTGGCAAACGCTGCCTGGGCTGGCGCTGATCAGCGTGGAGATGCTCGTGACCTGATTGCTACGGAATCAGAGACGGCATCGCTGCAATCGGAAATCGCCAATCTCACAGATGCGACCGAGATCAATTTGCTCAAGGCGCGGGTGATTGAAGAGGCGGCCGTGGTTGGTGTAGAGGTCAGCGATGTTGATATCTCTCAAAGAATTGCACCGAATGAGTTCGGAGTCCTTGAATCCAGTTGTACTGCAACGGCGACAGTGAACCTCGCTGGTGTCGGGTCGGTAGAGCTCTCAGCCACAGCCTCGACTTGTGCAGAAGCTGTCAATATGCTTTCAGACTATATCGCTAGTCTTATCGAGCCCTGATCGGAAGGTAAGCTCAGATCCTCCCGCCGCAAACCGACGGGAGGATCTGATGACTCTCGAAGGGCACTGTCTTGAGAGACATCGGGTGCTCGATGCCCTCCAGTGCTCGGTCCGGGCGGAGCTCGTCATAACTCGCGCAAGCCTGCGTGCTTCGGCTTCATCCAAGAGCCGAGCGCGGCGGGACCCGAGCCGGTGGGGTTTGGTTAAAGGCTACGTCTCGCCTGCG